>JBOHVN010000016.1:0-21111 GCA_050735675.1 Binatia bacterium | reverse complement strand
TGGAGCGGGTTAACTGATTGAATTCATCCCGATGGTCGCAGATGGATGCGGATAGTCTCGGGCTTACATGATAACTGAAAATCCTCGTGTCGTCAGTTCGATTCTGTCCCTGGCCACATTTTCCCCTTTGTAAATTCAACCAGTTAAAGTCTCTGCGCTCTCGACTGAATTCCATAAACAGCCTTTACTTTGCCATTACTTCGGCATTTGAATCTTGCTGGTGGAGAATCTCCAATTTTGCGGCGGCATCTTTCAACATGGATTCATCACAGATCGCATAAGGGAATAAATGGCCATCGTTTTGTGACCGACCATTTCCATCGCGGCCGACCTAGGAACCCCTGCCCGTTCCAGATTGCGGACAGCAGTCCGGCGGAAATCGTGAGGGATGCGATGCGCGACGGCTTTGATGACTTGCCATTAGTGTCCGTGATGCGCGTCCCAAGGCCGGCCTTAACACACGCGGTGATCCACGATTTTCGAAAAAGCCTTATCGGCTGACCGTCACGATGAAAGAGCCATGGAATTATCTTGCCCATCGCACTCTGCAATGCAACAGTTCTGGCGAGCTATCTCGATGCATTCACGACTGCACCATTTAAAACAGAATCTAGCTTACGCAGAAGCGCGACAAGTGCGCCCGGCGCTGGTAAGCGCAGCGGAAGCTTATTTTGGAAGCTGGGGTAAGGCGTTGCATGCGGCGGGCATTAACCCGAATCTGTATTTTGTGCATCATAAGTGGCGGGGACCGAAACGATGACCGAGCCATACAGAACATTTCAGATATCCGGCGGGACCGAACCCATAATTGAAACGCTGCTGGGGCATATTACCGGCTGGCATGCTACGGGCAGCATTACCTATATCCGATCCAATCGCTCGGTTGTGGAGCTGACTCGATTCCGCCTCTCGTGCATGAAATTTGACGGCGAAGGAGTTGCTGCATGGTTCGGCTCGGAACTGGCCCGGCTCGTTGTGGATTCGTGCTACCGAGACTTGGTCATCGAGCGGTACGAGATAGAAAAGAGGCGTATCCGGAGAAAACGTCCGCATCGTTGATCGAAGGTCGCCCGCTATCTAGCTCGCCGCTGTCTTTCTCGCGTCTACTTCGCTTGCAATCTCATTCTGTTGGCGATAAACGGCAGCGGATTTAGATGGAACCGCTAACAGAGCGCTTGAACGCCCTCGCCCGTGGAGCCAGACGACCCCCGCCGTGGTGAGATCGTCAAGGAAATGTCGCAATTGAGTCTGCTTAGTGTGTCGCTGAAGGGGCAAGCTACGAATGGCTAAATACCTCGCCCGTGCTTGCCCCCGCTGTAACGGCTACGTCGGCATCACAATACGTGAACCAGGCCGCAACACCCAGCTCCAGGCAGTGAACGGCCATTGCTTGAGGTGCGGTTATCGGCTGGCGCAGATTGTCGTTAGGGCGAAAAGCACATCAAAAGCCCTTCGCGCCCCCGTTTCGTAATTCAACATACCTACGCTCCCCGGAAGTGCTACGAGAGCATCTCGGCCTTCAAGCGGGTTTGACCTTTGTGTCACTGTGTTTGCCACACACTAAGACTTTTGGCATAGAATGCTTAGGTATCAAATCTAAATTCAATCTAAATTACTTAGGTTTTCCCTTGGCATCAAGGTTGCTTGTAAGGCGGTGAAGCATACATAAAAGGAGGTAGATATGACCATTAAAGCTTTACTGGTAGCAATTTTATTCTTTGGTTCTGTCACTGTTGCGGGGGCTCAAGCAAAGACGTCAGCGCCTACGAACGGAATGGAGCCAGTCACATCCGTGGCTCTTGGTTGGAACTATGTACGTCCATCAAACTGCACAGGAATTAATGGCTTCTATTACCTTATCGACACTAACGGTGGCGTTTGGTATTCAAACGACAAGGATGTGCTAATCGCGTTGGCCCCGGCCTGTCAAAGCGGCAATTGGATTGCCTTCCATGTTATTAACACGAACGGCGCGTGGGATCAGTTGTATACGTTCACGTTCAAATGATGTTGTCATGCCAGGCCGTGAGTTGAAAAGGTGGTAGCAAACTCAGCTAGCTAATTGCGACTCATCACGGGTGCAGAAACCGCAATAAATGTCCCGTTCCGGCCTACGGATTTGCCGAAGCGGATCTTCCCAACCTGTGGCCGGCCGTTGGCGCAATTAACTCAAGCAGAGGGGATAAGCTGTTTGGTGAGATTCCCGGCGGTAAGCCAACCCTTCCACCAAGTGTTGCCGACCTAAAGTGCGACTACAAGCGGGGTCAAGGTACCAATGCCCTCGTAGAGCCTCGAAACGCGGTCAAGGGCGATATCGCGCGAAGTCTCTTTTACATGCACGTCGCGTATGGCCTAGACCTGAACGGCATGGCGCCGATGTTGAAGCGATGGAATCTAGCCGATCCGCCAAATGCGCAGGAATGGTCGCGAAATAACAGAATTGAAAAACTCCAGGGCACTCGCAACAGGTTTATCGATAAGACAGAGTCGGCGGGGACTTTGGAGTAAGGGAACACAGTGGCGAATCAGAATGAAGGTCGACCGGTCACTCTGGAAAGAACTCGTCGGTTCCAGCCAGGCTCAAAGTAGGCAATCCGTACCGTGAAGCATCATCACATTAGAGCAGTCTGCGCGCGCCGTGAAATACCCACGAACCCAAATCGGCGGACAACACTCACGGCAAGCGAACGAAAGATAGTCTGGGCGAAAACCGCCGGAACGTGTCACGTCTGCGGAGGCCGTCATCTTGAGTTTATACTCACCCGCAAGGTGTCGGTTCGCACCCCAGGCAAACACAACCGCACCGATGAACTTCTCATTTTCCCATACACCTAGCCGCGCTGTCTTCGAGCACGGCAGCGAACGGCTGTAGTGCCAGTGTTGCACGGCATACATGGCCGCATCGTAACTACACCAGTCGATTCTGAGTTTATGGGACGAATTCATGCCCGCACTCAGGACATGTGACGGGGTTCTTTTTGTCCAACCGCCCCTGCTCATCTGCGCTGACGGGCTGGTCTCTTGACATGATCCATAGAGCGATTTAAAATTTTTTCAGTTATCCCCCCTATGCCTGCGGGCTAGGGTGCGAGGCCGGCTTCCGAAAGGTTGCCGGCCTCAGTGTTTTTGCCTCTTGCGCTTGTTGCTCGTATCCCTTTTGATTTTCTCCCACGACACGGTTCCTTTCTTTTCCGCCTCTCTGAGTGCCGCCTTCGTTTGCTTCAAATTCGCCGCGTCCCGTGCCGCCTCTGCGTGAAATGCCTGCCCTCTTTAAATTTGCGAATTGCGCTGCGCCAAAATCCCGACCGCGCGTCGGTCACCGCCAAGTACGTCATTGAACGAGACGTGCTTCACTCGAAGCCCCCTCTTGGAAATACCTTCATGGCATAGAAACTCCCAGGAGATCCGAAGATTCTACCAGCGTAGTCCGGCCGAACGTGGCATATCGCTTGCTGCTACACCTCAAAGCAATAAAACTTCTTCACCGGCGAAGTTGCCAAGCATCTCGTCTCTCTTACCTGTTTCGCCGGCGGACTCGCCTATGTGAGAGCCAAGGAGATCAATTTGTTACTGGTCGAAGCTGAAGAAGCAAGGGTAAGGGATGACGGCAATGAAACTCATTGATGAGCCCATCTACTGGCGCGAGCAAGCCTTTCACTGGCCGAGAATCATCCTTTCATTTTTCATCATCTACGGCGCGATAGCGTTAGGGATTTATGCCACGTACCGGGCTTACAGGTACGTCACAGCCGCGTCGGTAGATTCCCGGCAATCCTTCCGCGCTGTAGAGTGTCGCCTCTCGTAACGCAGCTTTGTAATTCGGATAAGACAGACTTTGGAAGGAGGCTCTCGCGTGAAGAATTCATTCATAGT
Organism: Binatia bacterium; assembly: GCA_050735675.1. GTDB lineage: Bacteria > Desulfobacterota > Binatia > UBA9968 > UBA9968 > DP-20. The sequence goes on along the minus strand of JBOHVN010000016.1, from coordinate 17,238 downwards.
GATGCTGTCTTAATTGCCATTCTCGTTGGAATTGAGCCATGGGCTGTTCGGCAGGCTCGTTCTGCTGCGCCGGTGATTCAAGTTGTGGAAATCACTGGCCACCCTTTGTCAGAGCCCTGCGATCCACTGGCTAGTCACGGATTTTTCGGCATAGAGCAAAAGGTCATCGAGGCGATCACAAAATGGATCAAACATATCGAACAGTGAAGCAAGCACGGTGAGCCAACGGACTGCCTCCTCATCATCAATCGGTCGGTCCCGCTAACGGCGACCCATCTGACAGGTTCGAATCTCGGGGCGCGATCACTGCAATATGCAAATGTCATCTTCGTCCGAATGTGCGGCGATCAGGGCTTGGGCATTGCGCCGTAGATCGCCCCAGCTCAGTAAATCCAATCGGATCTTGCGCCTTAGCGCGCCTTCGTAAGTCAATCCGCGCGCGCCGCAGTGGCGCGAGCAGAGCCACACGTCGATATCGCGTTTATTGGTCGATGCATAGCTCATGGTGAGGGTGGCGCCGCAGACGCAGGGCTTTCGTTCGGCCGAGGGCATTATGATTTTAACGGCTTCCATTTAGGGTTCCTTGATTTGTTCCAGACACTAAGTCGACAACTCTGTCTGATTGATCGGGCGTAGCCGGTAACCGTCGGTTTCGCACGACGCAGTTCGGTTCAGCGCGATGATTTAGCCAAGCTCTTTGGGCTCTTCGTTGCCGGCGTCGTGGTGACTCGACACGACCGCCATGATGGGACCGTCGCCAGGCGACCAGCGGCTACAGTTCGGGCACTGCGCCAACATCTGTTCCAGTTCGCCGAGCTCACGATCCGTGGGGTCGATGACGACGGCGAGCGGGTGATTGCAGCGTTGTTTAGCGCCGGGCGAATTTTCTTGAGGCGAATTCTTCTGAAGGCGTCTCATGGGTATTTAACTTATCCAAATGCATTATTACTCATGAATGCTCGCGACGTAGCGCCAGAGTGCTCGACCTGAGATGTTCATTGTTCCGACGCTTTTGTTCGCCGTGAATGTTCAATGAGTCTTTCTGTCGTGCGCTTCGAGATGCGCTTTCAGATAACTCAAGGAATAAATTCGCGCGCCGCAGCGCTTACACAGCGTAGCTCTCTGTTTGGTCGTTCTCACGGGCACTTTTTTAAACAAGGTCGCAAGCAGTAGTTTCATCGCGGCTCCTCCGATGGAATTGATGTTCCGCTAATAGAGCAACGCTGGTGCCATCTGCTTCAACCGCCTTGCCAGGGAAAAATGCTTGTCTTTCCCACTGGTTAAGCTGGCCGCGTCGGCGGCATTTCATGAGCAATTCAGGCCAGAAGTGGTCTGAGATGAGCAAGTTTGTACAATTATCTTCTGAAAGATTACTTAGACTGCCTTCAATTGCCGCTGAGGCTTGGGAGTCTGAACCGCGCTAAAGTCAATTCATTGATCTTGCCGGGGCTAGAAGATTCGAGGCTTTACCATTTGTCCTTTGGAGCCTGGGAAAAGTAGAGTGACCGAATCGCTTGCTGCTCAACTGCTCGCGGTACTCGTTCTCGCACTAGCAGGGCCGGGTGAAATTAACCTTTTCCGAAATTCCGGTTTTGTTATAAAATAAGGCCCGGTAACAAAAGCGGATGGGAGAGCCATAATGAACAGGTTTCTCGATTACGTGATGCTTAATGTCTTTGAGCCGGCGCTCGGTTGGGTGTTGCAGCATCCTATCGTCTCGGGAGTCGCCGTGCTGCTGTTGATCTATGTCTCCGTGCGCAACTACCGCATGATGTGATTCCCCGCCTCGCAGTTCGCGCGCTTTAGCGATTGCAACCACGCTTTTCCGTTCTCGCAGGTCATGATCCCCAAGCCTGATTGTCTCGGTCCGAAGAGAATTCACCGCGGATCCGCCACAGGACGGATCAGCGACAATTGCCAGACTGTGTGAAAACTACGTTCATGGTTCGACGGAGCTCACCACGAACGGGGCCGCATCATTGAAATTTGAGCACTTAGCCGTTCGCCCTGAGCCCGATCGAAGGGCTCCGATAGAGTTTTCACACAGTCTGCCAATTTGAAAGGCTGAGACGCGGAGTACGCCGAGAGGAGAATTTTATCAAGAAAAACTCCCAAACTCTGCGAACTCCGAGCCCCTGTGGTGAAATGACGCCTGCTGCTTTAGTTGCGGTCTGCCACACTTAGCCGGCCGAGAGCGGCTAGCGCATAATCTCACAGTTGCTTTTTCCGAAGTCGGGGAATAGGATTTTTGCCTATCCACGGAGGAGTTGCCTATGCCTTTAGTTTCCGCCTTGGCAGCGAGCCACGCACCCAATATTCTTCTTGAGCCGGGCCGCGAGTGGGAAGATTTCATGGATCTTCACTACAGCATGGCGCCGCAAGGCTCGGCCAATCGGCCGACCCTTGAGCAACAAAAAAAACTGCGCCAGGATGCCGAGGCCTCGTTTGCGGCGCTGCGCGCGGATCTCGAAGCAGCCAAGCCCGATGTATTGATCGTTGTCGCCAACGATCAATTCGTAAATTTTTTCTGGAACAATATTCCAACTTTCTTCGTTACCATCGGCGACGAAGTCAAAGGACAGTTTACCCGGCATAGTTTTCACTACCGCAATCATAAAGATCTCGGCAAAGCGATCATTCGCGCCGGCATGGAAAAAGGCATCGACTTCTCCTACGGCGAACGCATCGAGTTGCAGCATACCCAAAATGTCCCGCTGTATTTTCTGCTGCGCGAACCCAAGATTCCGATTTTGCCGGTTTACGTTAATACCTGGGTCGATCCGGCGCCGTCGCCGCGGCGCTGCTATCAAGTCGGCGAGCTGATTCGCGAAGTTGCCGAGAATTCCAAAGAGCGCGTGGCGATCCTGGCCACCGGCGGCTTGTCGCATTTTCCCGGTTCACCGCGTATCGGCGAGATCGATGAGGGCTTTGATCACAAGCTCCTGGAAGTGATGCGCCAAGGCAAGGGGAAGAGCCTGGTCGAATATTCCGTCGACGATCTTTTGCAGGCGGGTGACAGCGAATTTCTTAACTGGATGGTGGTGGTCGGCGCGGTCGGCGACGCGAAAGCGACTTATACCGCTTATATGCCGGATTTCGTTGCCACGGGCTGGGGCTTCGTCAGCTGGAAGATGAATTGACGTGTCAGTTTTGGGTTACGCTACACAAAAGCAGATCCTTCGCCTTTGGCTCAGGATGACAGGGAAGAAAGTTCTGTAGAAATGCGTGGCTTCTGAGACGCTGAACATTTGAAATCGCAGGGAGGACATCGTGAGTTGTTACGATCTGAGCCGTCTAATGTTCGATCTCAAGATGAAAGAATCGCTCTACCAGCGGTCGCTCAAGGATTTTGAAGCCGTCATGGGCGAATATGATCTCACGGCCGAAGAGAAAGACGCGCTGCGCGCGGGCGACCCGCGCAAGTTGCGCCAGCTCGGCGTCCACGGCATGCTCTGTCTCTACATCAAGCGCCTCCAACCCAAATTCCGCGACAATATCTATTGGTCGCAGAAATAAGACTAGCGATCAGAGGTCGGAAATCAGAGGTCGGAATTCGGACATCATTGGTCAGTCCAAGAATGACGACTACACCACCGTGCAATTGAATTCAGCTAAAGACTTGGACGTTTATAAGAAGGCCTATCAGCTAGCTATGACAATATTTCAGGTTAGAAGACCTTCCCCGACGAAGAGCGCTTCGCTCTAACCGGACAAATTGGACGCTCGTCGCGCTCGCTTTGCTGAACCTCCGGGAGGCATGGGCGAAACGTCGATATGAGGCTCACTTTGTGAGCAAGTTGACCGATTGTGACGGTGAGAGCAGCGAGACCGACTCGGCTCTGGATTTTGCAAGAGATTGCAACTACATCACTGTGGAATGCCGCGCTGAACTGGCTGCCTTATCCCAGCAGATTGGCAAGATGCTTGGCAGCATGATTAAAAATCCTGGTTCTTTTCTGATTCGCTGAATATTGGTCTCCAACTGCTGACATCTGATCTCCGACCTCCGGCTTCCGATCTCCGACCGCGGTTCTTTTGACCCTCCGTCGGGGCTTTGTTAGTATCCGGCAGATTCAAAATCTTCCAGGGGGATGAACCAGCATGGATTTAGGATTGAAAGACAAGGTTGCTTTAGTGGCGGGCGCAAGCCAGGGGATGGGGCGCGCATCGGCCTTGGGTTTCGCGCGCGAAGGCGCGAAGGTGGCGATCTGCGCGCGCGGCGAAGCGGCGCTAAACCAAGCCGCGGCGGCGATTCGCAAGGAGACCGGCGGCGAAGTCCTGGCGATGGTTGCCGATATGGCCAAGCCGCAAGACATAAAGAAATTCGTCAACCAGAGCGCCGAACACTTCGGCCGCTTGGATATCATCGTCAACAACGCCGGCGGCCCGCCGCCAGGCGAGTTCATGAAGTTCACCGACGAAGATTGGAACAACGCCTACAATTTAAGTTTTATGAGCACCATGCGCATGACTCGCGAGGCGGTGCCGCATATGCGCAAGGTGGGCGGCGGCCGGGTGATCAACATTACATCATACTCGGTCAAAGAGCCGATCACAGGGCTGATATTGTCCAACGCGGTGCGCAGCGCGGTCATCGGTCTGGCAAAAACGCTGTCGCGGGAGCTGGCGCGCGACAATATTCTCATCAACAACATTTGTCCCGGACGCATCGACACCGAGCGGGCGCAAAAACTCAACAAGGCGCGCGCCGATCGGCTCGGACGGCCGGTGGAAGAAATCAACAAGGAGATGGCCGCGGAAGTGCCGCTTGGGCGCTACGGCACGGCGGAGGAAACGGCCGACGTAATCGTGTTTCTCGGCTCGGATCGAGCGAGCTACGTCACCGGCACGACGATTCAAATCGACGGCGGTCTGGTCAGGGGAATCCAGTAATGGTTCACTTCGTCATCCAGTGGGACTTGCCGGACCAGAAAGCCAACCTGACGATCTATGCTAATAAAGCTAAAAACGATTGGCTGCCGACGACGCTCGCACACAAAGGCGTGATCGAGATCCGCAACTACCGCAATCCCCTGGAGGTGACGCCGCACGTGGCGATCACCATCGACTTCGAAACCTTGGACAACTGGCGCGACTTCATCGACTCGCAGGATTATATCCGGATCATGCGCGAGCTACGCATCCTCGGATGCAATAACTTTACCGTCAATACTTGGGCGCCGTCGAAGTATTTTCCCGAGTCGATGAAACCGTAGGATTCCGCCGCAAGCCTTTCTCGCAGTGTCTAGCGGCGAGTTTTCTGTCGCGTAAGTCTATCAATCAAACATCGAACTTTTCTTCGCTGTCATCCTGAGCCAGGGGCGAAGGATCTGCTTTTGTTCAGCGTGGGCCTTCAAAACGTCTCACAGCAGATTCTTCGTCGCAACGCTCCTCAGAATGACACCCCTCGCGGAACGGATTGAAGACGTCACCCATGGCTCTTTTCCACATCAGTCATTGAGAATCTTTTCGTCATGCCGGTGAAAACCGGCATCCAGAACGGGCGTATGCCATACGCCCCGACAAAAATTCCTGGATTCCGGGTCACCCCCGGCCTTCGCCGGGGTTGCCTGGACTGACGATCAAATCGCTAGACAACCTCCGAGCCGATCAGGCGCTTAGATACGGCCAGCATTCTCTGAGTTTCAGGATGTGGATACCGTGGTTCTTATCGCTCAAATAAATACAACCGCGGCGGTCGACCAGCACGTCTTCGGATTGAGCGACCAATCGGCTTGGCTTGGAACCGATTCTCACCAGTGGATCAGCGGGAACGAAGTAAGCGAACTCTTTGGGCTGGCGCGCGTCGCGGATGTCGTAGACGCGGAGTCCAGCGTTGAAATAGGTGAGATAAGCGACGTCATCCCGATCTTCGAGACATGCTTGATGGTTCGAGTGATGATGGTTGTGCGGGCCGAAGCGGCCGGCTTTCTCATAGAAGTTTTTTAATTCGCTTTCCGGCGCCGGCTCGGGCAGCGGAAAGAGCGACAGCATGCGCGGGCGCTTTTCGTCGCTGATATCGACGATGCCCGCCATGTTTAGATTTTCATCGCCATTTTCGCGGATCGCTTCGTCGTTGATCAGCGCGATCTTGCGACGCCGCAGCGGCAGGTAGGTATGAATGCCTTGGCTCGCGGTAATGCCGCGAAAGGCGATCTGGCTGATCATCGTCGGCTGCGAAAAATCCGCAACGTCGACAATAATGCCGCCGCCGTCGCCATAGGAAAGATAGGCGCGCTGGCCTTCGATATGCGCCGGACCGTGGCACGAAAACTTCAAGCCATTCGTGCCGGCGCCGGCGGCTTGCTCGGGCAAAGAGAAGCGGCCGATCTCGCGCGGGTTGGCGGGATCGCCGATGTCGACGATGCGGTAAATTTTTCCGGTCAAACCAGGAGCGCCGCCGGCGACGTGAACGAGATTGCCGCCATCGTAAAAATTACGATGCGTGCCGGTGCTGCCGGTTTTAAAGTGGCCGATCCGCTTCGGCTCGGTCGGCGCGCTTACGTCGAAGATAAGAAAACCTTCGGTGAAAGACTGGCCCTCGGCGCCGCCCCAGCCGGGCGCGATGCGCTCCAGCCCCGTGATCATCTTACCGTCGGCGACCTGAATCTGAATCGTCCAAGTGTTTTCGGGGCCGGGAACGTAGGTACAAAATTCCGGCGCCGCCGGGTCGGTCACGTCGAGCACGCTCCAGCCGCGATGCCAGAGATGGGCGGCGTAAAGATACCAGCGGTTGTTCACTTCCTGCATCGCCAACTTGAAAGCCGGCTTGCTATTCAAATCGTGATAGCCGACCGGTTCGATATTGTGAGCAAAGTAACCAGAGGGAGTTTTCTGGGCCATACTTATCGCCTCACTGTTACGCCCACTCGCCTGCAATAGGTCTTTACCGGGCACTGGCTGCACAGCGGCGAGATCGGCCGGCATCGGTGCTGGCCGAAGCTCACCAGAAGATCGTTGTACTCGATCCAATACTGCTTGGGAAGCTTGTCGCGGAGCGCAAACTCACTCCTCTCCGGTGTTTTCGTATTGATGTAACCCCAGCGATTCGAGATCCGATGGACATGGGTGTCGACGCAGATGCCGGGCTTCCCATACCCCAGCGTCACGACTAGATTGGCGGTCTTGCGCCCGACGCCTCTGAGCTTCAAAAGCTCGTCGATATCGTCGGGAACTTTACCGCCGTATTGGTCAATCAACGTCCGGCAGATCTCCACAATGTTTTTTGCTTTGGTCTTGTAAAAGCCGACGGGATAGATCAACTTCGCGATTTTCTTAGCCGTGAGTTGCAACATCGCTTGCGGCGTGTCCGCCACGGCGAATAAACGGTGGGATGCTTTGGCGGTGGTCGCATCCTGCGTGCGCAGGCTGAGAATGCACGATATGAGCACGCGAAATGGACTCTCATAAGTTTCCGCCATCAAGGTCACGATCGGCGTGTCCCACTTGGGCGCCTCGCGGCGGAGAATCCGAATGGCGGAGTGAATATCGCGATCTTTCACGGTGCTAGTCTTTTTTCGGTTGATTGGCTAGATTAAAGTCGGTTCTATCACGGATCCAACGCCGGTCAAAAAGTTTCACCGCGATGCTTGCCGACAAAATCGCCAAAGCCCTGCGATCCGGTCGCGACGGCCACATGAAAAATCGTAGCTTCGCATCACTAGGGTTTATCGAACTACCGCACACAGACGATTTTTTCCCCGGAGCGCTCAGGGACGTTTGTTGTTATCGGCGCGCATAAGTTCCTTGCGCGCTTCGCGCAAGAAAGAGAAATCCAATACCGCCGCTGGGCGCACGGTCACGGGCTCTTTATTTCCCGTGTCTTGCATCATGCCGAAGATTTGGCGCACCTTTTCCTCGCTGATTTCGCCGTCCGCCGTAAGTATGTCCAGGGCGTTCGGATAAGCCTTGGACGCGACGTTTTGCGGAATCGCGAAATGTGCGGCGAGAAAGTCGATGGCGAGAGCCTTTTGTTGGCGAAAGGCATAGAGCGATTTGAGGCTGGCGCGCACCATGCGTTTGACCTCGTCCGGCTTTGCCTTGATCTTTTGCTCGGTAGTGACGATGCCGTTTGAAGAGGTGGCGTCGGGCACGGACTGGCCAAGAAAGGTGAGCAGGGTCAAACCCTTTTCACCGGCAATGACATTAAACGGCGGCGCGAGCACGGCGGCATCCAAGACGCCGCCGAGAAGGCTTTGTAGAGCGGTGGGTGAGAACTGTCCGGCGACGTAGGAAACATCTCGATCGGGGTCGATGCCTTGGCGGCGCAGAAATCGCTTTAGAATAATTTGCGGCGTATCGCCGGGAAAACTGACTCCGATCTTTTTTCCTGAAAGCTGACGGACATGCTTGATTTGCGGCCGCGCGACGAGCCAGAACGGCGCCTTATGATCCAGAGCAAAAATCAGCTTGAGCGGGAAGCCCTGAGCGGCAGCGCGCAACGCCGCGCCGCCGTGGGTGATATAGTCGACATCACCGGTGCCCAATGCGGCGATCGCCAGATCGGTGCGCATGGTCATAAATTCCAATTCCAGGCCTTCGCCGGCGAAGATGCCTTGATGGACGCCGAAATAAAGCGGGGCGTACATCATCGCTATCACCGGTTGGGCTAGGCGAACCTTGGCCGCCGCGGCGCAGGGCCATGCCGCCATTAGCAAAATAAAAACGAAACCGTTTAGAGCCCTGCGCGTATTTCGACTGCCGGCGTAAGGTTTCATGACATTGATCCGGCGACGAATTTGGGTTTTATCAAAGCGATCAGCGCCGGCAAGAGCAGCAGCCCGCCGAGCATATTCATCGTTAAAATGATCAGCAATTGGGTGCCCATCTCGGACTGAAAGCGCAACGGCGAAAAAGCCCAGAAGGCGATGCTCGCCGAAATCAAAAATGCCGTGTAGAGAACCGCCTTGCCGGCGGTTGTCACGCCGTCGACCAGCGCCTGGTTCAAATCGTTGCGATTCTTCCGCCGATATTCCTCAATCGCCCGTGACACGATGTAAATGCCGTAGTCTTCGCCGAAGCCGATGCCAAGGCTGATCACCGGCAAGGTGTTTACGTTAAGCCCGACATTCCAGTACGCCATCAGCGCCATGCCGAAGGTATTCGACATTAAAACGATGCCGACAAATAGCAGGCCCGCGGTCAGCGAACGAAAGCCAATGGCGCAGAAAACCAACTGGGCGAGCAACATTAGACCGAGAGTGAGCTTGTCGGAGCTGGCGATCACTTCGTTGGCCGCCGCGAGCACGCCGGCGTAGCCGCTGGCAAGCTTGAATTCGGCCCCCTCCAATGAATTTTTGTCGATAAACCCGGTCGCCTGGTCGATGACTTCGCGCAGAGTGTCGCCCTTATGATCGTAGAGAAAAAAGGTCACCCGGCCATGCTGGAAATTATAGTTGACCCAGCGGTCGAAATCGCCGGGTTCGCTGCCGTGCTCGGCGACCATCAGGATACCGCCGACCTGATCGCTGGAGCGCGGCAGCAGGCCCCAGCGCGGATCGTTGTAATGCAAAACCGTATTGATCTGGCGGGTGAGGTCGACCAGCGAGTCGCTGGAGCCGACGTGGGGCGAGCGCAGCATGTGGCGCTGAAAGGCCTCGATTTTTTCCAGCACTTGCGGCGCCTTCATGGTGCTTTCGGCTTGCCCCTCGACAATCACATAAAGATGGTCGGTGCCCTGAAATTTCTCGTTGATGTGGCTGACGCTTTGGTTGTAAGGGGCGTCGGGCCAAAGCAGCGGCGAGCCGGGGCGCGAATCGCCGACGGTGAGAAACTGGTACCAATACAAACTCCAAACGATCACTACGGCGAAGCCGGCGATGATGGCGACCCGGCCCACCGGACCGACGCAAAAACGAGCTATCCCGCGGAGCGGCGCTTCGAGCCAATGGCCCTCGCCGCCTTTCGGCACTTGCCGCGGCGCGGGAAAGTAGCAGCAAAGAATCGGGTCGAGGATGACTACAGTGACGAGGTTGCTGAGCACCCAGAAGCTTCCCGCAACGGCGAGTTTCGTGAGAATCGGCATCGGCGCGACCAGCAGAACGGTCAAGCCTATGGCATCGGTTAATATCGAGATGCTGCCCGGCATAATCAATCCAGCCGCCGACTCGATGGCGGCTTTTTCTTTGTCGCCGTAGCGCTCGAGCTCCTCGAAAAAGCGCTCGCGAAATTGGATCGAGTGGCTGATCGTCCGGGCGGCGATCAAAAACGGCACGACCAGAATCAGCGGCTCGAAGTTATACCCCAATAGAGCGGTGAATCCGGTTCCCCAGATAAAAGTAATCACCGCCGAGAGCAGCGGAATCATCACGCCATTGAGATTGCGGTAGTAGAGAATCAGAGTTGCCAGCATGCTCAGGCAGGTGAGGGCGATGATCAGCGCGATGGAGCGCAGATGATGATAAATCCAGCCGTAGAGAATCGGCTCGCCGGCGGCGAACACCCGGACGTTGGCATCTTCCGCTTCCTTGATCGCTTGTTGAATGCGCCGAAACAAGGCCGCGTAGTCGAGGCGCTCTTCGTGAAACGCCGCGGTGATGAGCGCCGCTTTGCCGTCCTCGGAAACCAGCCGCCCGACGATGGTCGGATTGGCATAGACGATATCGCGCAGCCGCTCGATTTCGTCCGGACTCTGCGGCACGTTCGGCCACATCACGGACTGCACTTCGATGCCCCAAGCGGTGGCGCGCACGTCCTTTACTTTCTGGCGCGCGATGGAGAATATCTGGTAATGGTTCGCCCCGGGAGTTTGCTCGATCACCTCAGTGAGCTTTTTGATTTTTTCCAAGACCGGAGGATTGAAGATATCGCTTTGGGAAACTTCCACCGACAGGAGCACCACATTGGCGCCGCCGAAGGTCTTCCAAAACCGGTCATGGACGCGAATATAGGGATGATCTGCCGGCAACAGATCCGAGAAAGCGGTGTACATCTCGATTTTGATCGAAAGGTAGGCGAAGCACAGGGTCGCGGCGACGATGAGGCCTAAAATGACGGCGCGCTTTTCAACAATGATGACAGCGAGCCGTCTCATGGCGCCGGATCGGCGTCCTTATTCCGAAAGTTGCGCATTAATCTTCAGCCGTTTCCAGGTCTTGCCGCCGTTTTCTGTGCGTAGCACGAGCCCGCGATTGCCGACCACCAGGCCGAAACCGTCTTTGCCGAAGGCGATGCCGTTCAAACTGAGGCGTGGAATCTGCAGATCGGCTTGGCGCCATTGATTCAAGGAATCGCTTTGCAGCAGCGTGCCTCTCTCCCCGACCACCGAGATACGGCCGTTGAAAGCCGCGGCGGCGAAGAGATGGTGGGTTGTGCCGTTGGTGTCTTCGCGCTGCCGAACGATTTCCCAGCGTGTGCCGTCATTGGTCTTGAGCACGACTCCGTCTAGGCCGAAAGCATAACCAACGGTCGGCTTCGTGAATAGCAGCGCGAACAGATTCTGGCTTGCACCGCTGGCAAACGAAACTTCAATCGGGCTTTTTTGTTTCACCCAGGTTTTACCGCCGTCCGACGTCCGGAAAATCGCGCCGAACTCGCCGGCGAGCCAGCCGCGCAAAGGGTTGACGAAATTGACCGCGTTAAAAGTGAAGTCCCCCGGCACTACAAGGTTGGTCCAGGAGCGCCCGCCATCGCGGGTTCGGATCGTCATGCCCCGGCTGCCGGCCATCCAGCCGTGCGACTCTTCGAGCCAGTTCGAAGCGAAAAGATGTTCCGAAGTGTCGACCGAGTGCGCGCGCCAGCTCTTGCCGGCGTCGCTGGTATGCAAGATCGTGCCGTAACTGCCGCTGATCCAGCCTTTCAACGGGCTGACGAATTGTACGCTGAATAACGCGCGGCGCGTCGGGCTTGCTTGAATCGCCCAGGTCTGGCCGCGATCGCGCGAGTGCAGGATCGTGCCATAGTAGCCGACGATCCAGGAGCGATTCTCTGAAATGTGGACGCCGTAAAAGTTCTCTTGGAGCGCCGGCTCTTTCGCAAGAGTGGCGGCGCGAGCGTGAAAGAACGCCGGAGCCAATCCGAGGATCAGCCCGGTAAGACAAGCAATGGCAAAACGCATGCGTCGGAATTAGGCTGCTGAAAAAGACTCATAGGGCGATCACCCTGAGCATTGTCGAAGGGTGCGCTCAATCGCCTCGCATGAATTCGTGTTCGTGTGACGTGTTCGTGCTCGTACGGATTTCACGGACACGGTTCCACGAACACGATCACGTTCCACGCGCGCCTCGCCGCTGAGATCTTTTTGCCTGCAATCAGAGTTTTCAGCAATCTGTTGGGATCGGACACTAGAAAAAAGCGCCGTGTCAGGCGTCATTCGATCGATCCTCCACGCATAATGCTTTGTAATGTCCCAAGGCTAAACATGCTGGACGGGTAACCCTGATTGTACGCGCGGGTGGCGGTCACGATGGTGGATCGACCATTTTGCACATTGACAATGACCACGTCGCCCACCGACCAAGCCTCGCGGCCATCGGCCAGCTTGACCGGGGTGAAGAAGCCGAATTGTTCTTTCCAATATTCGCCTCTTTTGTCCCAGATCATCGTCCAGTGGGTATCAAAAGTTACCTTGTTCAGGTGGAGAAGCTTTCTCGGGTAACAATAGCTCGAATCCTTGGGCGTGATCTCGAGAACGTAGGTATCGACGACCTCCCATTTTTCATTCTGCGGCAGGTAATCGCCCGGCTTGCGCGCGAAGGGCAGATTTTCCTGGCTGATATTTGCCAAGATTTTTTTGTCGCCGAGGTACTTGTAATTGAACTCGGTAATCTTGCCGTTGAAGCTGTTGATGTCGTCGAGGTTGAATTCGCTCGGCGCCAAGGTCTGGCATCTTTGCGTCGTGGTGGCGCGCCGGATTCTGCGGATACTGGGAAGGTAGATATAGAGATCGTCGGCTCGACTCGGATCTTTGTAACGAATCTCCAAGGTCGTGGTGCCGGAGGCGTCACGTGGATAGCTATCGACGCGAAGCTGCATGTAATCGATATGCTCGTAGCCCGGAATCGCCGGCTTGGGGTTCAAGCTGTAGCGCGTGCTAGGAAAAAGAAAGTAGGACACCAGGTCCGCGCGGCGCTCAGAGCCGTCTTTCTCGATCGCGGCTCGGATGATTTTGCCACCCTTGACGGCTCCTCCGGTTTTGTAATCGTCGCCCAACCAGCGATGGAAAAAATTCCAAGCGAGCTTTTGTCCGATCTGGGGATCGCTCGAATCGAATTTCGGAAACGGCTGGCCGGCCACATAGTTGAGCAACTCTCCATTGGGCCCAAGGCTTACCTTGCCGGAATATTTTTCCGTCGCCTCAACGTATTCCTTGAGCGGCCGGTAGGTTTTGGTCGGCTTGATCTGGAGGGTATATCCCGACTTGATGCGATTGAGCAGATTCTCGCCGACCATGCCCTGGACGCGCTGCCAATTTTGCGGACCGATGCTGTCGCCAGGTTTGATATCCGCATCGGCGGCGGAAGCGATGGATGCAAAGGACAAAAGCACGAATAGGCACGAAAGAATATTCGCTGCAGCGGCTTTACAATTCATCAAGCCTTGACGCTGAGCCGTTGTTTTCATCTTTAATCTCCCCATCGGCATTAAAATTGATAGCGCATCTGGAAAAAAACCGAGTCCTTTTCCGAGAAGAATCCTAGACCGCCGAATTTATTATGTCCGCCGTAGATCGCGGCGGTGAGGGTAAATTTAAGGTTTTCATTGCCAGGCGGCTGATAGGTAATGGCGGGATTGACCGAATAATACCCGGCTGGATCGTAGGCGAAGAAAACATCCGGCAGGATGGTGTCACCCAAATAACCGGTGCCTACTCGGAATGTGAGCAGTGTCGAAACCCGCCGAATCTGTGTTGCGTGGCCGAAGGTGCGAATGCCATCTTCATGATCGAGAATGATGCTTTGGAATACCTGCAAGCTCATGCGAAAGGCGCGCCAAGGATCGTCCTGAAGAAATGGAATGAATGCCGACCGGTCAAAGCCGAGAGCATATCGGATAGTATGCTTTTCAACGACGTTATCCCCATATTGGCAGCTGGGACCGGCCCTGAGACCGGTCAAGGCGCCCGTCGTGCAATTTCGCCCTGGAAACTCGCCGATGTTGTAGGGTTTGTCCGGATAGAAAGCTAATTCACCTCTCATGGCGGACTTGATTGGAATACCCAAGGGTTCACCGATCGGATAGTTGAAATGAGCCGCGAATATATGGGTCTTATCGTTCACGAGATCGAGCCGCACCAGAGTTCCGTTTGGCGGGCAAGCCGGCGGGCCGCAAGGAATTGGGGCGCCGCGCATTTTGAAAACCATATCGCTGGCCTGGGGGTTGTAACCCCAAATGTAACCCAGGCCGGCATTCAGGGCGCCGAAATTGTGGGTAATCCGGCCGCCGATTTTCCAGCTGTCGCCGGCGTCGGGGAAATCCCTGCGAGCCGCAGGAACGACCACCGGAGTGACTCCAAGCGGATTGGCAAACAGGCGACCGACAGGCATGCGAGTTTCCGGATGGGCCGACCACCTTCCGTAGCGCATGTCCCCGTCGGCGTTGCCATCGCCTATATCGTTGGTTGGCGCGAACTCATCGACTCGGTCTTTCTTGTTCTCGAAACCCGGGTTAGCAAAAAACTCAAGAATCGTATTACTGACCGGCCGTACCGTGTACAACGTTCTAATTCCCCACTGGGGCACTCGTGTTTCGTCCAGGTTAAAAAGATTTGGCGCAGCGGGAGGAGAAAACGTCAAATTCTGCGGATTGATAACATCCAAAAGCCTCTGCCCGTCCGTCTCCCCCCATGAAATGAACTGCCTGCCGACTCTCACATGCAATCTGTCGGTCGGTGAAATGTCGGCAACCGCCTCCCACGGAACGCCTTTGTACTCCGAATAGAAATCCACCGGGAGCGCTTCGCCGCTTCCGGCCGGTTGTACCGTCGCTTCACGGCTCTTGGTTTCGGCGCTATAGCGCGGTTCCGCGACAAATTTCCACGCCAGGAAGAGTTTGAGATTGTCCGAAAAGTCGAAATTGAATTCCGGCTGAACCGTAAACCGGTTCATGATGAACCGGTTCGATGTGTTGAAGAAGCGGCTTCCGTGGCTGATCGAAACGCCTGTCGTATTCTCAACGAATCCGCCGAAAGAAACTTTTTCTTTGAGAAATTTTTCCCAATCGTCGCTGAATATAGATTGCCCGCTGGCGGAGCCGCAGAAAAGAGCCGTCGTAAGAACAGCGATGGCCAGTGTTACAAACTTTTGCTGCATCAATTTCATAGGCGCCTCTGGGTCAAGCTGCGCGAACGGTGTTTTCCACGCGTGGTTCGTGATAATTTTTTAAACAGAATGCTTCGCCACACTTGATTGTGACGACAAAGGTTGATGTTATTTTTCTTTATATTTCGAAATTTGATATGTCAAGTAAATACTTCGCTATTTTCTTATCGGCGGTTTTGTTAGCTGCGCCGTTCCTGGCGCCGAGTCTGTTTGCGCTCGCGTGGCTGGCGTTTGTTCCGCTCTTTTGGGCCATCGATCATGCGCTGACGTTGCGCCGCGCGACCTTCTACGGTTGGTTGATGGGAACCTGCGCGCACCTCATCGGTTTTTATTGGCTGGTTTACACGATCAGCGCGTTCGGCGGGTTTCCCTACGCCGTGAGTGTCATGGTGTTTCTCCTCTACGCGTCCCTGCAGGCGCTGCAAATGGCGCTGTTCGCGTTGTTGGTGCGGGGCGCCGGTTTCGGGCCGCTGCAAATTGTTCCCGCGCTGTTTTGGGTGCCGCTCGAGTTTTTGTTTCCGCTCTTATTCCCTTGGCACGTCGCCAATTCGCAGATTTCTTTCTCGTGGTTCGTTCAAACCGCCGATCTTGTCGGCCCGTACGGCGCCAGCTTTATCGTCATATGGACGAATGCGGCGATCTACCGAGCGATATCTTCATTTAGAGAGGGGCGGCCGGTTGCCATGCTGCCGTTCGCCTGCGCGGCATTGAGCGTTATTTTTTCAGTTGTCTATGGGGTCCAAAGGCTCGAAAGCGTTGGCGCGGAAATCGCCGCGGCGGGCAAACTTTCGGTGGCGGCCGTGCAAGGTAACGTCGATATCGATCTCAAATGGAACCCGGAGCTGGCAAAAAAAAATCTCGATAAGCACCGCGGCCTCACGGCCGACCATGCCGATGCGGTCTTATTGGTCATTTGGCCGGAGTCGGCGATCGAGCTCATGATCCCCGAAACATTGCGCGAGTTGCCGCCGGAGCTGATGCCGGCGTTTAAGTCGGACCGAGCTTACTTTATCTTCGGTTCGAAAAGTTTTCGCGGCACCCTCGGCCGGCCGGGCGCTAAAATCTTCAACACGGCGTTCTTCACCGACGCGCAGGGACGGATTCTTGGCCACTACCACAAGCAGGTGCTGCTCGCTTTCGGCGAATACCTGCCGTTCTCGAATGTTATCTCGTTGCTGCCGGCAATGCCGTTCGCCGACGGCTTCACGCCCGGAGCCGGCCCGGCAGCATTTCATCTCTCAGGCGGGGTCAAGGTCGCGCCGCTGATCTGTTACGAAGATTTGATGCCGGATTTGTCGCGTAAGTTTGTCAGTGAAACGCGCGCCAATGTGCTGGTAAATCTTACCAACGATGCCTGGTACGGCCGCTCCGTTGGGCCGTGGCAACATTTGTGGCTGGCGCAGTCGCGTGCCATCGAGACGCGGCGCAGCCTGCTGCGGGTGACCAATACCGGCGTCACGTCGTTAGTCAATGCCAAGGGCGAGATTGTCCAGACCTTGCCGATGTTCACTGAGGGTGTGATGCAGACCGAAGTCGATATTCTCAACGGCGAGACGTACTACGTCCGCTTTGGCGACTGGTTTGCTTGGGGCCTGACCGCGATCTCAGTCGCGATCGTGTTCTTTACCTCGAAGCGGGTATTGAGAAAAAAATAATGTAACCAGGAAGAGCCTAACGCGGCAGAGCGCAAGCAAAGATAAGAATTCCCACAGAGTAGGGGCGCGATTCATCGCGCCCTCGGAAAGAGG
Organism: Binatia bacterium; assembly: GCA_050735675.1. Taxonomy (GTDB): domain Bacteria; phylum Desulfobacterota; class Binatia; order UBA9968; family UBA9968; genus DP-20. The sequence goes on along the minus strand of JBOHVN010000016.1, from coordinate 233 downwards.
AACCAGAAAGACTTTAACCGCAGAGAACCTAGCGCGGCAAAGCCGCAACCAAAGTAGACTGATTGTTCACCACGAAGCGCACGAAGGACACGAAGGGTTTGAATAATTTTAACTCCGAAACTTCGTGCTCTTCGTGACCTTCGTGGTAAGATTGAATTGTCCGTAGAATCGACATCGTAGCTTTGGCGCCCTGGAAATTCGCGGGGCCCGCGCAAATTTCCAACTATAGTAAT
>JBOHVN010000015.1:0-3970 GCA_050735675.1 Binatia bacterium | reverse complement strand
GCGTGGCGATCATTTCCGGAGTCTCGCCGTAGTGGGCCACGACGCGGTGAAACTCGCCATCGTACCGCCGGACATGACCTCGAGTGGCTCCGGAAAGCTTAACAGCATTCGCGATGAGCGTGTCGAGCACCGGCTGCAGTTCAGTCGGTGAAGACGCGATCACCCGCAGAACTTCACTGGTAGCCGTCTGCTGCTCTAAGGCTTCGCGTAGAGCCGCATTGCGCTCCTGCAATTCTTTGAACAGCCGTACGTTCTCTATGGCGATGACCGCCTGGTCGGCGAAGGTTTTTAGGAGCGTGATCTGTTTGTCAGAGAAAGACTGGACCTCCATGCGACGGATAGCGATGGCTCCAATTGAGACGCCCTCACGCATCAACGGCGTCGCGAGCACAGTCCGTTGCCCGAAGCGTTGTTGGAATATCTTTCCTAGCGGGAACTCCGTTTCGGGCTCCGCTGCAAGGTCATGAATATGAACTGCTTGCGCTTCAATGACGGCCCGACCAGTTACTGTTTCACGATTCAGCGGCATGCTTTCGGTCATCCACGCGAGTGGGCCAAAATGAGCGGACAAGTGAAGGAGTTTGCCATCGATCCGATAGATGAGGGCATCGCGAGCGCCACAAACACGCGCAGCATTCTCTGCGATCACATCTAACACCGGTTGGATGTCGGTCGGCGAGCTGGCGATGACACCGAGAATTTCACTCGTCGCCGTTTGCTGCGCCAGGGATTCCTTGAGTTCCTTGAATAACCGGACATTCTCGATGGCAATCACGGCTTGATCAGCGAAGGTCTTGAGAAGTGTTATTTGTTTGTCGGTGAACGGTCTAACCTCCGGCCGGCGAATCACAAGGGAGCCGATGGCTACGCCTTCACGCAAGAGCGGCGTGGCAACGATTGTACGCGTACCCGTAACCGCAGCCCGGATTTTGGTATCCGCGAACTGTGTCGAAAGCTCTGACGCAAGGTCATCTACATGAATCGTCTGCCGGTCGATGACCGCTCGCCCCGAAGGTGTTCCGCGAGTCAGGGGTAATGGTATTGGGGGAGCTGGCATTTCCCCACGCACCGCTACTGGCCTGAGGACTTCTCCATCGACGCGAAAAATCTCAGCATCAGTGGCCTCGCATAGCCGGGCAGCGCTCTCTGTGACAACATCGAGCACTGGCTGGATATCCGTGGGCGAGCGGCTGATAATGCCGAGCACCTCGGCCGTCGCCGTCTGATGCGCCAGCGCCTCGCGCAATTCTGCATTGCGATCCTGCAATTCCTTAAACAAGCGCACGTTTTCAATGGCAATAACAGCCTGCTGGGCGAAGATTTCAAGCAGCTTGATCTGTTTGTCGGAAAAAGGACGGACTTCCTTGCGACGAATATAGATCGCGCCGATGGAAACACCCTCGCGTAGCAACGGCGCTACCAGAGCGGTCCGAACTCCCATGGCGATCCCGCGGGTCATGGCACCCGGAAAATCGATTTCAGAGGAGGCAAGGTCGTGCACGTGGATTGTTTCTCGGCCAACGATAGCTCGACCGACTGGGCCGCCAAGATTAATTGAGTTGGAAGTTTCTTCCAAGACGGGCATTGACCCGTAACTCGCCACTCTTCGCTGGCGGTCCTCATCGACGCGAAAGATCAGCGCATCGCTCGCATCGCAAAGCCGCGCCGCGTTTTCGGCAACAACATCGAGCACGGGCTGAATATCCGTCGGCGAGCTGGCGATCACACCTAGGATTTCACTCGTCGCAGTCTGTTGCTCCAAAGATTCCTTAAGTTCTCGGAAGAGCCGCACATTTTCGATGGCGATGACCGCCTGATCGGCGAAGGCTTCGACCAGCTTGATCTGCTCTTCGGTAAAAGGTTGGACTTTCAGCCGGCGAATGTGGATCAACCCAAGTGGCTTGCCATTCCGCAGTACCGGCACCGCCAGCGCGGTGCGAACTCCCAAAGCAATCCCCCGCTCTCTAGCGCCGGGAAACTCGGCTTCGGCGTCCCTGAGGTCGTGAACGTGGAGTGTCCGAGCCTCTTGTACCGCTCGCCCAGCAAACCCGCCGCGCTCAATGGGGTCAAGTCCGCCTAACTCACGCGCCATGGGAATCGAGCCGAAATGAGCAACAACGCGCAAGGACTGCCCTTCGACCCGCCGGATGACCGCATCATCTGCGCCACAAAGCCGAGCGGCATATTCTGCCATCACGTCCAGTACCGGCTGGATGTCCATTGGCGAGCTGGCGATCATGCGCAGGATCGCGCTCGTTGCCGCCTGCTGCTCGGCGCCCTCGTCGCGCTCACGCCTTAGCTGCTTGTTCTCGCGGACAAGCTTAGCGTTAGCTTCCTTAAGGGACGGGCTGCGCGGCTTTGATGGCGATCGCTTAGTCGTTGGCATCAGTACCCATTTTGGCTTTTCGATTTTAGATTTTGAATTAACGCCATCAAACCCCTTGGCGGAAAAATATTCCTAATTCAATGGCACCATGAACGTGAACGTGCTGCCCTTGCCAATTTTGCTCTCCACTCAGACCTGCCAAGGCAACTTGGCTTGCTCCTGAGCACCGAGTCTTGTAAATTGTCCCCATGAAGAAAGTGACCGCGTCAGAAGCCAGGAAAAATTGGTTTCGTCTCCTCGACGAAGCTTTAAAGGGCGAGGTGATCGCGGTCCAGCGCAAAGGACACCGGCTCGTGCTGCGCCGAGAGGAACCGAGCCACACCGGCAATGGCAAAAGCCTGCGGCAGTATAAGCGACTCCTGCGCGTCCCACGTGCCGACGAGCTAGATCGGTTGTCGTGGGAGTGGCGAGGTGCTGAACGCGCCCTGGTGTCGCGGCGACGGCCCGCGCGGTAACACTCCTCCTAGACACCCATTTTTGGGTCTGGCTCGTCCTCGGATCGAAACGGCTTGCTGAATTTCCTTGGCTCACTCGGCATCGACCGTGGGGCGTATCGCCTGTTTCCTTCCTGGAGATCCAATTTCTTGCTGAGATCGGGCGGCTCTCCGTTCGTAACCCTGAATTTACGGATTCCGTAATGAACGATACGCGCTTTGCGGTCGATGACGTTCCGCTTGCAGCCCTTGTTCGCCATGCTCTGACCTTAGACTGGACCCGTGACCCTTTTGATCGCTTGCTTGTCGCCCACAGCTTGGCGCGCCAGGTACCGTTTTGTACCACAGACCGCAGCATCCGCTCCCACCATCGGCTTCTCGCGCCGGAACTCGATAAGTAAAGATTTCGCACGGTTAGTTCAATTCGCATTTGGCCGTTGTATTTTCGCGTCGCGCCGAAACGTTAAGCAACCCCCTGCAGCAAAATCCGAAATCCCAATATCGAAATCCGAAACAAACGCGCAACTAAACAAAGATTCAAACTCGGGAAATTCAAAACGCTGATTCGGATCCCTCCCGTTTGGAACATTGAAGTTGTTTTGTATTTCATGTTTTGAATTTGTTTCGAGTTTCGTGCTTCGATATTTTTCTTCTTACTTTGGCGCCCTTTGCGCTCTTTGCGCGAGATAATCTTCTTCCGTTTCGGATTCTATCGCGCCAAGCTCGCTAAGCCCGCAAAGGCCCCACCTTCCCCACCTGATCTTATTTTTTCAAGTTATAACTTGGCGCCCTTGGCGCTCTTTGCTCGAGATAAGTCTTACTTTACCGGCAAAGTGAACGTGAACTTACTTCCCTTGCCGACTTCGCTCTCCACCCAGATTGTTCCGCCGTGCAACTCGACAAATTTCTTGGCGAGCGTCAAGCCGAGTCCGGTCCCCTCGACCTTGTGCGCATAGTCCGTTCCCACCTGGCGAAACTCTTCGAAGACTTTCGGCTGATCCTCCGGGGCGATGCCGACGCCGGTATCGCTGACCGAGATTTCAATCGAGCCGTTAGTTTCTCTGGCGTTGATACCGATCCTCCCTCCCTCGGGAGTGAACTTCACCGCATTGGATAGGAGATTGAGAAGTATCTGCTTGATCTTGCGCTC
>JBOHVN010000014.1:0-39781 GCA_050735675.1 Binatia bacterium | reverse complement strand
AAACTTGAGGCGAAAACGAACCTGGATGCCGGCCGGAGTTTATCCTGAGCGCATCGAAGGACCGGCATGACGAACTTTCACTTCGCCTGAAGTCTGCCCTGAGCAAGGTCGAAGGGGCGAGGGATTTCAACCATCCCCGAGCGAGACATTAAACCCATAGACGTTGAAACCTTTCAGCCAGGGAACATAAGTTAAGAAAATGGGAGGACGAAATATGCCCGCTGAATTCATCGATATCGTCAAAATGCAGGAACTGGAGATCGGTCATAGCAAGAAAGTGCTGTTCACCTCCGACCATTTTCACACCTGGGTGCACGGCGATTACCCCGGCACCAAGGGGCCGATGCACAAACATACTGCCCACCAGCAGTTTTACTGCGTCCAGGGGCAGTGCACCTTTCACTTTCCGGACGGCACGGCGCGCGCGCGGAACCGGCTGCCAATCCCAGATTCAGCGCCAAAGACGAAGAGGTCGGCCATGGTGATTTTGCCAAAAGAAATCTCGACAAGATCAAGGCGCCCGAGGACAAGAAGGCGCGAGCCCGGGCCGAACGTTAATCAAAGTTCTACTCCATGTGTGGATTGACACTTTTTCTATTGCTGGTTTTCGCTGCTCCCGCAGCGCCCCCGACGGCGCTCGGCGCGGAACGCGTCAGGCTCGCCCTGCCGGCGAAGTCGATGGGCTATCTGCCGCTCTTCGTTGCCATTCATCGCGGTTTTTTCAAAGATGAAAACATCGAAATCGAGACGTCGATGATGCTGCCGCAGCTGGCGCACAACGCGCTTTTATCCGGCGAGGTGGACTACCACGGGGTTGCCGACTCCGCGCTCCGCTTGGCCGCCAGAGGAGCACCGTTGAAAGCGATTTTCTTCGGCGCCATCCGGCCGAATTATTTCTTAATGGCTAAACCGCAAGTCCGATCGGTCAGCGAACTGCGCGGCAAGTATGTCGGCATGGCTCGTTTCGGCGACACCGTCGAGCTCGCCAGCCGCATCGCGTTCGATCGTGCAGGGCTCGACCTGCAGCGCGACGCCGTACCGATCATGATCGGCTTCCCGGCCACTCGCGTCGCCGCTCTCACCGCCGGTTCCATCGACGCCACCATCGTCGTGCCGCCGGATAATGTCTTGCTCAAGCAGAAAGGCTTCCGCGAGCTGCTCTTTCTCGGCGACGCCGTCGAGTTTCCCAGCAACGGCTACGCGACCTCCGATCGGCAATTGACTGAAAAACGGGATTTAACGAAGCGCGTACTGCGCGCGCTTTACCGCGGCCTTACGTTCGCGCGTGAGCGCCCCGATGAGTCGATCCAGATCATCGAACGCGAGTGGAAGGTGGACAGCGCCGTCGCGCGCGAATCCTACGCTTCGTTGGCGAAGTCTTTCAGCCGCGACGGCACGGCAAGCGAGGCCGGGCTGCGATTTCATACCCAGCACATTCAAAAAATGGAGAAACATATCGGCGATATCGCGCTCAATCGAATCGTCGATTTCCGCTTGCTCGAGGGAATACGGCACGGAAAATAGAGAATTATACCGGAGGGAACGATGTCTAGCGCCACACGACTGCCCGCTTTCGAAAAATTCATTCAAGATCTCCGCGCCGCTTGGTCCGAGCTACCGGACACTGAAGCGCGTATGAAAAGGGGCCAAAAGCTGCTCGAAGATTTAGTCACAGATCAAAGCATGCTCGAAGCGTCGAAATCGTGGCCGTCGACTGAAGGTCGGAAGAACTTGCTCTTCTACGAAGACGCGGACTACGGTTTTGCCGTCAACGGCGTCGTGCGCGTTCCCGGCCGCAAAGGCAGCATTCACGATCACGCGCATGCGTGGACGGCCTATGGAATTCTCGATGGCACGGAGAGCTTGGAGCGCTTTCGCCGCGTCGACGACGGTTCGACGGGAGGCTACGCCAAACTGGAACTGGAGAGCGTTACCGAAGGACAACCGGGAAAAGTCGATCTCGTTCCGCCGTTCGACGTTCACGCCGAGCAAGGCGGGCCGACGAGATCGGTCGCCGTGATTCTCCGCTCCGAGCGCGTCGCCGGGAAAGTCCTACAAGGCAGTTACGACAAGGAGAGCAACACCGTGCGCCAGATCGAAGGACCGGCGAACATCCCTTACGAAATCACCGGCTAGTGCAATTTCACCGATCTTTCTATTCACCACGAAGCCCTAGAGCGCGGCAACGCCACCCAAGGCGAACCTGAAATTTCATCACCAAGGTCGCAAGAGCACGAAGTTCGAAACCACATTTTCCCAAACCTTCGTGGCCTTCGTACGCTTCGTGGTTAAAGCTCCGGTTATCAATGCCGCTGCTTTTGGCTAGACGCGCTCCAGAGCCGCGCTGAGGTCGGCAATGAGATCAACTGCGTCTTCGATGCCGACGGAATAGCGGATCAGATTGTCTTTGATGCCGACCATCAAGCGCTCTTCGGTGCTCAACTCGTAAAAACTCATCAGCGCCGGCTGCTCGATCAGGCTCTCTACGCCGCCGAGCGACGGCGCGATCTGCGGGATGCGGCAGGCGTCCACCACTCGCGACGTCGCTTCTAGATCGCCGTCGAACTCGAAAGAAACCACGCCGCCGAAGCCGCGCATCTGGCGCCTCGCCACCGCGTGCTCGGGATGTGACGGCAAACCGGCATAATGCACCGCTTTGACGCGCGGGTGCGCCGACAAAAATTCAGCCAAAGCCTGCGCATTGGCGTTCTGCCGCGCCACGCGCAGAGCAAAAGTCTTCAAACCGCGCACCAGCAGGTATGCCGCGAGCGGATCGATGATCGCGCCGGTCACGTGTTGCAACGAACGGATTCCGTCCACCAGCTCGGCGCAGCCAAGCACCGCGCCGGCGAGCAGATCGTTGTGCCCGCCTAAGTATTTGGTCGCCGAGTGCAGCACGATATCGATGCCGAACTCCAGCGGCCGCTGGTTATACGGCGTGGCGAAGGTCGCGTCGATCAGAGTTTTGACCCGGTGGCGTTGGCCGATGCCGGCAAAACGCACGAGATCGACGATGCGATTGTAAGGATTGGTCGGCGATTCGCTGATGAGCAGTCGCGTGGTCGGACGAATCGCCTCTTCAATCGCGTCGTAATCACCCGCCGGCACCACCGACACTTCGATCCCATAACGGTGCAACACCTGCGTGAGGAACTGCCGTGTGCGTCGGTATGAATCGTCGGTCACGACCACGTGCGAGTTATGCGACAGCACGGCATAGAGGGCGGTGGTGACCGCCGCCATGCCGCTGGAGAACAGCAGGCAATCTTCCGCGCCCTCGAGCGCCGCCAGCTTTTGCTCCGCGACGCGCTGCGTCGGATTGCCGTAGCGGCCGTATTCTTCGCGTTCGATTCGATGTTGAAAGTGGTCGTGCAGCTCCTGGGTATCGGCGAAGGTATACGTCGCCGTCTGCACGATCGGCGTCGCCAGGGAGTTACCTAGCTTCGGCCGCGGCTCGCCGCCATGCACGGCCAGCGTGCTGAAGCCGAGCGCCTTGCCGTCGGCGCCGGCGGATGAGAAATTTCCCCGTTCGCCCGCGGTGGCGTCCGTCTTGCGTTGCCGGTCGCCCATTAGCCGTCCAGCAAGCGCACGCGCTCCACGTAGCGCGAGATCGCGTCGCTGATTTGTTTGGGATCGGCGCTCAGCTCGACCGGACGGTTGTGCTGGGTTCCTTGAATGTCCTCGAGCGTGCCGGCGTGATAAGCGATCTTCTGCTCGGCGAACTTGAGGCCGTGCGCCGTGGAAATGACCACAACTCTCTCGTGGCCGTGGATGACTTTGCGCTCGACCAGCTTGCGCAGCGCCGCCAGCGCCACGCCGGTGTGGGGACAGTTGAACATGCCGGTGCGGTCGGCTCGCGCCACTTCCTCGGCGAGCTCGAATTCGGAAGCTTGCTCGACCACACCCCCGAAACGCTGCAGCGTCGCAATCGCCTTGCGAATGCTCACCGGATTGCCGATCTGAATCGCGCTCGCCAGAGTCTTGCGCGCCGTGACCGGCTCGAAATGTTCGAAATTTTTCAAGTAAGAGAGATAAAGCGGATTGGCGTTTTCAGCTTGCGCCACGCAAATGCGCGGCAATTTGCTGATCAGTCCCAGCTCGTACATCATCAGAAAGCCCTTGCCGAAGGCGCTGACGTTCCCCAGATTGCCGCCCGGCAGGATCACCCAATCGGGCACTTCCCAATCGAATTGCTGGACGATCTCGATGGAAATCGTCTTCTGACCTTCGATGCGCAGGCTGTTCATCGAATTCGCCAGGTAGATGCGTTTGTGCTTGGTGACTTCTTGCACCGCCGCCATGCAACCGTCGAAGTCCGTGTCCAGAGAAAGCACGAGCGCGCCGTTGGCCAGCGGCTGGACCAGCTGCGCCGGAGAGACCTTGTCGCGAGGCAGAAAAACTACCGTCGGGATACCGGCCGCCGCTCCGTACGCCGCTAGTGCCGCCGAAGTGTCACCGGTCGACGCGCACGCCATCGCGTCGATGGGCTCGCCGTTGGCGATCATCTGATTGACCACCGAGACCAGCACCGTCATGCCAAGATCCTTGAACGAGCCCGTGTGCGAGTTGCCGCATTGTTTGACCCAAAGATCCTCGACGTGAAGCTGCTTGCCATAACGGTTGGCCCAGAAAAGGTTGGTGTTGCCCTCGCAGGTCGACACGATGTTCTCGTTGTCGATGAACGGAATGACCCATTCTTTTTTCGCCCACACCCCGGAGCCATAGGGGTAGACGTTTTGGCCGACGCGATCATCGAAGAGCTTGATCCAGCCCGCTGCGGCCCTCGTGCTCAGCGCCTCCATGTCGTGCCGCACTTCCAGCAAATCGCCGCAGGTCGGACAACGATAAATGATCTCGAGCAGGCTATACTGTCCCGGGCAACCGTTGATGCACTGGAACCAAGCGTTATAGCTCATGGGAAAACATTTCTCCGCAGTCAATTCCGAACGTATGCGGCTGGCGTCGTTTCAGTTAGAAGAATTAGGACTAAGCAAGTCTCAGGGTTGTACGTTACGATTCGCATATACTTTTGATTTCCTAACTTTTAGTTTTGAATCATATAAACGGCCCGCGAGCAAAATTTCAAGTCGCTGCTCTCGCGTCCCTGACCTTGTTCGGTTATGCCTTCCGCATCACGGATTGGCGTCAATCCACGCTTTGGCGAGATTAATGACAAACCGCTCCGCGTCCTCGCTGGTCTTGAAGCGATCGGTCAGGCCGCCAATCGAATGGGACTGCCGGTGGCCGTCGCGCCGCCACGTGATCTCGGCCCCCGCGGTCCACTGCTTGTCGCTCTGGTTGAGCGACGCGTAGGCGATGATCAGCCGGTCATTGTAGTAAAGGTTCGCCATGTCACTGCGGATTATAGACACGTTGGACCGATATTGCCAAGAATTCCATCGGTAAAATCGTTGTCTTGGCCCGCAAATTCAAGGGATCAAGTGAGCCAAGAAACTCTTGGCCCTGGCCAGTGTCCACTCAGTCGTCACCCCGGAATGTTTTATCGGAGGTGCAATCGGAATCCCGCCGGGATTCCCGCTAGAAGCATGCGGGAATGACGTACTGGACGGTTCTGCGAATCATCACGCAGCTCACTGCAAGACGATTGAGCGAAAGCGCCTGGACTAAAAAACTTCGTTCATTGTTTCATCAAGCCGTGTGGCCCTTTGAACATTGTCGAAGGCGGTTAATAATCCAGCGCGCGCGGAATCCATGCGCAGCGCAAGCCCGGTGAGTGAATCCCTAATCGATCGCCGGGCAGCTCCACCCTCTTTGGCTGTCAATTTCCTTCCACCCTCTTTCCCATGAGTTCCGTTCTTTCGCCTCATCTCCACTGGCTTGCCGTTTGCGTTTCAGAGCCGGCAGCAATCACCTTGGATCGGCAATGACAGACGGCGGATCAATCATGAACTTTGTGGAGCAATATTTATGAACAACACAGCCTTATCGATAATCGAACCGACCGACGGCGGGATCCTCGAGCGCCTCCACAAAAAAAGTATCCGCGAGGGCGAGGAACGGCTCATGTTCGCGGTGCTGGAAAACGCCACCGAGGATTTTCAGAAGTATGTCCTCGCTACCAATCGGCGCGGAATCGAGTTGTTCCAAGCGGCCGAACAGTGGATTCTCGATACCGACAATTCTTCTTTTTTCTCATTTGAAAATATCTGCGAGCATCTCCAGCTCGACGCCAACTATATGCGCGCGGGATTCATGCGCTGGAAGGCGGCAAAGCTCAGCCACCATCTCAAAAAATGCGCCAGTAGCGCGACTCGACGCTAGTCCTGACGATCTTCGCACGGGCTTCCATCTATCTAAACCCGCCGAATAGTTTCAAATATCATTCCGGGCAAGCTAGCAGGTTGCTCAAAAATCCTTTGGGAGTCCTTCGACAGAGACCAGAGTCTGCCCTGAGTATATCGAAGGGACCAACGGAGAGGATTTGATATCATTGATGATTTTCCGTTCATGCTGAAGCTCCGAAGCATTTCTAAACGTTTTTCAGCAAGTTGCTAATTGTAGCGCGACCGGGAATCCAGGACTTCAAACAACCGCCGGATTCCTATCGGCGGCGATTCCCAGAGAGCTTCGCAGTCTGAGACGTTGACGCACCTCTTCGTTATCGGATAGCTTCTAAACCGCAAGGAGGAACGAAACATGAGCTCAGATCGCGAAGACGTAAAGCGCGAGGTCGCGGCAGCGAACCGCGTGCTCGCCAACCTTGGCCTCGCCACCAGCGTGACGGCCGCCCTCGGCCACGCCAGCATGCGCGTCCCCTCGGAGCCCAATCATTTTTTCGTCAAGGGCCGCGAGTATGAGTTCGATGCCCTGGCAATCATGGAGCCGGACGACATGGTCATGTGCGACACCGAAGGCTTCCTCATCGCCGGACGAGCAGGGCTGACGCAGTGCTCCGAAGTTAAGATCCACGCCTGCATCTACAAAACCCAGCCCAACGTCCAGGCCATCGTGCATGTCCACCCGCGCTACACGATCCTGATGAGCGTGCTCACCGGCGCGCTCAAGCCGATGCGACAGGAAGGCGCTCAGCTGCTGCGCCGTCCGCTGCCGGTTTACCCGCACGTGAAAACCATCCAGAGCGATGCCGAAGGCATGGAGGTCGCAAATCTGTTAGGTGACAGCCGGGCAATCCTGCTGCGCGGCCATGGCGCCGTGACGACGGGAAGCAAGCTCTCGGAAGCGGTCATGGGCATGGCGCAGCTCGAAGAACAGGCGCAGATGAACTACCTCGCCTACTGCGCCCAAGGCAGGGACTACACGTGCCTTAAGGACGACGTCCTCGACGAAATGTTGAACCGCATCCCACTCCACGAACACGCGCACTTCAAGGAGGTCCTCAAAGGCCGTGAACCCCAGCGCGACGGCACCTGGAATTATCAAAAGAGAGCGGCGACGCGGAATGACTGATACCCTTTTTCGCGGCGTTTCTCGGAATTATTCGAATGAGGTTTCGAGGGCTTTAATTCAACTAACTCCCTATCGGTCTTCACTATTGCGCGGATTAGGAATGATTTAGCAGCAGTAAGCCTCCCGATCCAAGCAGAGCCAATCCCAACGGTGTGCTCAGTTTCCGCCCCCACGGCATGTTCTTCTCAACCGCCATGACTGCGCCCAAACCTAACATCCAACCGATATTCCCGACGCCCACACCGAACATCAAGAGCATCAAGGCCCAACAACAGCCGACACAAAAGATGCCATGATTGATGCCCAGCAAGAGTGCGTTTCGGCGATCGTGGCGGCCGCGCCAGTACTCCATCACGAAGCTCAGCGGGGCGCGGCATTTGTCGAGACAGCGGTATTTCAGACCGCTAAACTGAAAGGCTCCGGCCAGCAACAGAGTGCCGGCACCGATGACCCAGGCATTCGCCTCCAACCAACTGCTGCGTTCCACAACCTCGTGTAACAGCCAATCCGCCAGATGAGCCGCAACGCCGAACCCTGCCCATGCGCCTAGATAACCCGCAATGACCAGTGCCCTTAGTTGCGCGCGATCCTGCCGCCGCACGGTTAGGCGGCGAAAAATCTCGAGTAGCGGCAACGTGGTCGGCAGCATCATGGCCACCGTCATTAGAATCCAACCGAGAAGATAGAGCGCTACGAGGACGAAGAGTGAATCGTTGCCGGCTAGTTGCCCGTGATCTAGGTATCGGCCATAAGGAGATCGACTCCAGATCCACAGTGTCAGCCACGCCAGCGAAACCAATGATGCAATCAACCACAGGAACGTTGCGCGCCCGGATGAGCGCAGCGGAATGTTGGAGTATCGAAATGTGGTCGCATTGGGATTTGAATACATCACTCACTCCGATACTCCAAATATCACGGCCTGCTGGAGTGTTTTAACTGACTCCTCGACGGCCCGCGTCCCTCCGTTGGCTCAGCTCTGAAAAACGAAGTTTCCTTGTATCGCGTTATGGTCTTTAAGGTCGATGGTTTGTTTCAATGCCGGATTATTCATCTTAAACTTCGTCGCCCTGGCTACATATGCAGGAGAACCGGGAATAGTTGAAAATATCGAGTCGTGAAGCGTTGTCACCTGGCCATTGGGACCGCGAAAAGGCTCCATCTCGCAATCGGCGACGTTGCCGATCCGCAGGGTCCCCTTTCCCTCCTTGACCTCGAAGCTAATCGGCGAGCGCTCGACGGCGACGACCTCGCCGATCAACTGCACCAGGTCGGCGATCGGACCGCCTTGTTTGCCGGTATAAACACTGAGGAGCGCTTGTTCCTGTTCCTTGGTGGCCCGTTGGTCTATATGGACAACCGCACGCCAGTTCCCTTTCAGCACGTTTCCCGGGATGTGCACAATAAATCCCAGAGTGAGACCGGATACGTCGACGCCATCGATTTCCCCTTTTTCGAAATGGTGCGCCAACGCGGAATCACAAGTTCCGTTATCCGGGTCGATGCCGATCCAGCACGGGCAGAGTACTTCGCAGTTGCAAACTTCGAGCAGACTTCCTTCCAGTTTATAAGCCATATCCAATACCCCTTTCACAAATTCTTTTGAATAGAACTTTCGACCAAAACAAATGCAAAGGAAAGTCGCCGATTAGGTCGGAGCGAAGATCCAAGCCGACGCTTTCGAATATGTGTTTAAGTAAGATGGCCGGAGATTATTTCGTCCGGAGATCGCCGTCAAGTCGATTTAGGCTCAGATCGCTCCGCAGCGATATCACGGAATCATTCGACAGCGGCCACGCGCGGCAGCGCAAAATGGATAACCGACCATGTCCAAGGCGCCCCCAGCGCCCACCAGCGCCACTCGATTCGGGGTCGTTGCCGATTTCTTAGCGAGGGTCGTCAGAACAACTTCAGTATATTCAATGGCTTAATCTTAATTAGTCAAGTGTCAGTCAAACTTAGTCATGCACCTTGAACTGCTCGAAAACGGCTTCGAGGTCACGGCTGGCTTTGCCAGAAGTTGGTGATTTCTTCGCGTAGAAGCCTCCTGCCTATCCGCTCCCAAGAAACCGACGAGCGGTTTCCCGCACGTCATCCGTGCGTACCTCGATGAACTCTACGAGATTTTCCAGCACTCGCTGTTGATCAAACCGCGCCTGCAGCTCAAAGGCCATCTGCTCTAGAGGACTTTGCTCGTAACCATACTGCAATAGACCTACTGCGTATGCCAATAGGAAATTGTCCACACCGAGACGGTCCCACTGGACAACGTGAACGAGTTCGTGAAAAAAAAGACTATCTCTTTGCTGTCCGTCACACACGAAGAAGGTGTCTTTGTAAGTCACTCCCGCCAACGACATCATTTCCATGGCGCGGAACTCCGGTAACCCGAGTTGTGACACCGGCGGAAACGGTACCCGAGGCACAACAACCACGCGAGCCCTGGCGAGGAGTGTGTCAGGATAGTGACTCTGTAACCGTAGGAAGGGAACGTTTGACACTGGAGTGGCAGAACTCGCGTGAGCCTGCAACGTCCGATCGATCCAGTCCTTTACGCTGGGCAAAACGGTGTGGAGCCTCTTTACAAGAGTCTTCATAGTTCCCCGTCTCCTATACAAGCTCCAGCCGCCCTCGCCCACATAAACACCCGAATTCAGCACTGGGCATTCAACAAAGCGCAAGCATCCAGCAGTAGATGAGAACAGAAACTGCCGCACCGCCGCACGTCCATTGGATACCGGAGCCCAGTGGATGCGGTGCTATGAGAGCGATTAGAATTCCCAGGGCACCGCCGACCAGGAGACCAAAAAGATGAGCCCAGACATCAACGCGCTCTCCGCCGGTACCTAGCATCCCGAGAAGCGCAAGGACCGCGGCAATCGGTAGCCAAGCGCGGCGACGGGATGCTGCTTTCCGTCGACGGATAACCACACCCAGACCACCGAGCACGCCGACGGCGCCAAAGACCGAAGTAGAGACGCCTACTGAGACATGCGACGAACCATGCAGAAACGCGTTGGCAAGATTTCCGCCCGCACCGGCCAATAGAATAAGAGCACAACCGAGCCCCATACCCAACACGTTCGATACAGCGCCGAGGAACAAGGCGACGGCGATAGCATTGCTCACTGCATGGGCAACATCAGCGTGGAGGGTAAGAGCGGTCACCGTGCGCCAGAACTCGCCGTGAAGTATTTGCTGAGCGTCCGCACTGCCGCGCTCGAACCAAGACATCGCCGGATTCGATATGATGGTGACGCTAAAGAACACCAGAATCAGTATGCCCGCAAGCGCACTTCCCGCGAGCGAGGTTGCAGAACCTAGCGGCTCAGATTTCTCCGCGAGTTTCGCTGGATTCTCAATCTCGTATGCCAAAAGAGCAGCACGCGCGCTATCAATCTCTTCTTCCGGTACGGTGAGAATGACACCGTTCGGGCCCGGACGCAGGCCCGGGGACAGACCCTGAGCGAGAAGCACCAGTTCCCACTCCTCGGCCAGTTTGTAGTCGTCGGTCACCCGTAGGGAAATATCCGAATCGTTGCTCATCTTGCAGTAGCGATGCGAGGCTATTGACCAGTGTAATAAGACGACTAAAAACCACAATGATCGGACTGAGCGACGCTTCAGGCAAAATCTTCCGGGCTTTCGTAGGTGGAAGCTCTCTAAAGGAATGGCCTTGCTAGCCACCCATTGAGCTTACGCTGGGATTATCCGTTCGGGTACTTGGTCAGAGCATCGCGGGGCCTAGCAGATTGCTGATGAACTCTGATTCCATGCCGCTCAATGCGATCTCAGAGAGCGAAATGAGGTATAGGAGTACATGAGTATCGAGTATTGGGTTTTCGATCCATTACTCCACCGCTCCAGTACTCCAAACCACCACCCTCACCTTATAGCGCGGCGGTTCGAGCGCAAGAAGCCTATGAGCCGTTTCAGCAATCTGCTAAACGGCGTCTGCGAGACGGTATAGTAAGGGCTTCGTTTCTTCGAACCCAAGACATGCATCCGTGATGCTCTGACCGTACGTTACGGGTGCATCCTGACGCCCGGCGACAAGGTGGCTCTCGAGCATCAGCGCTCGAATCGGCAAAACTCTCAGATTTTCCATGATCGCGTCCGCCACGTCGATCTGCCGGGCCGCATCCTTCTCGCTGTTACCGTGGCTGCAGTCCACCATGAGGGCCTCGGGAAGCTCGGCCGCGCGAAGCAGTCGAACCGCGCTTTCGACGGAGGCAGCATCGAAGTTGGGCCCGGTCTGACTACCACCTCGGAGCACGAGATGAGCGTAGGGATTGCCGGTGGTCTCCAGGATGGCAGGTGCGCCTTCCTTGGTGAGAGACGGGAACAGGTGTCGGCTGCGCGCGGCCTGTATCGCGTCCACGGCCACCTGGACGTTACCGTCCGTGCGGTTCTTGATGCCGACCGGCATTGACAAACCCGACGCCAGCTCTCGGTGTATTTGGCTCTCCGCGGTGCGGGCTCCGATCGCACCCCAGCTGATGAGATCGGCATAGAACTGGCCAAAGGTCGTATCGAGAAATTCGGTCCCGGCGGGAACTCCCACCTCCAAAACATCGGCGAGCAATTGCCGAGCCAGGCGTAAGCCCTTGTTGATGTGGTAAGACTCATCCAGGTCCGGATCGTTGATAAGTCCCTTCCAACCCACGACCGTGCGCGGCTTTTCGAAGTAGACGCGCATGACAACGAGAAGCGCATCGGATAGCGCGTCCGCGATCGGTTTGAGCTTGGTTGCGTACTCGAGCGCGGCCTTGGTGTCGTGCACAGAGCAAGGCCCGACTACCACGAGAAGCCGCGCATCCTTGCCGTCAAGAATCGCCTCGATCGCTCGGCGCGCCTCGTATACTCTTGTTGACGCGGTGTCGGTGAGGGGAATATCCTCGGCGAGTATGGCCGGCGAGAGCAGTGGCCGGGTTTTGACGATGCGTAGATCGTCAGTCTTCATAGCCCGGCTCGCAGCCAGAAAGAAGCCAAGAATTTTCGAAAACAGCCGCGCGTCAGCGCCCTTCGAAAACCCAAGGAGCTACCGGAGGGATAAATTGGACAACTATCCCGCATTCTGGGATAGAGAGTACCCGAGTACGGGAAATTGTGTCAACCGAGTCCCAGTACCTTAATTTCTCTCAAGACGCATCTCTAAACAGAATGGCCTTGTCAATTGCGATATGCGACAAATTTTGAAAATTATTGGCTGCCAGCTTATTGGTGAATGGTCACCTTTGATGCACCCGCCAGGTTATATTTGGCGAAGACGCGATTCATGCGCCAGATTTTGCACTTGGCTTGAACGACAATTCAGAAATACGTCCGTTTCAGATCAAGCTACGGATTCGCCGAGATATACCTGACCGCTCTTTCGCACTGCCGGTTGAGATCGGCATGGAGAGCAAACACCTCCTCCGCCGTGCACTTTTCATTTCTGCAGGCGAGCGCCAAATCGATCGCTTTGAGATCGAGCCCGGGCGGTTGGACTTGGTGGAGATATTCGACGGCGCGGTCGTTGGAGTCGACCGTGAGATTGTCCCAGGTATAAATGAGGCGCGCGGCGTAGAGGATCGTGCGGATGTAGGGTTTGCGGTCTTTCGATTCGAGCGCCGTCAGGCGGTTCAACTCCGGCAATCTGGACTTCCAGCTCTTCTCTATGCTCTGCAGCTGTTCCTGATGAATCTCGTCCTTGTTCGGCCGGCGGAAACTTGGCTTGACGCCGTGCAGCAGCGGCACGCCGTGATCGAGCAGATCCAGACGGTCAATGACCGGCAAACGTCCCCAGGTAAATTCTGGATTGCCCCAGAAGACCGAAAACTTCTTGCCGTACTCTGAATCCAATGATAGTGCATCGACGATCAACTTGCTCATCTCCGTCGGCGGTTCGCTGCAGTTCAGGAGCAACCCCACGTCGATGTCGCTGTAGATATTGCTGAAGCCGCCGTGCGCGAGACTACCGAGCTTGTAGGCTTCGACTAGGGAGTTGCCGAGGTGAGCTTTGAAGTAGTTAGCGACGAGAGAGAGGAAGTTACTGATCTCGTTCATCTATCTGCTCTAACCTATATGACCGGAAAATGGCGATTCGCAAAACTAGATTTTTCCCTCCGGTCGAAATGACAGTCCGTCATTCGCGACGAGGTTGAGATCCGGGTTGCTCTACTTCGCTTTTAGCGGGGAACCGTTCTGGATGCAAAAGAATCTCGACCGTGAGATCAACGTCCAGATCCGGCCAGTAGACGTGGTCCGGAGTCGGGAGCTTTTTATGTCCTACGGCGAAATGCTCTTCCCAAGCGCGTTCAAACTCATTGTAACGTAACTCATAACATAAAATAATAATTTAAATAACCCGCCGGCGTCTTACTAGACATTTTCATGGCCTTGCAGTAAGGGGAAGCTAAACCGAAACGAAAACAGCGAAAGGAGCAGTCATGGCAGCAACATTGATTACCGGCTTGGGATTGGTCGGGACTTCCTACGCGCAGCACGCGGTCAAGCGCGGCGAGAGCGTCGTGTTTTACGACTTCGCGCCGCGCAAGGATTTTCTGGCGCACAAGCTCGGCGGCGCGAACGTCACGGTGGTGCAGCGCGACGTGCGCGATCTGCCGGCGCTGATCGAGACGATTCAGAAATATAAATGCGACACGGTCATTCACACCGCCGGTCTCATCGGCGGCAAAGTGGCTAACCCGATTTACAGCGGCCTGCAGATCAACGTCATGGGCACGATCAACGTCGCCGAAGCGGTGCGCCTCACCGGTGTCAAGCGCCTGGTCCAGATCAGCACCTTCGGCATCTACGATCGGCGCAAAGGCGAGCCCAGTCCGATCGACGAAGAGTTTCGCCGCGGCCCGGGCGAGCCCTACGGCAACTCCAAAGTCGCCAAAGAGCTGATGGTCGAAGCCTATCAGCGCATGTTCGGCTTCGAGCTGATCGTGTTGCGGTTGGCCAATGTCTACGGCGTCGGCCACTTCGCCGGCGGCTCGGGCGGTGGGGAAATGGTGCAGAACATGCTGCAAACGGGAATCAAGGGCGGCGTGGTGAAAATCGCCCAGGAAGTGGCGCGCGATTTCGAATATGTTTACTACAAAGACCTGGGGCGCGCCCTCGACAAAGCCGCGACGACGCCGTTGAAAGAACCCGTGACGCTCAACATCGGCACCGGCGTGGTCATCAAGTTCGATGACTTGGTCGCCTTGGCGGAAAAACTGCTGCCCAAGCTGCAAGTGGAGATCATCCCCGGCACCAAGCCGCGCTCGGCAAAGCAACCGATGGTGATCGAAAAAGCCAAGCAGGTGCTCGGCTGGAGCCCGGAATACGACATCGAAGCCGGCTTCAAGGACTACATCGAAGAATTAAAAGCGCTGGGCTGACGGGGAAACGGATTCACCGCAGAGACGCCGAGTACGCCCGAGAAAAGAGTTTTATCATTACGAAGCGCACGAAGGACACGAAGAATTCAGCAATTATAACCTTCAATTTCTTAACTTCGTGCTCTTCGTGTCCTCTGTGGCGGGATGTCTGTTTCGATTTTGGTTGCCGCTTCGCCGCGCTGGGATCTCTGTGTTCAGTAATTCCATCTTTGCGGTTAAATCTATTTCGCCTTTTTTGCCGCTTTTGTATCCCGAGTAACGAAGCGTGTGGCCGTCGCTTTTGACGATGATCGCGCCATCCTCGTAAGTGCTCAGCATCGCGGCGCCGGCGCCGCGGTAGCGCTCCGCTACCTCTGCGCGCTGCGCTTCGGCGCGGCTGCGGGCGGCGGCGGAGACGACCGCGAGCTGCGGCCGCACCGCGGCAATGAATTCCTTGGTGCTCGCCGTCGCGCTGCCATGGCGCGGCACCTTGATTACCGCGCTGCGCATGTCTTCCGCGCGGTCGAGCAACAGCGCTTCGTCGCGCTTGTCGACATCGCCGGCGAACAGGTAACGCAATTTGCCGAACTCCAGACGCAATACCACGGCACCCCCTGCCGGCCCGTTTGCCGGAGGATATAATGCGCACAACTTGACCGCGTCAATTTCACGGCAGGGTTGGCGATCGTTGAGCGCCACGCGCGGGATTTTCGCTTTGTCCAGAGCTTCTTCCAAGTCGTCAAAGCGGTTGGTCTGGCCGCGCGCCGAACCGGACCAGAATTCGCGCGGCGAGAATTCGTTGACGACCGCGCGCATGCCGCCGTAGTGATCGATTCGCGGGTGGGTCACGACCAGATAATCGACCTGGAGAATTTTTCTCGCGCGCAGAAACGGCGCCACGATGTTTTCACCGGTATCGAACTCGCCGGCCGCCGTGCCGCCGGCATCGATCAAAAGAGTTTTCGCGCCGGGCAACTCGACCAACGCCGCATCGCCATGTCCGACGTTAAGATGGGTCACGCGCAATTCGCTGCGGCGATAGCGCTCTACCCACCAGTAGGAAGCGTCGGCCGCGAGTAAAACGACCCCGACCGCCAGCGCGGTTAGACGGTGCGCCCGCTTGGTCAGAGCGAATAGACAAATCAGCAAGCCGTAAAGCGCGGCGATTTCCCATACATTCGGCGACGGCACGCCGATATCAGCCAACGGCAAGCCGGCGAATAGATCCACCAGCCATGCGGCCAGCAACACCAGATACTCGGCTATGCCGGCGAATAGGATACCGATCTCCGGCGCGATCACGGCCAAGAAGCCGATCACCAACCCGAGCGGGACCACGATAAAGCCGATCAACGGAACAACCAGCGGATTGGCAATAAAGCCCGCCAGCGACAGGTGGCCGAAGTAATGCGCGATCAACGGCCCGGTCCCCAGGGTCGCCAATAGTGGAACGGCGAGATGCATGCCGGCTTGCCTCACGCGGGTTCTGAGCCAGCTCCTTTCCACGGGCAGCTCACCGCTTTTCACCACCGGAAACCAATCGTGCATCTTGCGCATGCCCCAGACGATGAACAGCACCGCGAGAAACGACAGCTGAAACGAGATATCGCCGATCACGCCGGGCCAAATCAGCGCGATCAGCAACGCCGCCAAGGTCAGGCTGGCGAACACTTCCTCCTCGCGGTCGAGCAAGACCGCCAGTTGATAAACGCCGATCATGATCGCCGAACGCACCGTCGGCACCATCGCCCCGGCGAGCGCCGTATAGAAACCCACCGCCAAGAACGAAAAGAACGCGGCGACTTTGAAAACATTCACGCGCAGCATGAGGTAGGTGCTGAGCGAGCCGCCGTAGCGGATGACGGCGAAGACCACCAGGCCGAGCATGGCCACGTGCAGTCCCGAAATCGACAGCACGTGGTTGACGCCGGCAGCGGTAAACGCGGCGCGCATTTCCTTGGTGATCCCGCCCATGTCGCCGACCACCAGGGCCGTGAGCAAGGCGCCGTTGTCGCGCGACAGATGACCCGCGATGAAGCGGCGAATCTGGCGGCGCAAGTCCTCGATGAAGACCCGCGCCGCGCCGCGCTCCCGCGCCATCAATTCCACGTCTTGATCGCTGTCGAGAAACCCGGTGAGATAAATCGCCCGTCGGGAAAGAAAAGTCGCGTAATCGAAGCCGCCCGGATTGCCGCTGTTTTGCGGAACCACCGGACGAACCCAGAACCGCACCCGGTCGCCGTAGCGCCAATCGCGGCGCACGTGGCGCAGCGTCACGAGAAGATCGCCGCTGACCTCTTCGGCGCCGGTCGGATGCCAGATGCGCTGCGCCGCCACCTGCCAGCGGCTGCGGTTGACCAGCTTCTCGGGCTCGTGGCGCAGCGTGCCTTCCAAATAAAGACGCGCGTCGCGCTGCGCCGCCGAGCGCAAGTGATTTCCGGCAAACTCGGGAAACAGCAGCTGGCGGTGGCGCAGATAGCCGAGTGAAAATGCCAGCGCGGCAAGCGCGAGCAATATCGCGCAACGCCTCCAGCGCGCCGAACCGACGAAGCTCAATGGTAATAGTGAAATAGCTGCCGCGGGATAAGGAATATTCCACGGCCCGGCGGCGACCGCCTGGCCGAACAGAAGCGAGAGCGTCGGCACGATCAACCAAGCCGACGGATTGATGTTTTTCCCGGTGCCGCCGCTCAGCCGGCGCTCCTCGGTGAACATACCGGGCTCTTAATGCGGCGCAGCGCGCAACGCTTGCATGATATCCCTGGCGACCTGCTCGTTCATCGACGGCACCTGGAGCAGCTCTTCGAGCGATGCCTCCTCAATCCGCTTGACGCTGCCGAAAGCGCGCAGCAAGGCGCGCTTGCGCGCGCCGCCGACGCCGGGAATCTGGTCGAGGGCGGAATAAAGCGTCCGCTTCGAGCGCAGTTTTCGATGATGCGTGATCGCGAAGCGGTGCGCTTCATCGCGCACCCGCTGCAGCAAGAAGAGCGCATTGGAATTGCGTTTCAAGATCACCGGATTGCTCTGGCCGGGCAGAAACACCCGCTCTTCAAGCCGCTCGATCTCGGCGCTGCGCGCCGCGGCCTGCACGCGCATCTTGGCGAGGCCGACCGCGTCGACGCCTTCGATGCCGAGCTCGGCCATCGCCGTCAGCGCCATGGCCAGCTGGCCGCGGCCGCCGTCGACGACGATCAGATCCGGCAGATCCGCCTCTTCCTTGCCGCGGCTGAAGCGCCGTTTCAGCACTTCGAGCATCATACCGAAATCGTCGCCGCCGGAAGATTCGTCGATCGTCTTGATACGAAAGTGGCGATAAAAATTCTTTTCCGGCTCGCCGTCGATAAACGTGACCATGGAGCCGACAGCGTTGGTGCCATGGATCGTCGAGATGTCGAAACATTCGATCCGCTGGGGATAGCGTTTCAGGCGTAATTGCATCTGTAGCTCGCGCAGCATCGTCTCGCGCGCTTTTTCCTGATCGTGCCGCTCGGCAAAGCTTTGCCTGGCGTTTTCCTCCGCCATTTGCACCAGGTGGCGTTTATCCCCGCGCTGCGGATTAAGGATCTCGACGCGCTTGCCCTTGCGATCGGCAAGAACCTCCTCGCGCGCCTCGCGGTCTTCCAGGGTCACGGGCAGGAGGATCTCATCCGGCACAAAGCGCTGCCCCTGATAAAACTGCGTCAGCAGCGAACCGGCGATTTCTTCATCAGGAAATTCCAAATCCTGCAGCGAATAGGAAAGATTCTCGGTGAGCTTGCCCTGGCGTACGAGCAAGACCTGCACCTCGATAAAGCCGCCCTCGCGGTAAAGACCGAAGATGTCCTGATCGGCGCCCCAGTGGGAGACCATCCGTTGTTTTTCCAGCGTCTTCTCGACGGCGTGAATCTGGTCGCGGATCCGCCCCGCCGCTTCGAACTCGAGCGCGTCCGATTTGGCTTGCATGCGCTGGCGCAACTCGTCGATCAACTGCTGCTGTTTGCCTTCGATGAACAGCATCGCCTGGCGCACCTGCTCGCGGTAGGCATCTCGCGCCACCGGTAGGACGCACGGCGCCACGCAACGCTTGATCTGAAACTGCAGGCACGGCCGGCTGCGGTTGCGAAAATTGTGGTCGGTGCAGTTGCGCAGCAGAAAGTGCTTTTCGATGATATCGATGGTCTCGCGCGCCGCCACGGCGGAGGAGAAAGGGCCGAAATAGCGGTTGCCGTCTTTGACGATCTTGCGCGTGGCGAAGATGCGCGGCCAGGCATGTTGGGTGGTGACTTTGATGCTCAGGTAGCTCTTGTCGTCCTTCAGACGGATGTTATAGCGTGGCTTGTATTGCTTGATCAGGTTGTTTTCAAGGATCAGCGCTTCTTTATCGTTGCCGGTGACCAGCGTTTCGATGTCTTCGACCTTGCGCAACAGAAACTGGATCTGCGAGCGCTCGTCGGAATTGTTGAAATACGCGCGCACCCGGGAGCGCACGTCCTTGGCTTTGCCGACGTAAATCACCTTGCCGCCCTTATCGCGCATGAGATAGACGCCGGGCCGCGACGGCAAGTTGGCTAATTTATCTGGGATCGAATCCATGCGATCAACCTAGGGCGCGCCGATGGAAAAACGAACAGCGCGCGCCGAGCACTCGTTGCCGTTTAGCAGAAAAGGTAATCAAACAATAATTGCGCCGCAAGCGGTGCTGGAAATCACGCTGGCATGCCGGCAAAGGCTGATCGAGAACCCGCTCGTAAAGGCGAGCTTACGTGACGGCGCTGCGCTCGAGATCCGATTCGCGCAGAGCCAATTCTTGATTTTGCAGCTCGCGGATTTGATCGCGCAGCTCCGCCGCCGCTTCAAACTCGAGCCGCTCGGCCGCCTGTTTCATTTCCTTTTGTAATTTCCGGATGCGCCGCGCCAGCTCCGCCGGGCCATAGCTGGCCGAGCTTTCGGCGGCCAACGGCAGGTCGACATAATCCGCGTCGTAGATTTTGATCAGCGGCGATCCGAGCGCCTTGACGATCGATTGCGGCGTGATGCCATGCTTCGTATTGAAGTCGGCCTGCAAGCGCCGCCGACGCTCGGTTTCATCGATCGCCCGCTTCATCGAGTCGGTCATCGAATCGGCGTAAAGAATCACCGTCCCGTAAACGTTGCGCGCGGCG
The DNA here is from genome assembly GCA_050735675.1 of Binatia bacterium. GTDB lineage: Bacteria > Desulfobacterota > Binatia > UBA9968 > UBA9968 > DP-20. The sequence continues at coordinate 19,860 of JBOHVN010000014.1, read as the reverse complement.
CGGCCGATGGTTTGGATCAACGACCGGTCCGAACGCAGGAAGCCCTCCTTGTCCGCGTCGAGTATCGCCACCAGCGAAACTTCCGGCAGGTCGAGTCCCTCGCGCAGCAAATTGATTCCGACCAGGACGTCGAACTGGCCCATGCGCAGTTGGCGAATGATCTCGACCCGCTCGATGGTTTCGATATCGGAGTGCAGGTAGCGCACTTTGACGTTCAAGTCCTGGTAATATTCCGTCAGATCCTCAGCCATGCGCTTGGTCAGCGTCGTCACTAACACTCGTTCCCTGCGCTCGACCCGTTTGCGGATCTCCTCCAACAGATCGTCGACCTGGCTGCGCGCCGGGCGGACGATAATCGCCGGGTCCATCAATCCGGTCGGACGAATCAGCTGCTCCACCACGGCGCCGCGGCTTTTGCCCAGCTCGTAGGCCGCCGGCGTCGCCGAAACGTAGATCGTCTGGTTCTGCATCGCTTCGAACTCTTCGAAGTTAAGCGGCCGGTTATCGATCGCCGACGGCAGGCGAAAACCGAAGTCGACCAGCGTCTCTTTACGCGAGCGGTCGCCGCGATACATGCCGCCGACCTGCGGCACCGTGACGTGGCTTTCGTCGATGAATAGCAAGAAGTCGTTGGGAAAATAGCTGAATAGGGTCGGCGGCGGTTCGCCAGGGCGGCGGCCGGTCAAATGGCGCGAGTAATTTTCGATGCCCGGACAAAAGCCCATCTCGGCCAAAAGCTCCAGATCGTAAAGCGTTCTTTGCTCCAATCGCTGCGCTTCGAGGAGCTTGTGCTGATCGCGCAGCTCCTGCAGGCGTTCTTTGAGCTCCTGACGAATGGCGAGCACCGCCTGTTTCATGCGCTCCTGGCTGGTTACGTAGTGGCTCGCCGGATAAATAGTCGCCTTGTCCACCCGCCGCAGCAGTTTGCCGCGAATCGCGTCGATCTCGCTGATCGATTCGATGGTCTCGTCAAAAAACTCGATCCGCAACGCCGCGCGGTCTTCGTAGGCCGGAAAGATCTCGACGACATCGCCGCGCACCCGGAACGTGCCACGATGAAAATCATAGTCGCTGCGCTCGTATTGAATATCGACCAGCTTGCGCAGCATCTGGTCGCGGTTGATCACCATTCGCTCTTCCAGATAGACCATTAATTCGAAATAGGCCTCCGGCGAGCCGAGGCCGTAGATGCATGACACGCTGGCGACGATCAAGGTATCGCGTCGTTCGAGCAACGCCTTGGTCGCCGAGTGGCGCAGCTTATCGATCTCGTCGTTGATCGAAGCGTCCTTTTCGATGAAGGTGTCGGTCGACGGCACGTACGCTTCGGGCTGGTAGTAGTCGTAATAGCTGACGAAGTAACGCACGGCGTTTTCCGGAAACAGCTCGCGAAACTCGTTGTAGAGTTGCGCGGCCAGCGTCTTATTGGGCGCGATCACGAGCGTCGGTTTGTTCACCCGGGCGACCACGTTGGCCATCGTAAACGTCTTCCCCGAGCCGGTGACGCCGAGGAGAACCTGATCGCGCCGATTCGCTTGAAGCCCCTGCACCAGCTTATCGATCGCCTGGGGCTGGTCCCCCTGCGGTTCGAAACCCGCAACCAAACGGAACTGTCCACTGTCTCGATCGCGATTCATCGCCAACCCATCCAAACAATCGTGAATCTTAGCCCGCTCATTTCGCCTGCCCGCCATAGAGGCGATCGATATAGCCGCTCTTATCGAGCTCCGCCAAGGGCCCGGTATCGATAAAATCCGCCGGTTTGTATTTGGCAAACTTGGAATCGCCCTCGGCGAGATGATTGATCACCGCCTGGACCGCGCTACCGACGGCATAAGGCTTCGCCGGCATATCGGCTCCGTAGTTCCACGACTCTTCGAGTGCCTCGCGGTCCTTGGTGCCGAGAAATTTAGCGAGGATACGATAGGTATCTTCGCGCCGAGTCTTGAAGTAATGGACGCCGCGCACCAACGCCCGCGTGGTTCGATGGACCAAGTTTGGATGACTCTTCATCAACGAGCGGCGCGTGACGAAAGTCGAGCCTTGATATTCGATCTTCAAGTCGGCGAGATTGACCAGAAAATTCATGCCCGCCTTGCGCGCGAACAAAGTCGCCGGCGGGGAAACCATCGTAGCGGCAACCCGGCGGGCTTCCAAAGCAATCCACATCGCATCGTTGGTTCCCAAATAAAGAAACTTGACGTCCTTGTCCGGATTTAACTTCAAGTGCTGCAGCGCCGAGCGGGCATTTTTCTCGTAGGCGTCGCCCGGCCGCTGAAGACCGATGACGGCACCGATCAGATCCTTGCCGCTGCGGATTTCCGGGCCGCTGACCAAGGCCATGCCGGCAAAGCGGGTCAAACCACCCAGCATGACCACATCCGGCGTCCGCGCAGCCACCGGAATCATCAGAAAAGCGGACATGGTCGCGAAGTCGGTATCGCCGGAAATCAGCGCCATCGGAGAGACCGCGCCCGCCGTGCGCACCACTTCGACTTGCAGCCCTTCGTCGCGGAAGAAGCCGGCTTCCTGAGTTAAAAACGCAAGAGAATGGGTCACGGCTCGAGCCGCATAGCCGATGCGAATCTTATCTTTTTCGGCTTTTCCCTGCGCGCCTGCGACACCCGCAATCAGAAACAGAAACCCAAAAGAAACGGCTCCGGCAAAACCTAAAATCAACTTCACAGTGAAGCCTCCATCGATGCGAACCTGTTGAACATTTTTTGGTCGTGTGGCAAAAGCATAACAAGACCGCCGCAAGGGAGCAACGACAAGTTAGCGCGCCGGCACTGGCGGGTTATCGGCTAATCGAAATGCCTTGATCGCAGGATACGAACGATTGCGGAACTTAAAAATTTACGCCGGCACGGAATGACGTTGGCGCAGTCTACCGTCCGTTGCCTTTCCAGATGCGAGCCATGCCTTCGGGGCTCACGGTGACCAGCCTGCCGGGTTGGGTGAACATCACTTTGGCGATCGACGCGGAGATCTCCTTGCCGAACAGGCATAGACGCCTGCCGTGATGATGGTAGCCGTTCGCCCACTTGGCAAATTCATCCGGCGTCGGCGTGTGACCGATATCGGCCGCGCAGCGGCGCACGATGAAGCCAAGCATCATCTTCGAGTCGGTGTTTTTTAGACTGCGTCCTTCCGCCATCACCTGATTCTATAAAAAATATAGCGTCTCCATGCAAGAAGAGAACGCGGCGAAAAGTCAACCCGAAGAGAAGGCGCGGCGCTCTTTGCTGTCTCGGAATCGCGATTTAATCGCTGCGGATTAATGTCTCGCTAGGGGATGGTTAAAATCCCCGCCTTCAGGCGAAGTGAAAGTTCGTCATGCCGGTCCTTCGATGCGCTCAGGATAAACTCCGGCCGGCATCCAGGTTCGTTTTCGGTTCAGGCTTTTAAAACCGCCTGGATTCCGGCTTCCGCCGGAACGGCGGGATTAAGAGTCGACTTCCAGTCGACAAATTCAGAACCCCTCGGCTTGGAGCCGAGGGTCGTTCAGTTCCCCGCAGCTTGCTGCATAGTGTTGAATCAGTCTGTCATTCGCGCATGCATTTGGCGGGAATCCAGGCGAATTAGCTCCTCGCTCACACTCTCCCACCCCCGAGAATTCGTACGTTCAACTTGAAATGGAAAAGGCGAGCTAACCTTCTGGCTAGCTCGCCATGCTCAATCAAAAATTCGACTAATCGATCATATGAGACGTCGCTTTCAAATGCTTATCGACCGTGGTGTAGCCTTTCCACTGGCCGACGAACCAATAGCGGACGCCGAACTCGAAGCGCAGCTCCTTCATATCCTTGTCATAAGGATTGAAGTGCTGGTGGTGCATCATGCCCGGAGGCACGTGGACGGCGTCGCCCTGATTCCAGTCATAGCGCTTGCCGCCGATTTCCGAGTAGCCGTCGCCTTCGAGCGCATAAAGATACGCCTCGGGATGGGCGTGGCTGTGGCTCTTGGTGTGCGCCAGGTCGACGAAGATCGAGCTGATCGCGGCGCCGGTCGCCTTGAAACCGTTCTGTTTGCCGCTGCGGCCCATCAGGAAATAGGTCGCGCCGTGTTTCGATTCGTCAGACTTCTCCTGCTGCTTCTGATGCATCGAGACGCGCCGGCCGTCCTCCGGCCAGTATTGCGACTCTTCTTTTGGAAACGCCGCCAGTGTCTTGGAATCATTTTCGCCGCACTCTTCCAACTGTTCCAGCTTGCCCATGTAAGTGTCCGCTTCGAGATGCCAGGCCAGCCCGGAGAGATAGCCCACCGGCGTTGTTCCTGTGTTGAACAACTGGTGCGTCGATCGATAAGGGATATGAAAAATCGTGCCGGGGAAAAAATCGTAGCGTTTGTCATCGAGGATCATGAAACCTTCGCCGCTCTCGACGTAGATCGCTTCCTCGCCGTGGAGATGCTTGCCGGTATGCCAGCCGGCGGGGATTTCAGCGCGCATGAGACAGCTGCCGCCGGTCGGAAAGCCGGTTTCCGGGGCGATCATTAACGCCGCCTTATAGTCCTGCTGCGTGCGCTCCCATTTCAGCTCTTTTCCGCGCGCCACGCGCGGCGCGGCGTCGACTTTTTTTTGATTCTCTTCGGACCGTTCCAACCATTGAGTGTAAAAATCGCTCATCGCTCCTCCTCGAGTGTCAAATAGTAAATTGAGCAAAAAATTATCGGACGGCCCCTATATTGTCAAATTCGCGGCTCTGCCCGCCGCGCGCTTGCGACCAAGCGGTTGAATTGCTACGACTCTCATTCGAGTCGGTCGCCGCAGATGAAAAGACTCATCCTCGCTCTGCTCGCCGTGATTTTTATCCTGTCGCTGGTCGTCATTGTCCGCGCCCTGCGATTCAGTTCCCGGCAGATCGCCGCGCCGCCCGGCGCAGCACTGCGTCTCGACAGACCCGCGCTGCTCCAACGGCTGTCGCGCGCGATCCGGTTTCGCACGGTATCGGCCTGGGACGCGGCGCAGACGGCATCCGCGGAGTTCGAGCGCTTTCACGATTTTCTCAGCGAAGCCTTTCCTCAGGTCGGCAAAGAACTCACAAAAGAAACCATCGGCGGCCACAGCCTGCTCTATTCCTGGCAAGGTCAGGAGATTGCGCTCAAACCAATATTACTGATGGCGCACATGGACGTGGTTCCGGCGAGCGACGAGAGTTGGCGCCATCCGCCTTTTGCGGGCGCGCTCGCTGACGGCTATCTCTGGGGCCGCGGCGCCATGGACGATAAGGCGAGCGTCATGGCGATCCTCGAAGCGGTCGAGCATCTGTTGCGTGACGGCTTCGTGCCGAAACGCACGATCTATCTCGCTTTCGGCCACGACGAAGAAGTCGGCGGTCAGCGCGGCGCGGCGAAAATCGCCGAGCACTTGCGCGCGCGCAGTGTCCAGCTCGAATTCGTGCTCGACGAAGGATTGAACATCGTCGAAGGAATCATTCCCGGGATTGCGGCGCCGGTCGCGCTGATCGGCATCGCCGAAAAAGGTTATCTGAGCCTGCGCCTCGCCGTGGACACGCCCGGCGGACATAGTTCGATCCCGGCCGCCGACACGGCGATCGGCGTCATCAGCCGCGCGCTGCATCGACTCGAAGCGGCGCCTTTTCCGTCGCGACTCAATGGTCCGACGCGCCAAATGCTCGAATTTCTCGGCCCCGAAATGGTCTGGCCGAACAGGATCGCGTTGGCCAATCTGTGGCTTTTTGACTCGCTGGTTAAAAAACAATTGGCGCAATCGCCCCTCACCAATGCGGTCATCCGCACGACGTTGGCACCGACTCTTTTTCACGCCGGCGTCACCGAAGACGTTTTGCCGGCCAGCGCCGCCGCGGTTATCAATTTGCGACTCTTGCCCGGCGACACGGTCGCGGGCGCCATCGAGCGAGTGCGCAGCGTCATCGATGAGCCGAATATAAAAATCACGCCGCTGCCGCTGCAGATGGAATCCTCGCCGGTCTCGGACGTTCAGAGCCCGAGCTTCGAGCTGATCCAGCGCACGATCCGCCAAATCATGGACGAAGCGCTGGTCGCGCCGTCGCTGCTGGTGGCGGCAACCGACTCGCGCCACTACGCCGGCTTGACGAAAAATATTTTTCGTTTCCTGCCGATCACCGTCGGACCTGAAGACACCAAGCGATACCACGGCATCGACGAGCGCATTTCGGTGCGGGATTACGAACGCCTCGTGCGCTTCTACGCGCAGTTGATCCACAATAGCCAGCAGTAGAATTCTTAGCGAATCCGCGTCCAGTCTACCGCGCGGAATTATTGCAACGCCAGCGGATGCATAGGTCCGCCACGCCAATAATGTCACGCGGCAAATCGTCCCAGGCCCGTGTCATGGCAAAATTGCTTTACGTTTTAAGAATTCCCGCGCCACTTCCGCCGGTGCGCGCTTTTCGCCGTCCACCGCGTAGTTGAGTTTGCGCATTTCTTCGACCGTGAGAGTGCCGCCAAGCTGCGCCAGCGTCGAGCGCAGCTGGGGAAATTTTTCCAGCGTCGCTTGGCGCACCACCGGAACGGCGTCGTAGGGCGGGAAATAGTTGCGGTCGTCCTGCAGTTGCACAAGGTCGTAACGGGAGATCAATCCGTCCGTGGAGTTGCCGGCGATCAGATCGACCTGCTTTTCGGCCAACGCTCGATAGGTCAGCGACAAGTCCATCTCGCGCGTTTCCTGAAACCCGAACCCGTAGGTGCGCACGAAACCGGGATAGCCATCGGCGCGCGACATAAAATCCTGGCCGAAACCCGCGCGCCATTGCGCTGAAACCCGCGCGGCATCGCTGACGGTTTTTAAGCCGAGATTTTCCGCGTCCTCGCTCCGCACCAGGATCGCAAACGTATTGTTGAATCCAAGCGGCTCGGTCCAGGCGACATCGAATCGCTTGGCGTATTCCGCTTTGACGCGCCGATAAACTTCCTGCGGCTCCTTGAGCGGCTGGGCTCGCAAGATCGCCAGGAACGCCGTGCCGGTGTATTCAACGTAAAGATCGATTTCGCCTGCAAGCAATGCTTCATGAGCCAGATTGCCGCCCAAGTCGAAGCGCCGCTCGACAGCCAAACCGGTTCTTGCTTCGATCGCTTGAGCGAGCATCTCGCCGAGAATCAACTGCTCGGTGAAATCCTTGGAACCGACGGCGATCCGTCCGACGCTCTTGCTCGCGAATAGATACGCCGCCCCGGCGACGATCAATAGGGCAACCACGCTCGACCAAACCAGCTTCTTTGAAGTCGCCTTGACCCGGCCGCCGAACTGAATGGTGCGCTCGACGTAGCCGAGCGCGAGATCCGCGCTTAAAGCGATCAGGGCGGCCGGCAGCGCGCCGGCGAGAATCAGCAAATTATCGTTGGCTCTCAGACCGCGAAAAATGTAACGCCCGAGCCCGCCGGCATCGATGGCCGCGGCGATTGTCGCCGTGCCGACGCAGATAACCGTCGCGACACGGACGCCGGCGATGATCACGCCGAGCGCCAACGGCAGCTCGACTTGAAACAGCAATTGCCGGTCGGTCATGCCCATGCCGCGCCCGGCGTCACGGATCGCCGGATCGACCGAACTGATGCCGGTAAACGTGTTGCGAATGATCGGCAGCAGCGCATAGAGCACGAGCGCGACGATCGCCGTGCGCGCGCCGATGCCGCCGATAATTTTCACGTCGAATAAATAAATGTTGAGCGGAATCAGAAATCCGAACAACGCCAGGCTCGGCACCGTCTGCATGATATTGGCGAAGCCGAGCACCGGCTTGCTCAGGCCGGGCTTGCGCGTCAATAAAATGCCGAGCGGAACACCGATCAAAATGGCGAGGCCGGTGGAAACGATGACGAGGAATAGATGCTCGAAAGTCAACTCGAGAATTTCGCCGCCGTGGCGCTCCAGAAACTCGCCGAGCGTCATGGCGGGCTCCCGGCGCTCTGGCGGTTGGAGAACCCTTCGGCAAACGCGCGCGCCTCAGGATGTTCCGACTGCAGCAAATCTTCCGGTGGCCCGAGTAAAATCATCTCGCCGTCCTTGAGCAGCGCAATCCGGCTGCCGAGCAAAAATGCCTCGGCGATATCGTGCGTGACGAACACCATGGTCTTTTTCAGCTCGCGCTGCAGCGTCTTGAACTCGCGCTGGATCTCGCGCCGCGTGATCGGGTCCAAGGCGCCGAACGGCTCATCGAGCAAGATCACCGGCGGATCAGCCGCCAGCGCGCGCGCCACGCCGACGCGCTGGCGCTGCCCGCCCGACAACTCGCGCGGCAGCCGCGCGGCGAATCGCTCGGCATCGAGGCCGACCATTTTCAGCAAATCGCGCGCCCGCTGGTGAATTCGCTCCGGCGCCCATCCTTCCAGGCGCGGCACGACGCCGATGTTTTCTTCAACCGTCAAATGCGGGAACAAGCCGATTTCTTGAATCACGTAACCGATCCGCCGGCGCAGCCGAATCGGGTCCCACTCGAGCGTCGGCTTCCGCTCGACGCGGATTTCCCCCGATGTCGGATCGATCAGCCGGTTGATGAGCTTCATCGTGGTTGTCTTGCCCGAGCCGCTGCGGCCGAGCAAGACCAGCGTTTCCCCTTCTTCAACGCGCAGATTCAAATGAGACAGCAGCGATCTGCCGCTCGCCAAGGTAAAGCTGACATCGCGAAACTCGATGCTGGTTACGCCGTTGTTCATAACGAATTATTTGTCAAGTAGGTCGCATCAGGTGCCAATTTCTTTTATAGTCTCCGAACCCATGACGCAAGAAAAACCGGAAAACAACTTCGCGGCCACCGAGCGAGATCGCTGGCAAGCGCGCCAGCCGGGGATTTGGTCGGCAAAAGACGCCGACCTGGACTCGAATCCAGCTCTGTCAATCTTGACGACCCTGTGGGACCAGCCGCGCTGGTTGGAAGTCCATCACCTTTACGACCAGCGCGGTTCCGAACTTTTCGAAGCGATCTGCGAACTGCCGGAATATTATCTAACGCGCACGGAGAACGCGATTCTCGATGCTCACGCCGCTGAAATCATCGGCGCCGCGCCGGTCCAATGCATCGTCGAGCTCGGCGCCGGCTATAGTAAAAAAACCGTGCATTTGTTGACCGAGCAGGTGCGCCAGCGCGGCACGAGCATTTTTGCGCCGATCGACGTGAGCGTTGCCGGCTTGCTCGCCTCTCGGGTTGCCGTGCAGCGCGATTTTCCCGGCCTCGAGTTCCAGGGATTACACGCGCGCTACGAGGAGGGCTTCCGCGCCATCGCTAAGGAGTTGCCGACCTTGTTCGTCTTTCTCGGCAGCAGCATCGGCAATTTTAATCTCACCGAGTTTCCGCGCTTCTTTCGCGCGCTGACGGGCGCCATGGGACCGAACGATTATCTTTTGCTCGGCGCCGACCGGCTCAAGCCAGTCAACATTTTGGAGGCCGCCTACAACGACAGCCGCGGCGTAACGGCCGAATTCATTTTAAACGTATTTCGCAGCATCAATCGCCTGCTTCAGAGCAATTTCGATTTGGACAAGATCCGTTACCATTCCTGGTTCAACCCGCAGTGGCGGCGCATCGAAATGTACGGCGTCGCCGAAGCAGAGCAGGAGATTGTATTTCCCACCGCCGGGACAAGTTTTCGCTGGGACAAAAAAGAACAGATTCTCGTCGAAATCAGCCGCAAATTCGATCCACAGCGCCTCCAAGAACAGTTAAAGTTTTTTGGCCTGCGGCCATTGGCGCATTTCACCGACGCCAAGCAGTGGTACTCCGTCCTGTTGTTTAAAAAGCACGGCTAAAATGGGCGCAGGCGGAGCGCCGGGGCGTCCTGCGGCAAATCTTGCAGCGCGCCCGGACCGCGCAGCTGGCGCCGCGCCGCTTCGAAGTAACCGCCCTCATACTTGGCCGCCTCGGCGTCGAAGGCCGCCGGCAGATCGATCCAAGAAATCGCCGGATTGACATGGTGTATGCCGTGCAGATTGAAGTTTAACCACAGTTTGGCCAACGGCTGGGGCAGCCTGAGATTCTTCGCATAGAAAATATTGCCGACCGGAGTCGCGTAGTGAAAAATGTTGTCGAGAAACGAGATCAGAAATCCGCGCGCCAGCAACAGCGCCGCGAGCAGGGGCCAGCGCTCGCCGTAGCAAAGGAACGAAAGCGTCAGCCAAACGAGGATCAACAAACCATCGAAACGAATCTCGCGCAACGACTCGGCGCCCAACCAGTTTTGCATCAACAGGCCGCTGACGGAGTCCGGGCGAAAAAAACGTTTCTGGATCGCCGCCAGCAAACGCCGGGGCAAAAAGAAATAGAACGGGCTCAGAAGCTCGAATAAATACAGACCCAGGGAAATTTGAAAATAATATCCGGGCGCGGCGCGCGCCTTGGTGCTTTTGGCACGGTCGTAAAATTCCGTGCCTTCGATGGGCAGGCGATTCAATTTGTGATGCAACAGATGACTCAGCCGCAAAATGCCAAACGGCGCGCCGAACAGGATCGAGAGAAATCGGCCAAAGAACGTATTGACGACGCGATCCGGATGAAACAGGTCGTGAATCGCCTCGTGGATCAGACTCCAAAACGGATTGGTCAAAAGCGCCAGCGGCGCCAGCGTCCATGCCCAGCTCATGCCAATGGGCAAGAAGCGCAACGGCAAATAGATGAACTGATAGAAATTAATCGCGATGTAAAAACAACCGAGAGTCAGATTGATCCACACCGGGATACCCCGGCCGCGGTTGGCATATGCGACGAATTCCTGATTCGCGCTCAAAACTTAATCCCCAAGCTTGCGCTCAACGGCGACAGACTCAGGAGCACGATGACGCCGAAACCAGCGATGATCAGCCCGGAAACGTAGATTGAATTTGTCGTGAAACGTCGTCAGACCGATGAATAACCCGACCCACCAGAGCGCCGAACCGGTGAAAACCCCTACCGTCAAAGTCGCCGCCGCGACGTAATGACCGTCGAGGCTCGGCACATGCCAGCCCGCATAGATCGCGACAAAGGAAAGGAGGGTCACTGGATTTGAAAAAGTCAGGAGAAAAGTGGTCGCATAGGCGCTCAGCAAGCCGTTGACGTTCATGGGAGGCCCCTGGGTAGCCGGTTCGGCGGTGCAAATTTTGTATCCGAGATAGCAAAGGAAGGCGCCGCCGAGCAAGCGCAATAGGAGCTGATATTCGCTCACCAGGCCGGAGATCAACGTAATACCGAGAGCGGCGATACCCGCGGCGAGAGCATCGGCCGTTGCCACGCCCAAACCGGAAAGCAGTCCGCACGCCGGCCCCACCATCAACGCGCGATTGATGCACAGCAAGCCCAGCGGCCCGACCGGCACCGCCGCCACCAGCCCGATCAGAATGCCTTGCATCAAGAGATAAAATGACATGAGAAAGGCAGCCCGCGAGCTTCAGCGCGCGCAACGAAAACTGACGTTGTGGTGTCCGCCGCGCGGATTGCGCGATACATGGCGCCCGCGATGAGTGGTCGTCAATTCACTGGCGCGCGAATCATGACCGCCGCCTCTTGTGCCGCGCACCTGCTGCGCGGTCAAATCTTCGCGACCATCGTTCGGCTGATAGGGGTAAGGCCGATAGGCGCTGCTCACCCACTCCCAGCCGTTGCCGGCCATATCGAGAGCGCCGTAGGGGCTCGCTCCCTTGGCAAAGCTGCCGGCCGGCCGCAGGTCGTTCCAACCGCCGCCGAAGTGCGCCCGCGTGGGATCCGGCGCTTCGTTTCCCCAGGGATATTTCCGCCCATCCGTTCCGCGCGCCGCCTTCTCCCACTCCGCTTCCGTCGGCAAGCGTTTGCCGAGCCAGGCGCAATAGGCCAGCGCGCCGGGCCACGAAGCCTCCACCACCGGATGATCTTCATGACCGGCATCCGCCTGCCACTTGCCGTCACGTCGTCGAATGCGCGCGTCGTTATCGTCGATGTCAAAGTAATTTTCGCCGCGCGGCCCGCGCGCGCCGACGGCATTGAGAAATAGCGCGAACGCGCCGTTGGTCACCTTGGTTCGATCGATGAAAAACGCGGCAAGAGCGACTTTGTGTTGCGGCCGTTCGTCGTCGGGCCCGTCGTTACTGCCCATCAAGAAAACTCCGGCAGGAACACGCACCATGCCGCGCATGTCTTTGGCTTCGCCAGCCCCGCCCTGCGCCTGCGGCGCTAGCGGCGCGGTTAAAAACGCCACTGCGCACATCAATCCAATCAATCGTCGCTTCATGAACAAAACACAATCGGTTTGATCCTACGTAATGACGCCGGGCTTGGCAAGCAAAGCTTGTTCGTTCGGTGACCCTGTGCGAGATTATCGCTTCATGAGAAAACCGTTGACATTCCAGCGCCGCGGCGTGGTCGAGGGGTTCTTCGGCGCACCCTGGTCGATAACCCAGCGCGCAGCGCTGTTTGAGTTGGGCGCCGCGCGCGGCATGAACACTTATCTCTATGCGCCCAAGGACGATCCCTACCATCGCAAATTATGGCGCAAGCCTTATCCGAACGACGCCTGGGAAAGACTTCGCCGGCTGATCCGGCGCGCCCAGGAGAGCCGGATCGAATTCGTCTACGGTTTTCATCCCGGCGAGGGCTTGTGCTTTTCCGACGACCAGCCGATTCAACTCCTGCTTAAGAAAGCGCAGCGCTTTTACGACGCCGGCGTCAGCACCTTCGCCGTGCTCTTCGATGACATTCCGTCGCGTCTTAGCCACGAGCGCGACCGGCGCGCCTTCCATAACAGTCTGGCGCGCGCCGAAGGCAATTGGCTCGATCGCATCCGCGCGGCGCAACCTGCCGCGTGGAAAAATATCGAGTGGTGGATATGTCCTTCGTATTACAGCGAAGATCTCTTGCTCGAGCGCGTTTTCGGCCGCTTCGAAGCGCATTTCCTAGAAACTCTGGCGCATTACCTTCCCGCCGATGTTGCGTGCTTTTGGACCGGCCCGTCGGTGGTGTGCAAGAATATTTCCCGCGCCCATGTGCGGCGCATCGCGAATAGAGTGCAGCGCCCGCTGCTTCTGTGGGACAACTATCCGGTCAACGATCTCTCCATGAGCGAGGAGCTTCACATCGGACCGCTGCAAGGGCGCGATCCGCGCCTGCCGGAGTGCGTCTACGGCTATCTCAACAATCCGATGCTCCAGCCGGAGTTGAGCTTGATCCCGCTGGCGACCTGCTTCGACTACGCCGCTGCGCCGGAAACCTACGATGCCGAGGCAAGTTGGGCACGAATTATCAAGGAACAGTTTGGCGCGCGAGCGTGGCCGCATTGGCGCGCACTGCGGGAGTTTTGCGAAGAGCGCGCCAGGGCAAAAAAAAGCCACCGGCCAATTCATCTCACGCCGATTCAGCACTCACGCCTGCGCGACGCAATCGCTTACATACGCGCACAACGACGCCAACCATGGACCGGCGAAATCGCGCCGTGGACGCGTGCGATACACCAAGCGATCGCTGTACGTAGATAAGGAAGCGCAGGCGGTTAAAACAGGACGGTCTTAACGTGAGTGGCGCCTTTAACGTAGGACGACCAACGCCACGGCCACAAGCGCGGCAACGAACGCGCTGCTGGCTAGCGCAAGTGCCACGAATATTGCGGTCCGCGAGCGCGCCTCCATCGTTTGCCACATGCTAACGGGACTCGCTACTGTGATACCTGCCTCGGCGAAGAGCGACTGCTGCATTATTGTCTTTGCCGCGAGTACGTCTTGTGCCGCGCTTTCGAAATGGCACTGCGCTATGCGCTTGCCCTGGTCTGCCCCTGGTTCGGCCGCCGCTGCAGCGGCGCCCTTGATGACGGCATTTTTGATATCGCCACCGCTCATCACGTATCGTTCGGCGAGCTGGCGGAAATCGACGTCCGGCGCCAGGGGGGTCTTGTTCGGATGAATCTGCAGCCCCCAGATCCGCGCGCGCTCTTCCACTCCCGGCATCTCGAAAAGTACATGGGTTCGGATACGGCGTTCGAACGCGCGGTCGAAGTTTGCAGCTAGGTTGGTGGCAAAGATGGCGATGCCGTTAAACGCCTCCAACTCGCGCAGGAGAACATTGACAATCAAGTTGCTCTCGCGATCCTGTGGCAAATTCGAGCCGACCGAGCGGCGCATTGCAATCGCATCCGCTTCATCAAAGAAGAGAACTGCATTTTGCTCAACTGCCGAGCGAAAGGCAGCGACGATGTTCTTCGGAGTTTCACCGAGCCACATGGATTCGGCCTCGGCGTAGTCGACGACGAGAAGATTCATGCCGAGCTCATGCGCGATAGCCTCGGCGCAGATCGTCTTTCCGGTACCGGGCGGTCCCGCAAAGTTAAACGCTAACCCGCGTCCGGACGGGTGTCGTTCTCCAAGGCCCCAGCGCTGGAAGATCAGAGAGTGATTTCGGACCTGTGCGAGCGCCTGCTCGAGAGTGCGCAGCGTTTGCGGCGGCAGCACGACATCCGCCAATGTACGTTCCGGCGCGACAGTTTCGACGACTCTTCGCGAACTACGACCGGTAACGAATGACAGCAAAGGACTGCTCATAAACGAGTCATCATAACGGAACCCAGTTCCAGCATCAAAGGTGCGGAATCTTGGCTGGTGGTTTTACGGGGACCTTCGCGTGAAACAGGTGATCGATTTCTTCGCGGGGCGCGTGCCATGCGCCCCTCAAACGCTGCTTTTTTTTGCGCACTTTGCGTTCCTTGCGGTAAGGTAATGTTCCGATTTCGCAATCTTCCTGCCTTGTGGCCGATCGGTGCGCGCAGCGCACCCTACGAAAATTCTCGTGCCTTCGTGGTGAAGCGTCTGTTTCTTTTTTGGTTGCGGCGGCGCCGCACTGGGTTAATTCGTCATTTGGTGCTGCGCCGCTTCACGTGCCCTCAGCACGCGAAGTGTAAGAGCCGACATTCTAGCATCGTTCTTGCGGATCACAATCAATCCAAGCGCTCGATGACGACTCCAGCGACTATCAGAGGAAATCAACTGCATGCAAATAGCGATTTAGAATTCTTTATGTTATCGAAACGGAGTTCGCTGTAGCGAAACCCCAACCCAACATCCGTAGCAAGCTAAAGTTTTATCGGAGGACCCAGATGAAGTTCGGTGTTTTTCTTCCAGTTTCTGGCCGCGCCGCGAGCCGGAAAACGCTTATGGGGGCGGCGCAACAGGCGGAAGCGCTCGGCTACGATTCCGTCTGGGCTGCCGATCGTCTCGTCATGCCGTGGAAGATCGACACGACTTATCCTTACAGCAAGGAAGCGACTTTCATCGTGCCCCCCGATCGGCCGTTCTTCGATACGCTTACTTGTCTGGCGTTCTTGGCCGGATGCACGGAGAAAATCCAGTTGGGCATGAGCGTCATGGTCCTGCCCTACCGTCATCCACTCCATTGGGCGAAGATCGTGACAACCATCGATCAACTCTCGACCGGCCGGCTCATCATGGGCGTCGGCGTCGGATGGATGGAAGAGGAGTTCGCCGCCATGAACGCGCCGTTCAAAGAGCGCGGCAAGGTCTCCGACGAGCAGCTCACGTTGCTAAAGCAGCTTTGGACCGAGGAACACATCACGTTTCATGGCGATTACTACAACGTCGATGACATCGCGTTTAATCCAAAGCCCTATCAAAAGCCGCGCGTTCCGATCTGGGTGGGCGGCGAAGGCAAACACGCGCAGCGCCGCGCCGGTCAGTACGGCGACGCTTGGTTTCCTTACTTCGTAAGGGTCACTCCCAAAGAGTTGGCGGGGGGATTCGAAAACGTTCGCGCGCAGGCCAAGAAAGCCGGCCGCAATCCCGACGACGTTGAACTCGCCTGTTGCCTGCCCGTGGAGTTGACGGCCACTGATGGCCCGGCGATTGAGAACTATCTCAAGGGCAGCGTTGAGCAGGTCACAGAAAGACTCAAGCAGTTCATTGACGTCGGCGTCGTCCACATCGGCCTCCAGTTCATGATCCCCCACTACCCGGAACGTCGAGAGCAGATCGAGCGGTTTGCGCGCGAAGTTTTGCCGTCATTGAAAGCTTGCGCCAAGGCGTGATCGTGCTTCGTGCTTCAGCTCGCCGGCTCCTGACTCAGTCCGAGAACGAACGTCTTGAACATCTTGAACGGGCAAAATGATGGGAACCTTTGAAACCACCGGAACGTCTGGAACGCCCGAAAACGGTTTGAACGATTTGAACGGCTTGAACGCTTTGAACGACAAACCTCCGCCAACTTGAACTCAAACCCGCCCGCAGGTAATAACCGTACATCGTTAATCATAGTTACAACCATAATGCAGGAAGGATTTTTCATGGCCAATTTACCCAGAATCGCGCTTATCCTAACCGGCGGCACCATTGATTCCGTCGGCAAAGACCGTCTTGACCTCGCATGGTACATCGAAGCCGGCAAGCGCCTGCAAGACGGCGAGCTGCTCCAGCAATTGCCGGAGCTAAAAGAGATCGCCGAAGTTCAAGAGATGCCCTTTCGCCGCCTGCCCAGCCACGCGCTGGTCGACAAGGACTGGCTCGATCTCGTGCGCACGATTCACAAGATCTTCGATGAAGACAAAGCCGATGGCGTCGTCATCACGCACGGGACCAATACCATCGAAGAAACCGCCTACTTTTTAAATTTAACTTTAAAAACCGACAAGCCGGTGGTCGTCGTGGGTTCCATGCGCCCTTCGTCGGCGATGAGCGCGGACGGTTATCTAAATGTGGTCAACGCCGTGAAAGTCGCGGCCGATCCGAACTCCAAGGGCCGCGGCTGCTTGCTGGTCATGAACGATACTATCTTCAACGGCCGCGACGTGACCAAGAACGCCACGTACCGCGTCGAAGCATTTCAGTCGCGCGACCTGGGACCGCTCGGCTACGCCGACGGCGATGGCAAGATCGTTTACTATCACCAGCCGGTGCGCAAACACACGACCGCGACGGAATTCGACGTGCGCAATCTCCAGTCGCTGCCGCGGGTCGATATGGTGCTTTCCTACGTCGGCGCCGACGGCACGATGATCGAAGCCGCTGCAAACGCCGGAGCCAAAGGCATCGTCAGCGCCGGCACCGGCGCCGGCCGCCCGACCCCGGCCGAAGATGCCGCGTTTGATAAGTGTTTCAAGGAAAAAAGCATGATCATGTGCCTGTGCAGCCGCGTCGCCTCCGGCCGCGTCGTCCGCAGTCCCGGCTTGCAAAGACGCGGCTTCGTCGCCGGCGACAACCTGCAGCCGTGGAAGGCGCGCTTGTTGCTCTCCTTGGCGCTCACAAAAACAAACAATGCCGATGAGATTCAGCGGATGTTCGATACTTATTAGAAGCGGACTTCGTCCTTGTAAACAAGCGGTCGCAGCTGACAATAGTCGCTGAGACCGCTATTGTTTTTGAGGCGGTTCATTTGGCCATCTCCGGCTGGGTGACCGTGACCGTACTCGCCTCCGGCTCATGTGCGAGAAATTTTCTGCCGCGCAGACTTCTAGCCCTCGGCTTCGCGCTGGATGACCGCTTCACCTCCGACCCGCGCTGCCGACCACGTAAGCAGCGCTACAGTAAGAACTGCGATGACAGTTGCCAGAAGCGCATACGTATAGAGCGCCGCTAGGCTCTCGTCGGCCTCGAACACGATCTTCATGGTCGCCTTAATCGCATCATTCCACGCCAACGCTGCAACGAGGCCAAGTGACGCCGAAGCGAGCGTGATCATCGTCTGAATGAATCCTCTGATGTTCATGGCGGTTTACCTCCTTCTTGTAGTCTAGCGAGCTAATGAATGAATATTCCTCCGATGTGGGGGGAACGTGCGAAGCAATTGAGGTACAGCGCGTGCAAGTATACCAGCCAAACCTCGTCCACCCCACCAGGGTTTAGGCGCATTATGGTCGGTTTGCTATGTCTCAATACTTTCAGTTTCGAGACGCCTCACCAAGATTATTTAGTTTCGTAACCTTGCGCGCAGCGCTGCGAAACAGTCCTTTGCGCGAGCGGGTTCGGCGGCAAGTTAAAGCACTCGTGCATAAAGTACCTGATCAATGACCTGACCGTCTTTGAACACACTGCGTCGAAGCACACCCTCTCGAACAAACCCGCACTTCTCGAGTACCCGCATCGAGGCTGGTTTCCACTCGAACACCGGCGCCTCCAGCCGGAGAAGGCCAAAGCGAGACATCACGTATTCAGACGTCGCACGCACCGCGGCCGTCATGATGCCCCTGCCCCAGTACGGCTCGCCGAGCCAGTAGCCGAAATGCCCCGACTTCTCGTGCACCCCTTCACCCAGAATCACGCCGATACCTCCGACGGCGGAAGCTTCGACCTCGATAGCCCAGTGAGTGGGTTCGGGCATCTGCGCCAAAAGAAAGAACCACGAGTCCGCATCCGCTTCGGTGTAAGGATGCGGGAATCGGTGAGTGAGGTTACGCCAAATATTGCGATTGTTCGCGAACCGAACAAGTGATTCACGGTCGCTCGCCCGCCAGTCTCGAACCATGCATGGCCCGCAGGTGAGCTGCATTCTGACGCGATCTCCTGCCGTCGAATCAAGATTATCGAGTCCGTGTATCACGATTCAAGATGGCAATGTTAGAGGGCGGTGTGGGGCTGTCCCGCTTCTCCGCCTTACGCAGAAATCGTCAAGCATCATCTAACTGTTACGTTTCTACACCGCTCTGAGCGCTTGAATGATATCCAGTCTTGCGGCGCGGACGGACGGTAGGAAGCCGCCGAGTAATCCCATCAATAGAGAGAATCCTAGCGACTGCGTAACAATCCGCGGCGAGAGGGCGAAAGAGAAAGCGAGCTCGGAGAACGAGCCGAAATTCAGCGTGGAGATCGTGAAGAACTGCAAGAGCGACGCGAGGGCAAGGCCGGTGGCGCCGCCGCCGAGGGACAAGACTATCGACTCGATCAAGAAGGCCAAAAGGATGCTGCGGCGGTAAAATCCGAGGGCGCGCATGGTGCCGATCTCCACCGTGCGGTTGGCCACTGAGCCATACATGGTGATCATGGCGCCGATGGTGGCGCCGGTGCTGAAGATCACGGTGATGAAAATGCCCAAGATGCGGATGAACGTCGCCATCATCTCGGACTGTTCCTCGAAAAACTTCTTCTCTCGCTTGGCGGTGAAGTATTGCAACCGATTGTCGCTCTCGAATGCCGACGTTACTTCGGAAAAGTCGTCCGGGTTGTTGAGCCGCACCGTGACGGTTGAAAGGGATGAGCGCTTGAAAGCATCGGCGATTTGATTGAGATCACCCCATAATTCCGAGTCAAAGCCGCTGCCGTCGGAGTCAAAAATGCCGACCACGGTCCAAACATCGCCGCCGAACCTGACGGTTTCGCCGATCTGCGCGCCGACGAAACGGTTGGTGATGCCGGCGCCGGCGATCACTTCGCGCGCGCCCCAGCGAAACATTCTTCCCTCAGCGATGCGAACCTGCGGCCTCAATTGAAATGCCGCTTCCTCGACGCCGCGGACGGTCACGTTACTGATGCCCTCGGCGCCGAGCTTGTCCAAATTGATGATCACCACCACTTCCTTGGAGCTCATCGGCCGGCCGTCAGCGGAGCGCGCGACTTGGGGCAGGTTCACCACGATGCTGGCCGCTTCGCGATCGAGGATGCTCATGATCTCGCTCATGGCCGCTTTGCGCACGACAATCAAATTGTCATCCGAGCCTGTCGAGCGCAGGGTTTTCTGCACGCCGTTGGCCATCATCAGGACGGCGGTGAAAACAAATACGACCAGGGCGATGCCGAGCATGGTGATGACCGTCGTCAAGCGCCGCGAGATCGAGCTTCGCAGAATATATTTCAACGGTATCTGCATCCTGGATCTAGCTAGTTTCTGTCGCGAAACTCGCAACTCATTGCTAAAGAAAGAATTTTTTCTTTCTTATTTTCATTTTTTAGTTGACAGGCATGTATGCCTTATGGCACACATAGGACATGCC
>JBOHVN010000013.1:0-15333 GCA_050735675.1 Binatia bacterium | reverse complement strand
TACGCAGGGGCGGTTGGATCGATCGCGCCGCCCTGACGTTTTCCTTGGTCGGTCTCTCCCTGCCCAACTTTTGGCTCGGCCCGCTTTTGATGATCGTCTTTTCGATCCAGCTCGGCTGGACGCCGGTGTCGGGCCGCGGCGGCGTCAGTCATCTTGTGCTCCCCGCGATTACTCTCGGCCTCGGCATGTCGGCCATCCTCGTGCGCATCCTGCGCGCCAGCCTGCTGCAAGTGATCCATCAGGACTACGTTCAAACCGCCCGCGCCAAAGGATTGCCGGAAAAACAAGTGTGGCTAAAGCACGTGTTGCGCAACGCTTTGCTTTCCGTCGTCACGATCATGAGCCTGCAATTCGGCGGCCTGCTCGCCGGCTCGCTGATCACGGAGACCATTTTTAGCTGGCCGGGCATCGGCCGCTTGACCGTCCAGGCGATTCAAACTCGCGACTACCCGCTCGTGCAAGGCTGCGTGCTGGTGATCGCGACTTCCTATGTCTTGATCAATTTCGCAACCGATCTGCTTTATAAGTTGATCGATCCGCGAGTCAGCTATGGCGACTAAGGTCTGGTTCTACTCCGGCATCGCGCTATTGATCTTGCTCGCTGCCGCTTCGCTGTTAGCGCCGCTACTCGCGCCGCACGACCCGCTGCGGCAAAATCTCGAGCAGGATTTGATTGCCTATTCCAGCGATCATCCGCTCGGCACCGATAAACTGGGACGCGACATTTTAAGCCGGACGCTACACGGCGGGCGGATATCGCTTCTCACGGGTATCGCCACCGTGACGATCTCGCTCGCCATTGGCCTCATGATTGGATCTTTGTCGGGCTACTTCGGCGGCTGGCTCGATCAGTTGCTCATGCGCCTGGTCGATATCTTGATGGCGTTTCCGGGCATACTGCTCGCGATCGCGCTCACCGCGGTTCTCGGTCCCGGTCTCGATCATGTGATCCTCGCGCTCTGTCTTATCGGCTGGACCGGTTACGCCCGCCTCGTGCGCGGCGAGATTCTCTCGCTCCGAGAGCGGGAGTTCGTGCAGGCGGCGCGCGCGCTCGGTTGCCGGCCCAAGCGAATCATCGGGCGTCACTTGCTGCCCAATCTGCTGCCGCCGCTGCTGATCCAAGCGACCTTTGGATTGGCGGCAGCGATCGTTGCGGAAGGCAGCTTGAGCTTTCTCGGCCTGGGCGTCGAGCCGCCGACGCCGTCGTGGGGATCGATGCTTAACGACGGCCGGCAATTCTTGCTGGTCGCGCCCCATATGACGACCTATCCCGGTCTCGCGCTTATGGTCACCGTCCTCGCTCTCAATCTCGTCGGTGACACGCTGCAGGATCGGTTGCAATTACGTACGCAATAGGCCCGTTCAAATTGAACGACTTGAACGATTTGAACCCAGTTGATATTGAACACCCAGAGGAGGGTATCAACATGAAACTCTATTCTTCGCACACCTGACCCTACGCCCATAGGACAAGGATTGTCCTTGCCGAAAAAAAAATTCCCTACGAGCTCCTCGAAGTCGATCTCAAAAACAAACCCAACGATCTGGTGCAGCGTAACCCGTACGGCAAAGTGCCGGTGCTGGTCGACGGCGACGGCGTGATTTACGAGTCGGCGATTATTGACGAATACTTGGAAGAGAAGTTTCCCCAGGCCCGGCTCATGCCCGCCGATCTCCTGCTCCGCGCCAAGGCACGGATCTGGGTCGACTATATGAGCACCCGGCTGCATGCCGCCGCTTCCGACATCACGCACAACCGGGAGCCGGACAAGGCCAGGGAACGCATGAAACAACACCTCACGACTCTGGATAATGAGATGGCCGGCAGAAAGTATCTGGTCGGCGAATATTCGCTGGCGGATGTGAGCTATATTCCCTTCTATACCCGGCGTGAACGCTACGGCGTGGTTATTGACGCTACTTATCCGAACCTCAAACGCTGGGGCGAAGATCTCATCGCGCGCCCGCAAGTCGCGCCGACGATCTGAAAGAGAACTTGGAATGCAGCCGTTACTGGTGAGTCCGGAGGAAATCCGCGGCGTCGTGACCATGTCGGAGGCCGTGGAAGCGGTGCGCTTGGGCTTTCGCCAATGGGGCGAGAATCCGCAACTCAACGCGCCGCGAAGAAGGATTCATATTCCCACCGGAGTGCGCGTGAGCGTGCATCAGGGGGGCGTGCCTGAGGCCAAGGCGACCGGCTTGATGACCCATTGCGAATGGGTCAAACCGATGGCCGAGGAACAGGTCTATCCGCGCCTCAATCACCCGGTGATCGTGCTTTACGACTCGGCCGAAGGCGAGCTCAAAGGCATCATCGTCGGCGAGATCACCTGCGCCGAACTGCCCCGTAACATCGCCGTCACCGGCCTGCGCACGGCGGCCACCAGCGCCGTCGGCACCGATCTTTTGGCCCGGCCCGATGCGAGCAGTCTCGCTCTCTTCGGCGCCGCCGGCCAGGCGAAGAATCATCTGCTCGCGCTCATGCAGGTGCGCAAGCTCAAGAACGTCAAAGTCTACAGCCGTAATCCCGAGAACCGCAAAAAATTCGCCGAGGAAATGGGACCGGTGACCAATCTTAACATCACGCCCGTTGTGTCTCCCGAAGAAGCCGTGCGCGGCGTCGACATCGTGCTGACGGCGACCAACTCGAGCGTGCCGGTGTTTGACGGCAATTGGCTCCAGCCCGGCCAGCATGTGACGACCATCGTTGGCAGCAACGTCGGTTTGGTCACAGGCGGTTTCACCGCCGCTAAGCGGCGCGAGATCGACGACGCCACGCTGGCGCGCAGCCACGTTCACGGCATCGTGTCGATCCAACAAGCGGTTCAGGATGAACAGGCCGATATCTTCGACCCGGTCCAGCGCGGCGTGATCCGCTGGGAGCAGTTGATTGAGATCGGCGAGATACTCGCCGGAAAAAAAGAAGGCCGCACTAAGGCGGAGCAAATCACCTTCTACAAGAACAATGCCGGCCAAGGCGTCGCCGACGTCGCCCTCGGCGCCAAAGTCCTCGACAACATTGAGAAGAAAAAATCCGGACAGAAGCTCGACTACTGAAGAACGGAGTGATGGAGTAGCGGAGTGTTGGAGTATTGGTTTCTTGCACACCACTTCGTTACTCCGCTACTCCATAACTAACATTTTTTAAGGGAAGGCCCGGTGATGTAGCCGAGATGAAACGACATCGACATCATGCCGAGCGCTCGCCCTCTGCCTTCCTTGGCGTAGAGCGCCGAGGCGATCGCCCGCCCATTCGCCAGGACCAGCGCGCCGCCGATCGCTTCGACGACCCGAAAGACGATGATCTGCCAAAGCTGCGGGCTCAAACCGCAAGCAGCGGATCCGGCGCCCAGGAGCACGAAGCCCAGAGCGTAAATCTTTTTCCGGCCCATCTGGTCGCCGAGCCGCGCCATGCTTAACACCAGCCCGACGATCGTCAGCTGGTAGGCCAACGGCACCCATTGCACATACGCCATGGACACGTTCACCGAGCGCGATCGAGAGCGCTCATGAACTGGCCGAGGCAGACGTTGATTAACGCGAGGCGCTGGAGTCTAGGCGTGAGATCAGGTTGCGGCATCCGTGGTTGTATCTTGTGGTAGAATTGGATTCGATCCCGCGGCAATCGTCATTACATGCGGCACCATCGACGAAGGTCAGCAAGGTATGTCATTCGGAACAAACGTGAGGAATCTTTCTATGTCCAGTTGACGAGTGTTGCTTCCTTGGATAGCTTGACGGTGAGAATTATTCCAGCCATAACGCCGCAAAAAGCGTTTGACTGTGAAAGTCGAAATCCGATGAACAAAGTCGCCGTCGCCCAAATTGAATCCTCCACCGACAAACAAGAAAATCTCCGCACGGCAGTCAGTCTCATCCAAGACGCCAAGCGCAAAGGCGCCGAACTGATCGCCTTCCCGGAGTTTTTGATGGCGTTTTCTCCCGCGAGTCAGACCGCCGAGGAGTTGGCGCACATGGCCGAATCGGCAGATGGGCCGTTTGTCTCAGCGCTGCGCGGCGCGGCCAAGAGCGCCGGCCTCGCGGTCATTGCGACGATCTACGAAAAGTCGACCATTCCGAATCGAGTCTACGACACGGCAGTGTGGATCGACGCCTTCGGCAAGACGGCGTCGGTCTATCGCAAGCTGCATCTTTACGACGCGTTCGGCTTCAAGGAGTCCGACAAGTTCCACCCTGGGGAGAACGTCCCTCCGTTGGTGCAATCCGGCGAGAGCCGATTCGGCACGATGATTTGCTACGATCTGCGTTTCCCGGAAATGGCGCGCATGCTGGCGCTCCAGGGCGCGGATGTCTTGATCGCGCCGTCGGGTTGGGTGCAAGGCGATTTAAAAGTGGCACATTGGCAGACGATGATCAAAGCCAGAGCCTTGGAAAACGGCTGTTACGTCATCGCCCCCGACCAGGTCGGCAATATCTACATCGGCCACAGCATGGCCGTGGATCCGCTCGGCCGCACGCTGGTCGACCTTAACGAAAAACAAGGTGTGGAAGTCATCGAGTTCGATTTGAATCTGCTGCGCGAAACCCGCGACAAATTGCCGCTGCTCAAAAACCGCCGTAGGGACGTTTACGCGCGCCACGCGGCCGATAGCAAACTGCCGTAAATTTTTCCACCCAGTGATTTCTTCGCACCGGCGCCCGCTCCCCCGCTGCCACGACTTGGCACTTCCCCCGGTTTTAGCTAAGCTCCGGCCAATACCGACACGTTCGCGAATCAAGTTCGAGGGAGTGACTCATGCCCGAACCGACAGTCCTCTGTCCGCACTGCAAAACTGAAATCAAACTGACTGAATCTCTCGCCGCTCCGCTGCTCGAATCCGTCCGGCGCGATTACGAGCAGCGCCTCGCCCAAAAAGACGCCGACATGGCCATGCGCGAGAAACTATTGAACGAGCGCGCCGCAACCCTTGAGAAAGCCAAACAAAGTCTCGATCAACAAGTCGAGCAAAAGCTCCAGCTCGAGCGCGCCCGTATCGGTGCCGAAGAAGCCAAGAAAGCCAAGCTCGCCTTGGGCAACGACCTCGATCAGAAGGTTAAGGAAATCAATACGCTTCAGGAGGTTTTGAAACAGAGAGATGCAAAGCTCGGCGAGGCGCAAAAAGCCCAAGCGGAGCTGATCCGCAAGCAGCGCGAGCTGGATGACGCCAAGCGCGAGCTCGACTTGACGATCGAGAAGCGAGTTCAGGCCGATCTCAGCGCCGAACGTGACAAAGCCAAGAAGGAAGCCGAGGAAGAGTTGAAACTTAAAGTGATGGAAAAAGACCAGACCATCACCGCCATGCAGAAACAGATCGAAGATCTCAAACGCCGCGCCGAACAGGGCTCGCAGCAACTTCAAGGAGAAGTTCAAGAACTGGAGCTCGAAGCGCTGCTCACCGCTAAATTTCCCCGTGACACCGTTCAACCGGTGCCCAAGGGCGAGTTCGGCGGCGACGTGCTGCACCGGGTGTTCGGCCCGCTCAATCAGATTTGCGGCACGATCCTTTGGGAATGCAAACGGACTAAGAACTGGAGCGACGGCTGGCTGGCCAAGCTGCGCGAAGACCAACGCGCCGCCAAAGCCGAGATCGCCGTGATCATCAGCCAAGCGTTACCAAAAGATGTGGAGACGTTCGGCTATCTCGAAGGCGTCTGGGTGGCCGACCCGAAAGTCGCTCTGCCGGTGGCGTTCTCGCTGCGACAAACGCTGATCGAGGTCGCCTGTGCGCGCCAGGCCTCCGAAGGCCAGCAGACCAAGATGGAAATGGTCTATGGCTATCTCACCGGCCCGCGCTTTCGCCAGCGTGTACAGGCGATTGTCGAAGCGTTTTCATCCATGAAGGAAGATCTCGACCGCGAGAAAAAGGCCATCACCCGCCAGTGGGCCAAGCGCGAAGAGCAGATCGATCGCGTCATGCAAGCCACGGTCGGTATGTACGGCGATCTCCAAGGCATCGCCGGAAAAACTCTCCAAGAGATCGAAGGCCTGGAGATCCAAGGGATGCTGGATTTCAAGCCGGATGAATGACGCGCGCAGGGATTCATCTAAGAGAGAGCCGGCGGACGTGGATGTATTCCTACTAATGGAGGACACGATCGACATTGGACAAGTGATCGGCGAGACACGAGTTCTTTTCGACCACGCGGCGGCGCAGGCGCATTTTGGAGTAAACTCCTCATGACAAATTCGGATCTAGCGTTACGATTGGCGCGACCGGCAGACGCTTCCACCATCGCCAACATGTCGCGGCTTTTGATTGAGGACGGTTTGCGATGGAGATGGACAGCGGAGCGGGTCGCAGCGAGTATTCGCGATCCCAACGTTAACGTACTCGTCGCCCGCACTAACAGTCGCATGGTCGGGTTTGCGATCATGCGCTACGGTGACGACAGCGCGCATTTGGATCTCCTCGCAGTGACCCCGGCGTATCGACGCTTAGGCGTTGCACGTCAACTCCTTGAGTGGCTCGAAAAATGCGCGCTCGTAGCGGGCATATTCAGCGTCGCGCTGGAAGTGCGCGCGGATAACGAAGCCGCGCAACTCTTCTACAAGCATTTGGGTTATCGCGCCCTCGTGCACCTTCCCGGCTATTACCAAGGCGTTGAGGCAGCCATCCGGATGGGCCGAGATTTGTCGTCCAAGCCGCTGGACCACGGTCACCGGCCGGAGGAACCGCTATACTGAACGCCGGCCAGAGCGGCACCCGCAATTTCAGCGCAGAAACTCTGAGTTGGCAGAGTTCGGAGTATTTTTTTGACAACAAACTCTTGCCTCGGTTTACCCCATATTACTATGGTTGAAGGTTTTTGCGGGTTGCGCAGATTTGCTCGCCGATGTTCTCTCTTCCGCAGTGTAAGGGCGCAGTAGGCTGCGCTCCTACACTTTGCGTAGATTTTCCTGACGAACTCATAACTGTCCTGAATACTCTTGCACCGCCGCTACGGAACCAAGCGCATCTGTAATTACCTTCAGCGAATCAAGGAATTCACCGTCCCACCAATTCTTATCCGTCCGATGAAATTGAATCGGCAGTCGCAAAATGTACACTGATGCATAGTCGATGCGCGTTGCCCATGACTCCAAGCGACGATCAGCACTTCTTACACACGGATGCGTCCCCAGCGGAGATGGATCAATTTTGGGCCGAGGGGTGGCGCCATTTCGGCATCTTGTTCTTTCGCTACCGGACCGCCAGTCATGGAGGAGGACGGTTTTCGGTTTTGCCGCTGAGGATCGATCTGGAGCGGTTCACTCTCACGCGCAGTCAGAAGCGGGTGCTCGTCAAAAATAGCGACATGCGGATGCTCATTCGCCCGGCCTTCGTCGACGAGGAAAAGGAAGCTCTCTTTTTGAAGCACCGCATGCGCTTCAAGGAGAACGTTCCCGCCTCGCTCGATAACTTCTTGTCGCCCGTTCCTGATTCAGTCCCTTGTCTCAACTTGGAGCTTTGCATTTATCACCGCGACAGGCTCATCGGCGTTACTTTTCTGGACTTGGGACAAGCCGCGACTTCGGCCGTCTACGCGATATTCGATCCGGCAGAGGCAAAACGGAGTTTGGGTATCTTGATGATGCTCCATTCGATTCAACTCTCGCGCGAACGCGGCTATCGATATTATTATCCCGGCTACGCCTACCGCGAGCCGTTCGCTTATGATTACAAGAAAAGGTTCGCAGGTCTGGAGTATTTGGACTGGACCAGAGGCTGGCAGCCGTACATAGTTTCCGAAGGCATCTTCGGCAAGTGAAGCGTTACAGACGAAAGTGGCAAAGAAGTACGGAAGATTTTTTCATCGGACAGCGTCATAGCGCGAGTTGGAAATTGGCACATGAATGCCATCGGCGTGATCGCACCATACAAATATGATGGGATGTGGGTCTTCGACGATCCTCGGGTCGGCCTTACCCGAGAACCTTTCATCGCCGGTATCGACACCATGATGGATCGCTTAGTCGAGTCAATTCCGAACGCAGAAAAAGGATTTCGCCTGTTATTTTCTGCCACTCCGTTTCCCGGCTACACGGTCCAGCTGAGTTGGCGGCGCGAAGAATATGGTGGTAATTGGTACTATTGTCCTCAGTTCAATATGGAAGGTTGGTTGTGTCCGGCCCTGTTCAAATATTTCGACAAGGCTCCGCTCGAATTGTACGTTCGTGCAGAACCAAAGAGAAAATAGACAGGGCTTCAATAGAAATCGGATGGATGGATTTTCGATAAGTCATTGACAGGCGCTTCGTTTCGACGATGACAAGAAATACTCACGGTTATCCGGCATTGATTGTAAGATCCGCAGCAGTGGCACTATAATGTTGACGTTCAAACTGAGAGGTGGGTTATGGCGGAATCGGCGAACCTGTTGTTGATTGAGTTTCTTTCCTGGGTCTCGAGCCGTCCTCGCACTTATTCCGAGGCGATGGACGCATGGCAAAGCCGCTGCCCGCGGCAAACCATCTGGGAGGACGCGATGATTGACGGCTACATTCAACTCAATCGTCACGAGTCCAACCAAGATCCAGAGGTCACCCTCACAGCCAGCGGCCGAGCCCTTCTCAATGGAAGAAACGGCCATCCATGATCGCGTCGCCATCGCCGAAGCTGGGATGAATTCCACCAGCGTGTTTGGTAATAAAAGAATCGCGAAATTGTGTTTGCTAATGCGCCCGCCAAGCACTAGTGTGATCAGCATGAAAAGTAATCAAGAGGAACGTTCCAGGTACAAAATCACCGACTCTCATCGCAATCAGACCTTTGTCGGAGTCCTGCGAAAGGACCGCGATACCGAAGCGTGGACGTGGCACGGGCATATCGACTTCACTGACGGGCAGAATTTTGAGTTCGCCAGCCAGCGGAGTTTTTCGACCGCGACGGAAGCCGAAGAATACATGCGTCGATTCGCCTGCGCCCGCATCGATAATCAGCTCAGGATGATCCAACCCAATCGTTTCTAAGCGCCGCGCGATATCGCAAAACTACCGCAACGTCCCGCCGGACAATTCTAGCGAACCCTGGCGCCAACGCGTTGCCGCATCAATTTCCGTTCATCCTTCGACGAAACCCAGGACGGACGGAGATGAAGATGCGAGCGAAGTGCTCTAACTTTTATCGCGGCGGCAACGGTCCCGCGTCGGCGAGCTTTTTGTACAGAGCAATGACCTCCGGGTCGCGCGGCAGCTCTCGCACCGCCTTCTCGACTTCATCACCGGTAAGCGGCGACGGGTCACGGCCCATCAGTTTCTTGAAGTCCTGCTGGAAGCCGGGATCTTTGAAGGTCTTCGCCATCGCCTCGCGCAAAATCTTCACCAGCTCGGGCGGCGTGCCCGGCGATAGATGATGCGGCCAGCGCGGCACCTGAAAGGCACGCAGTAAATTGACCACGGAGCGCTCCTTGTCGTTCTTCGCGAAGGAATCGACATCGGGAAGCCCCGGCAAACGCGGATCGAACCTGCCTTTAGGGTTTGAAATCGTCGAATGGAAATGCACCTGGTCGCGTAAATCCTTGCGGAAGATGCTGTCGATGTTACCGGTGGTTCTCGCGTCGAGTTCGCCGTTATTCAGGGCAACGTCCATCTCAGGATCGTTGAATCCGACGACGAACTTCGGTTCCTTGAAATCGAGGAAATAAGCAAACATGCGCGCCGTGACATAGACGGAGTGCCCGACGGAATGAGCGCCGATCCGGATACCGGGCGTGCGCCGGACTTTATCGAGGCTGTCGAGGCCCGCTGCTTTGCGGGTGAAGAACACGTAAGGATTGCCCGTTTCAGTCGAGCCGATGTAGATGAATTTGTCGATGTCATAGTTGCTGCCCGGAAGTCCGAGTATCGGCCCCGGAATCATGGCGCCGGCGGAACCGATCTTCAAGCCGTCAGGTTTGGCCGTGTACATATAATTCGCGCCCTTTCGTCCCGAAGCGCCGTCCATGAACTCCATCACGATCGTCGGGTTACCGGGAATATATTTCTTCAGATACGGCATCAGAGCGCGCGACTGAAATTCCCCGGAGCCGCCCGCCCCGCCGCCGCGCACGATCGTAATGGTCTTGCCGGCATAGTACGGCGTTTGGGAGAACGACGGACCGGTGATAACCAGCACAAGAGCGACGCCAGCCAGCATCGAGCACAGGGAACGCAAATTAATACCGCAGTGCATGATTCACCTCCGGGTGACAATTTGGTCGGCCCCAGCGGGAACGTTTATGTCACAGCAGCGGAATTTCCGTCAAGCGCAGCGATACCTTGAAAGCTCTGGTGCCGCCAGTGCCGGTGCGCGGGTTAACGCCGCATTGCCGATTCGCGCGGCGAATTGACCGCCGGAGTTGGAATGGCAGTAGCAGAAGGTTAAGATCGAGGAGTCTATGCAAGCGGTATATATCGCCGGCACCGGGATAACGAAGTTCGGCAAAGATACGCGGCCGCTCGCGGTCATCTTATCGGAGGCCGCCGAGATCGCGCTGGGCGACGCCCAGCTCCGCGAGATCGACGCGCTCTACATCGGCGCCATGAATCCGGAGGAGTTTACCGGCGATGCCAACATCGCGTCGCAGGTCGCCGACGCGCTCGGGTTGACTGGAATTCCCGCAACGCGGATCGAAACCGCCTCGTCGGCCGGCGCCGCTGCGCTCATGGCAGCCTTCCACGCGATCGCGGCAGGCTATTGCCGCAGAGTCCTGGTGCTGGCGGGTGAAAAGATGACCCATCTGAGCACGAGCGCGACCACGCGCGTCCTGGCCGAGGTCATCGATAAACGGGAACGCCTGTGCGGCGCGACCATGCCGGCGCTGGCGGCGATGCTCACGGAAAAATACCGGCAAAAATTTCGCCTTTCGCGGTCGAACTTGGGAAATATGCTTTGCGCCGTCGCGCTGAAAAACCATCGCAACGGCGCAAAGAATCCGCTGGCGCAGTTTCAACGCGTGATCACGCGCCGCGATTACTTCGCGAGCAAATTCATAGCAACGCCGCTCCGCCTGTACGACTGTGCGCCGATCACCGACGGGGCGGCGGCGCTGGTCCTGAGCCGCGATCCCACGGGCGTGCGCCTCGCGGGGATCGGCCAAGGCACCGGCCCGCTCAGCCTCCAGGATCGCGAAGTTTTCACGTCGTTCCCCGCCACCCGCATCGCCGCCCGCCGCGCTTATGAGATGGCGGAAACATCGCCGCAAGGCATCGATTTCGCCGAGGTCCACGACGCTTTCACACCCTTTGAAATTATCACCAGCGAAGACTTGGGATTTTTTCCGCCGGGCAAAGGCGGCCACGCCGTGCTCGCCGGCAAAACCTCCATTGACGGCGCATTACCGATCAACCCCTCGGGCGGGTTGAAGGCGCGCGGCCATCCCGTCGGCGCAAGCGGCTTGGCGCAAGTTGTCGAGGTTGCCAAAATCCTTAAGAGCCAAACAGCGGCGAAGCGCGAGTTCAATCGCGGCTTGACCCAGAGCACCGGCGGTCTCGGCACCAATAATTTCGTCACGATCCTGGAGCGCCCGGGTGCGCCCGCTGTGCAGAATTTGTGGATACCCGAACCGGCGGCGGCAGCGCGAATTAAGCGGCCATCGCCGCAGCCGCGCGATGTCATCGAAGGCATCATCGAGACCTTTACGATTGTCCACGTCACGCCGGACGGCTTTCTGCCGCCGCTCGCTTTGGCGCTCATCAGAGCGCGCGACGGCTCCCTCCTCATGGCCCAAGGCGAGGACGACACGCAGCTCAAAGTCGGCCGTGAGGTATTCGTCCGGCGCATGGACGGAGTGTTCCTGTTCACGGTAAAAAGTCAGCTGCAAAAAGTGCAGGAGGCGTTCACCCGGCTGTGGCGCGGTAAACCAGCGATGAACGCGACCAAGGACAACCGGATCGGAGAGAGCAGGTGATCCTGGAACGCGGCGCCGCGCGCGCCGAAAAACGCTTCAAGTCGCTGACCAAGCTTCTCATCACGAAGCTCAAGGAAGCGATCGTCAGCGGCACACTTGCCCCCGGCGAACTGCTTGGCGAAACCCAACTGGCCGCATCGCTAAAAGTCGGACCGGTGGCGCTGCGCGAAGCGTTGCGCGCGCTCGAATCGGAGGGCTACGTCACGTTTCGCCCCGACAACGAAGTCGTGGTGAGCAAACCCAGCCGCGAGGAAATCGAAGACCATTACGCTATCGCCGGCGCCCTCGAGGGGCTGGCCGCTAGGCTCGCGGTCGCGCGCGCCCGGCCTGAAGAGCTAGAGCGCCTGCGCGAATTGCATCGAGCGCTGAAAGAAGCCTGCCAGAAGCGCGATCTGATTCGCTACTTCGACGCCAGAAATGACTTTCATCGTCTGATCGCGGAGATCGCCCGTAACGAACGCCTCTATCGCTTGATCGATCAACTACGCCAGGAACTGCAAAAGACCCGGACGCTCTCGCTGCGCCAGCCGCAACGCCTCGACTATTCGATGCGCGAGCACGATCAGATCATGGATGCCTTTCTCAAAAAAAACCCCGAGCTTGCCGGCAGAGCCATGGAACGCCACTTAAACAATCAAATGGAGACTTTGAAAAACGTCAGCGACACCAAGGGAGGAGAAAAACCATGAACGACGACGCACCCGAACGGAAAGCGCGAGCCCTCGGAATTAACCACGTCGTGCTGGAAGTCGACGATCTGGACAAGGCATTGGAATTCTACGGCGGGCTCTTCCAGTTTACGCTGCGCGGCAAAGGCGATCACAACGCCTTTATCGACCTCGGCGACCAGTTCGTCCAGCTTACTCGCGGCAGAACCCAGGTGGCCGACACCAAGCGCCACTTCGGCCTGGTGGTCGACGATCGCGAGGCCGTCAAGCGGGCCATGGAAAAACTCGGCATCCAGAGCATCAACGACCGCCTCAATATTGTCGATCCCTGGGGCAACCGGATCGAAGTAGTGCCTTACGACGATTGCCAGTTCACCAAGGCGCCGCAAGTGCTGGCGGGCATGGGTGTGGCGACCATCGACAAAACGGCGAGCGCCATCGAAGAATTGAAAAAGAAAGGTATGGCGGCGCAAGCTTAAGCCGTGCCGGGAAAATCGGCTCGACAGCGTGGGAAAGACCCCGCAAGATAATTGTCACGACGCTTGCAACCAATGAACTATCCCACAGCAACGACGGGGTTTCAGAAGAACGCGATGACAATTCGCCAAAGGCGTCACCCCCGAATGTCTTTCTCGGGGGTCCAGTCCGAATTCGCCTAGATTCCCGCTAAAAGCATGCGGGAATGACGGTCTTCGGAAACAAATTTAGTCTAATGTAACAAGTTGCGCGGAATTGAAGCCGCAGAAATTGAATACTTCGTCTTTTCCACATGACTCCATGCCATAGTCGAACGATCCGCAGTGACCACGCAATAATCGAAGGCGCTCGCCCCTCGTGAGCCTAGATACGGGCACACCGGCCGGCCAGGGCACTTCCTCCCTCGCGATTTGGTTAGCGCTGGCCGCCGTCTATCTCATCTGGGGCTCGACCTATCTGGCGATCCGTTTTACGGTCGAAACCGCGCCGCCGTTTTTATCCGCGGCGGCGCGCTTCATGATCTCGGGAGCGTTCTTGTTCGTCTGGCGCCGCCTCGCTGGCGACCCCAGGCCGATGCCGTTGGAATGGCGCAATGCTTCGATCATCGGCATTTTTCTGCTCGTCGGCGGCAACGGCGGCGTAGTTTGGGCGGCACAATTCATACCGTCAAGCCTTGCGGCTTTATTGGTTGCCACCGTGCCGCTTTGGATGATTCTCTTCGACGCGCTTCGACCCGGCGGCGGCAGACCCGGCCCAAGTGCGCTCTCGGGCATACTGATCGGCTTTTGCGGCGCGGTATTGCTGGTCGGCTGGAACGCCAATCAGGCGAGCGCGGAAAATCTTCACGGGGCCGTCGCGGTCTTGATTGCGTCGTGCTTCTGGGCCGTCGGCTCGATCTTCGGCAAGACCGCCAAGCTGCCCGCTTCGCCGTTGATGACAACGGCAATCGAGATGCTCGTCGGCGGCACCGTGCTGGTTTTGATCGCCTACACTTTCAGGGAGTTTAACAATTTAAATTTAACCGTGGTGTCGTCTCGCTCGGCGGCGGCTTGGATTTATCTAACGGTCGTCGGCCCGGCCGCCTTTGTCGCCTACGCCTGGCTGCTGCGCGTCGCGCCGATTCCGCTGGTGGCAACCTACTCTTACGTCAATCCGCTGGTGGCGATTGTCCTCGGCTACTTTCTCGGCAACGAAATCCTCACGCCGCGGATTCTGCTCGCCGCCGGTCTCATCATCGGCTCGGTGGCGCTGGTGAGCCGGCGCGTGCGCTAGAACGCTCCCGCGATTTCAAATCGCAGATTTCAGATTCGCGAAAGAGCCCCTGCCACAAAGGCAACGCGATCCTCAGAAATCGTTTGACAGCCGGGTTCAGATGTTTGTAATCCTGCTCGTGAAGATGCGCTCCCAGCCTCATTATCGACAGTAACACTCAGCCGCGTACTTGAGCGAATCGATAATTGCTGGCACCGCTGGCGTTCAATTTGCAATATGAAATCTGGAATTGAAATTTGGAATCGCCCCAACGAGTCCGATCATGGCCATCAAACTTTATGATGCAATGCCGTCGTCGAACAGCGACCGGGTAAAAATCGCCTTGCACGAGAAGGGACTTCACTACGAGCGCGTCACTCTGACTCTCGCCATGAAAGATCAGAAGCGTCCTGAGTTTCTAAAGCTCAATCCGTACGGCAAAGTACCGGTGATCGACGATGACGGGCAGGTTCTGTTCGAGTCATGCATCATCAACGAATATCTCGATGAAAAATATCCGGACCCGCCGCTGATGCCGAAAGACCCTTACCTGCGCGGCCGCGGCCGGGCGCTGGTCGATTACGCGCTCAACTACATGCATGAGCCCTACTGGGCGCTGCGCGGCGAGATGCTCAAGGCGGTAAACGAGCGCAATACAGCGGTCATCGAAGAAAAGCACCGTAGCTTGAGAGACTTGCTTCAGTATCTCGAAGAGGCGCTGGGCGATAAAAATTGTTTTCTCGGCGAGCTCAGTCTAACGGATATCGCCATAGTGCCGCGCGCACTGCGCATGGAAGCCTATGGCGCCTTGCCGGCGCCGTCTTTACCACGCCTTAATGCTTGGCTCGAACGTATGAAAACACGGCCGTCGGTAAGGCAAATTCTTTAGTCTCATGTAACCCAGATTCGTAGTACTTTTGACTCCGGCAATCCCCCTTTAATCAAAGGGAGAATTAGGGGGATTTGTTGACGTTACCGGAACAGCGAGCGACTCGGAAAATCTCCCCTCACCCCTCTTTTTCAAAGAGGGGAATAGATTTCAGCAAGCTTAGCATCGTTCCATAGGTTC
>JBOHVN010000012.1:0-2355 GCA_050735675.1 Binatia bacterium | reverse complement strand
CGTAAGATTTTTTACGAGTTTCGCGACAGAAACTAGCTAAAAAAACTGATAACCTTTCAGATTGGCTCTCGTGGGCGCACGCTTACGCCGACTCCATCGATCCCATTCATCTCACCTTTAATTCGAGCCCACGGCCGGACAACGATAACGAGCCCTAAACGCCAATCGCTCGTTCTCATCGAACTTGAGAGCCCCTGGATCGATACTAGAGCGCCAAAACGTTGTTGGCTTGATTTGTTGGGGGCGTAACTGCGTAATCATTGAGCGCTCAGGGTCAGGGCAGCATCGAAGCGAGGAGTAGGCCGGGAACTGAACAATTGGCGAACGGCCACTCATGTTTCCGTATTCGTATGCACAAAGTATCGAAAATCGATACTTTGCGATGACGAAACCGGAACCGCCACGAATCCGATTGCATAATATCTCAAAAATCGATACTTTGTGTAAATGAAACATGGCTCGCAACACCTTAAGGCACGGGATTACATAGCTCAACTTGCTGCCGCTGGGCGCTATAGCTTTGTCTCCAGCGACGCCCGCGAGGCGCTAGGCGTTTCCGCCCATGCCGCCAGGCTGGCGCTCAATCGTCTGGCGCGCCAGAAGATGGTGGCGTCGCCCGCGCGGGGCTTCTATGTTGTTATCCCGCCGGAATACCGCTCTCTCGGTTGCCTCCCAGCCGAGCAGTTTATCCCCGCGCTGATGCGGCGACAGGGGCTATCCTACTATGCCGGTCTGCTCTCGGCGGCCCAATATCACGGGGCGGCACATCACAGGCCACAGGAATTCCAGGTAATGCTCGCCAAGGCGCGCCGCCGAATCCGCTGCGGACAGGTGCGCGTGGCTTTCATCGTGCGCAAACGGGTTCAGGACGTACCGGTGCAAAGTTTCAACACGCCCCGCGGCACGATTTTGGTCTCGACACCCGAAGCGACGGCTGTCGATCTCGTCGGCTATCATCATCATGCCGGCGGCCTCGACCAGGTGGCGACGGTCCTCTCCGAACTTGCGGAGCAGATCAACCCGCAAAAGCTGCTGGCAGCGGCGCGGACCGCACCGGTTCCGTGGGCGCAAAGACTCGGCTATCTGCTTGAGCATGCCGGCGCCGCTGATAAAGCGGCAGCCCTGAAGAACTTTGTAAAGGACGCCGCCCGCGAGACGGTTCCTCTTCTACCTGGTGCCAGCAAAGAGGATGCGCATCGCGCCACAGACTGGAAACTGCTCATCAACACGGACGTGGAGCCGGAACGATGATCCCCGCGCGACTACATCACCGAGTGGCGGGCACAGGCGCCGTGGGTCCAGGATTATCAGGTCGAACAGGATCTGATCATCTGCCGGGCGCTGTTTGCGATCTTCACGCATCCGCTTCTGGGCAAGTCTCTCGCATTCCGCGGCGGCACGGCCATCTACAAGCTTCACGTGAAGCCGCCGGCCCGCTATTCCGAGGATATTGATCTTGTCCAGATCGTTGCCGAGCCGGCGGGCCCTCTCATGAATGCGCTGCGGGAGGTGCTCGATCCCTGGCTCGGGAAGCCGCAATGGAAGCAGTCGGAAGGCCGCGTGACTTTCTTTTACCGCTTTGCCTCCGAGGATATGCCGCCGCTCCGGCTGCGCCTGAAAGTCGAGATCAATTCGCGCGAGCATTTCTCCGTTTACGGCTTCACACGCGAACCCTTCGCGGTATCTTCGCGCTGGTTTGAAGGCGCATGTGAGATCAGCACCTACGCGCTTGATGAGTTGCTCGGCACCAAGATGCGGGCGCTCTATCAACGAAAGAAGGGCCGCGATCTTTTCGATCTTGCCATTGCGCTGGAAAAAGTGGCGGTCGATCCGGACCGGACTGTTGCCGCGTTCTCAGAAAATATGGCTCGTGACGGCCACCGCGTGACGCGCGCTCAGTTTGAAAAAAACATCGAAGCCAAGCTGCGCGATCCGCAATTCAATGCCGATATCGGACCGCTGCTGGCCAATGAGTACACGTGGGACGGTGAATCGGCTGCCGCGACCGTCCGCTCGCGCCTTATTACACGGTTGCCGGGTGAACCGTGGAAGGGCCGAGGATAGTCAGCAGAAAAAACGAGAAAAACAACCGCGACGCGCGTTCCGCTGGAGGCGACAAATCCAAGTACAGAAAGTTTCCTTTCGCGCTATTGCGAGTTCGATCGGCTGGCTAACCCTGGTTTTCATTGATGGGCTCGAATCTGCAGTCGATGTGGGACCATGGGCGGGGTTTTATCCCTACGGTAAGCAGAACGAAATGGTACACAGTGGTTCTTTACACTGTGACACCGCCTCCACCAAATCCAATTTTCTAGAATCTATATAGCTTTCTGCCTGATCGACCGCATCTAGTAG
>JBOHVN010000011.1:0-19212 GCA_050735675.1 Binatia bacterium | reverse complement strand
GTTATGCGCCTTAGCGTTATCTCCCGGGCCCCAGACCACGGACGAGATGTTAAACAACGGCGCGCGATGGAGCATGTAGCGACCGTAGGCGGTCGCGCCCCGTTTCCTGTGCTTGGCGTCGATGCAGTCCGGCTGCTGCACGAGCTTGGCGAGCAGCGGCTGGGCCGCGGCGACGATACCTTCCTGCGAGCTTTCCGTTCGCGTGATGCGATCGAGATCTTGAATGAAGTCGTGGAGTGAGTACGGTCCGGACATTCTAAAAATTATTTTCCGCGGACGGTCATGACCGGGCACGCCGCCAGCGAAACAACTTTGCCGGCGACGCTGCCCATGAAAAGTTTCGACAAGCCGGTGCGTGCCGATGACGATCATATCGGCCTTTTTGCTCTTGGCCGCTTTGACGATCTGTTCATGAGATGAGCCCCGGAGCAATAGACTTTCCGCGTTGACCTTTAATTTTTTGAGTCGTTCCATGAGCTTGCTCATGGACGACTGGGCATTGCGTTTCGCCATGTCTTCCAACTTGGTGTAAATCTCCGCCCCGCCGAACTCGCCGCCGGCGACGTAGGGCGTCGGCTCGATGACATGAACGACCAAAAGTTGCGCATGATTCTCTTTGGCCAGCTTGATCGCCTCTTGCAGCGCGCGCGCCGACGCCTTCGAAAAGTCCGTAGCGTGAAGAATTTTTTTGATGCCCGCCAAGGTGTTCCTCCTCGATTTTAAACCCAATGATGTCAATATCTTATGCCGCCTTCTTCTCCAGACGCGGCAACTTGGACGCGGCGATGTCGTAGAGCCGGCAAACGTTGTCGCACACCACTTTACGCTGGGTTTCCGGCGGCAGATGGCCGAGGTCGCGTTCGATGATTTATATTGAATTGGGCCAGGTCGAATTCGGATGGGGGAAGTCATTCGACCACATGATGTTGTCCTGGCCCCAATATTTCAAGTTCTCGCCGCAGACGTGATCGTTGAAGAAGCAG
The DNA here is from genome assembly GCA_050735675.1 of Binatia bacterium. Classification (GTDB taxonomy): domain Bacteria; phylum Desulfobacterota; class Binatia; order UBA9968; family UBA9968; genus DP-20. The sequence continues at coordinate 18,229 of JBOHVN010000011.1, read as the reverse complement.
GCATAGATCTGATCCTTGACGAAGCTGCTCGGATTGCGCGTGATCGGCGGCGGATTTTGCTTCTTGAAACGATTGTAATAGTAGTCCCACTGCTGAAACATCCACGGCATCCAACCGCTTTCGTTTTCCACCGAGACGATCTTGAGCTTGGGGTTTCTTTCGAGGATGCCGTAATGGATGATCTCGAACAGCCCGTTGGCGATGTCCATCAGCTTCAAATTGACGCTGCCGCGATAGCGCTCGACGCCTTTGCGATTCTTGTCTTTGTTGTAGCTATGGCCGGTCAAAATGTGCAGGCTCACCGGCGCGTCGAGATCCTGGCATGCCGCCCATAATTTATCGTAGTGGCTCGACTTGAAGGGCAGGTCCGGATGGGGCGCTTGCCAAATGATGCAGCCTTTCAGTCCGGCCTTGCGGCAGCGCTCGAGCTCTTTGACGCCGTTGTCGATGTTGTAAACGGGAATGGCGGGTATGCCGATCAAGCGATTCGTGTCGGCGCTGCAATAATCGATGAGCCAATCGTTGTAGACGCGGAAGCAGGCTTCCTGCAGGCCGGCATCGTCGAGCGCGAAGAGATCGAGCATCAACGTCGGATAGAGCACTTCGGCGCTCAAGCCGTCTTGTTCCATCTCCTTCATCCGGGCGCGCGGGTCCCAGCCGCCGGCATGATGCTGAAAACCTTCGCCCACTTGATGGGGCGGAAAGAGCGGCGCCGTTTCCCGATATTTTTCCGGCACGCCTTTTTTCCAAAGATCCACCGGTTCCATGACATGGGAATCTGACGAAATGATGAGATCGCTCGCTATAGCCATGGTCAATCCTCCTATTGGTTATTCGTGTTGAAATTGATCGCAAATTGGCCTCACCTTAGTAGAATTTCGGCGTTTCTGTCAAATCGGGAAACTGTGTTGCCGTCTCCGTCTTAAGAAGGACTTCTCGCTTTGCTCGAAATGACAGTAAAAGTGGCCTGTCGCCGCAAAATTTATCAGCCGATCTTGCGCCAAACCGAGGCGAGCCAGGGCTGCTGTTCGCGCGGCAGGCCGGGCGGGCGGTAGTAGTGCGTGATTTCGTCGAACCCGGCCGCCGTTACGAGATCGCGCCAGCGTTCCAGGTTGTAATAGCAACCATAACGCTTGCCGTTCCAACCCTCTTCGTTATCGCCGCGCGGATTGGAGCTGAAGAGCACGCCGCCGGCTTTCAAAGTTGTCCGAAGCTCGCGCAGCACGCGCGGCAATGCCTTGCTGGGAACGTGAAAGAGCGAAGCGTTGGCGAAGATGCCGTCGAAGAATTCCGGCGGCAATTCGAGTTTCAGAAAATCTTGAAGCCAGACTTCGCAGCCGCTGAAATTGCGCGCCAGCTCGACGAACCTTTCGGCGCCTTCCAGGCCGATGGCCTCATGGCCCAGTTCGCGAAAGACTTTCAGATCGCGGCCGGGACCGCAGCCGAAATCGAGTATGCGAAAAGGCCCCGGGCCGGAAAGGTTTTGCAGCAGCGCGCCGCGATTTTGGCTGACATCGTGATCGCGCGTGCCTTGCCAAAAACTTTCGGCGTGCGCGTTGTAGTGGGCGAGGGTGATCGTGGAAATTTCGTTGGTATCGCTCGGAAGATGCGGTTTCGACACTGAACTTCGTGCTCCTGGGGCCATATTGGCAAGACCCGCGTCGCGATTCAACGAAAGGATCTGGCGGTCCTAGAACGTTTCTTGATCTCGAGATGTTGCTGTTTCTGCACGGTTACGAGCGCACGGAGAAAGAATACGCGGCGCCGTTCGAGAAGGCGGGATTTAGACTGACGCGCGTCGTTCCGACTGAATCGCCTTACAGGTATAGGTATCGCTGAAGGCGTGCGGGTTTAATTGGTTGACCCCGTTCCGGTCAACGGTTTTTCGGCGTCACGTCGGGATTGAGCAACTCCACCGGTTTACCGTCAATGAAATCCAAGAGGTTGTTGATCGCCTCGTCGTAGCGCTTGCTCAGGATTTCCACGGTGGCGTAGCCGCGGTGCGACATCAGGATGGCGTTGTCGAAGCGGCGCAGCGGGTGGTTCATCGGCAGCGGCTCGATGTCGTAAACATCGAGACCGACGCCGCCGAGTTTACCGCTCTCCAGCGCCTTGATCATCGCCGGCTCGGATACGATCGGACCGCGCGCGGTATTGACGAGCAGAATGCCGCGCTTCATCATGGCGAATTCGTTTTCGCCGATGATGCCGCGCGTTTCCGCGTTGGATTGGATATGAATCGTGAGGATGTCGGATTCCTTGAGCAGCGTCTCAAAGGTCGCGTTTTCGCCGCCGACTTGCGCCGCCCGTTCGGCAGTGAGCGTGCGCGAATAGGCGAGCACGCGGGTTTCGCCGAACGCTTTCATAATCCGCGCCACTTCCTTGCCGATCCTGCCGAAACCAAAGACGCCGACCGTTTTTCCCGCCAGCGTGTTGCCTGCGATCGCCGGCCAGATTTCTTCGCGCATGCGCAGATTCACCTGAGGAATCTTGCGCAGAAGCGCAAGAATCAACGCGATTGTGAGCTCCATGGTCGACATGCCGTTGTCGGCCGGGGTGCCGGCGATGGCGATGCCGTGGCGGGTGGCGTTAGCCAAGTCGAGATGTCTGCTCGTGCGGCCCGTCTGGGAAATAAACTTGAGATTCGGAAGCCGTGCGTATTCTTTATCGCTAAAAAAGGTCCGTTCCCGCATGAGCAGGAGCGCATCGAAGTCGCGTAGCGCGGAGACGATGGCCTCGGAGTTCTCCAGCCGTTTGCCGATCATGTTAACGTCGGCGCGGTTCATGAGCTTGTCGTAGCCCGGCACGGTGGCGGCGATCTTTTCAAAATCGTCGAGTATGGCGACGCGGAGTTTCTGGTTGTTCATGACTCGATCCGGCTCGACTTAAGCCTGAGCCGTCACCTCTACTTCACAAAATTTACCTTCCGAGGAGTAGCCGTCGACAAAGCAGTACTCAGTTTGCGGTATCCGCGCTTTGACATGGCGCTGGACCAGCTCCTTGAGCTTCTCAACGGTTTGGCTGCGGTGGAGATAAAACGACACCCGCTCGACTTTGTCCCAGGAGCTTCCGCCATCGGTCAGCGAGCCGTGGATGCGTGGCAGAATGTTGTCCAGCTGCTCTTCAAGCGTCGGCAAGACGGTCGTCACGCCGGAAAGCACCACCACTGAATCGTAAACGAGAAAGCGGATGGGGACGATCGGCGGATCGTATTCGACGATGCGCTTTGCCGCGCCGGGTTCCGACGGGCGCATGGCAAGGAGATCGACGCCGACTTTGGCGGATGAATCGAAGTGCCCGGGCGCGATATAACTCGAACTCGCCGAGCGCGCTTTCCCGGATAAGATATTCACCCGCTCGTTGCTGCCAAGATCGCGGCTTTCGCGATCGCGTCCCCAAAGGCGGCTGCGCACGGTGTTGTCCAACGACAAGCCGTGGCCTCTCAGCTCTTGATCGAAGCGCCGGAAAATTTCCTGCGCCTCGATCGTTGCGTTTGACTCCGGCTTTGCTTCACCGGATAGCTCGACGAATTCTTTTCCCAGCCATGTGAATATCTTTTTGCGCATGAAAACCCTCTCAACGGCGGGCTGATCCTATATCAGCGGATAGCAGGGATCAATGCTGAATCGGGATGAAGCGGCGCGGGTCGGCAATCTATGCAAAATCACGCCTGCGCGAAAAATGCTCGGAACCAGCCGTGTTGATCACTGCTTTCGGGACATGAAAAATAGAAAATCCTTGACGACTGCCAGGAGCGGCTTACCGAGAAAAAATTCCGCAGAGAAACTAATGATGCCGAAAGCGCCGACCAGCAGGATCAGAAAAAATATGACTCCGCCGATTTTTGATTTCACTTCGATCACCTCCTTCGATTACGGAAGTCAACGATGCGAACACTCTTCGCGGCACCGGCACTGACGGCGCAGGCCGTTGCGTTTCCGCCAAGTTATTACTTCGGAACCAAGCGGATCACACGGTCGTCATCCGGCACCGGGCTGGGTGCGGATTGGCAGGCCAACAGCACGCCTCAGTTGGCCGTCGGCCCGGTCGCGCAGCAGGTTGCGTGGGCGGATTTCGGCCCCGTTTGCGCAGGCGCTTCCCAAACGGCGCGCAAGTCGGTAGAGGACGGATAGCGAATGCCGTTCTCCTCGAGGATTTTAACGGTCGCGTCCATCAACTCCCTGCGATTGAAGACCATGGTCTCGTGCGTCAGTACGCCCGAACTGGCAAACTTGAAGCTGATCTGCTCGTCGCGGATGTCGCGCAGGAGTTCGACCAGGTGGCGCAGGTTCTTCACCGGAACACCGTTAATTTCGCTGAGCACGGCGCGGTTGGGGTCGTCGTAACCACGGGTGATGCGGTGAGGAAAAAGCGGCGACGCGACGATCACCAGCTCTTCGTTTTCAAAAGTCGGTTTGTCATAGCGCCGCGTCACCAGCGGACTGGGTTGGCGTCCCATTGAGGGCGGCCGCTGATTGCCAAGCCGCTCGAGATAGTCTTGCGTGGTTTGCGAGAACACGAACGGGCCATAAATAAAATATCTCGGCGTTTGATCCATTAAATAGGGGATCACCAATTCCCTCTGAGTTTGCACCGGCAGTTTAATTTCCGAGAGCCGGCCATCGCGAAAAATCGTCAGCGGCAACACTCCGTTCTCGGCGTATTTCTGTACGAGATACGAGGACGACAAGCGAAGATCGTAGCGAATCGCGACTTTGCCGTCACTGTCGATCGGCATATCGCCGATCTTTGTCACCACGTCCCATTCTTGCAGCGGATATTTCAGGTCATTGCGGTAAGGCTGGGCGATCATGACGCCGTTGACGCTCTTGGGCAAACCCAGGCGCCGGCGCAGCGCGTCGTTTTCGACCGTTTGAATCAAGTCGAAGACTTGGGGCTTGCCGTCGTAAACGCCGTCGGCGACGTCGTTTAAGAATAGCTTGATTTCTTCGACCGGAATCAGATAACCGATGTTCTGCGCGTTCTGAATCAAACTAAACACCAGACCGACGAGCTTTCCGTCCGATACCGCGGGCCCGCCGCTGTTGCCGAAGTTGAGCGCGGCGTCGACCTGGATGCGCAAGCCGGATGCTTGATAGTAATAGTCGGTGTACTCGATGCGCGAGACGATTCCTTGCGTGACCGAAAGCTCGGTGCCGCCCGTGGGATAGCCATACACATTGATGGCGTCCTTGACCCGCGGCATTTCGTCGGCGAAAGGCAAGTTCCCGCGTTTTTCGAAGAATGTTTCGTCGTCGAGCTTGAGGATCGCCAGATCCATGCCGGGCGTGATCGCTTCGACGCGGGCGGAAATGTGGCTCGCGGATTGGTTCGGCTGAACGTAAATCTGGCTCGCGTACTTGACCACGTGAGCGTTGGTCAAGATGCGATTGCCATCAATGACGACGCCGGAGCCTTTAACTGGCTGAGGAGTCATTTTTGTCCAGGGGCGGAATAGGTCTGGACGGTGGTGGATCGCATGAATCTTTACCACCAGATCGCGGATGGTGTCCTGAGCGTAAAGCCACTCAGGTGAAAGAAAGCAAAAGCTCAGCACGATCAGAGGGGTAAAAATTCGCAGCATGGCAACTCCTTGGGTCAACGCGTTTCGCGAAGCAGGCGATATTATATACGAATTCGGCTTAAAGTTAAGGATGTATTTAAGCTCGGAACGGCACATGTTTTGACTCTATAAGCTTGACAGCGCTAACCCGCGGAATGTATCCGTCGCCATATAGATAGGGCGCGGGTCTAGAATCTCATGCTTCAAGTTGAAAATCTCTCGGAGAAAAACTTTTGGAGGTCAAAATGTGGTACCTGGTTTTGCGCCGGCCGATAAAGCCGCGGGAAGAGTGGACCGTCAGTTTGGATCAGCATCTGGTCTGGATGAAGCAGCAACATGAAACAGGAAAAATTCTTTTTTCCGGTCCGACCACGGATCGCAAATACGGCGTTTACGTGATCCGCGCCGCCAGCAAGGACGAAGCCGAAAAAACAGCCGCCAGCGATCCCTACACGGCCGCCGGTTTTTGCGCCTTCGAATTGCTCGAGTGGGAAGTGCATCAAATCATGGGCGCCGGCCCGTTTTCCGCAGCCGAGATGCGCGCGCCTAAATAAAAATCGCGCGGTTGCAGGCGGAAAAAATCGCCGTAAACTTTTCTGCATTGAAACTTAAAAATGAGCTTGACATAGGCGGTCGACGGCGATAGCAGTTTAATTAGCCCCACACTAGGGGGCGGAAAGAGTGAAAACAGCGCGCGCCTGTTGGATGCTCTTTTCGACACGGAGGTTTTATGACGGGAGAAGTCAGTCCACCGGGCCAAGCAAGCCCGCCGGCTGCGGGCGCCAGCAGTTCGATCGAGCTACACGTCAAACATCGAGCTGTGTGAATCAAGCCCTCAATCTCGGCGCCAAGAGGCGCGAACCCGACATAGGGTCAATCAGAAGGTTGGGCTTCCTCAAAGCAGACTCGAAAACCTATTGACGGTAAGCTGATCGAAACTAACACTGAGCGAATCGTCGGTGAGCGGGCTGCAGTAAGACAAATTAAATAAGAAGTTAACGACGCGATGGCGCCGACAAACGGGCGATCTGATCAGTTCAGATTGCCTGTTTTGTTTTTGACGGGACGGACGACGGCCGGTCGCCCCCTGCGCCGATAGATAATTATCCGCGCAGAAGTTTTCCGTAGCCGTCGATCGGCGCTTTCATGCCGAGGGCGTGCATGACCCACCACAGCGACGCGGCGGTGCTCGATACCACCGGCTTGCCGGTGTCGTCTTCCAGGTCCTGCACGTAGGCGACCGAGCGCCAGCGGCCCTGGATCAGCAGGCTGTCGACTTCGGGATGCAGGCGGAACAGCTCGCGCGCGACTTTGTAGGAGGCGTAGTCCGGCAGCTTCACTTGATCGACCGGCCTGGAAACTTCCAAGCCCTTGATGGCGAGAACCTTAAGCCCGCCGTCTTCGTAATATTTCTTTACGGCCTGGTTGATCGTTTCTTTGTACGCGGTGGCGATCACCGTGGTACGCACGGCCAAATGTTTAAGCGCTTCGACCGTCGCGCTCATCGCCGTGCTGATCGGCAAGCCGACCTGCCGCGATAACTTCGCGACGACTTCCTGCTCCGCGGCGTAACCGCGTTGGGTGCCGAGCGTGATGCCGCCCATGAGAATGGCGTCGCATTCTTCGGCGGCGAAGATTCCCAAGCCGGCGCCCAGCGCGTCGATCGCTTTATTGAACTCCGCCTCCGTGTGCGCCTGAACGTTGAGGCCCGAGGCAACGATAGTGAAACCTTTAGGCAGGATTAAGTCCCAGTCCGACGGCGTTTCGAAGACCGACGGTGATAAATATCCGATGCGTGCTTTCCAGCCAGACAAGGTTTTCTCCTCAGTTTAATTGATCCCAGTTCTCAGTGGCGGGCGGCTTCCCGCGCCGGTTGGCGGGTCAAAAAACCGAGGCCGGCGACCGCCAGAAAAATCACCAGAGCGGCGAAGAAAAGTCCGGGATTCACGAGCGGCAATCCCAGAATCGCGTCGAAGGAGAGCGCGCCGGGCCCCAACAGTCCGACGGCGGCGACTCCGCCGATCAAGCTCAGATTGTATTCGTAACCGTGATTTTTGTTCCAGAAACCGCGCGAGACTTTATTGGTCAGGACCGCCACGGTCATGATGGTAATTATCGTGGCGGCGCCGAGTTGGGTGAAGGCGCCGAAAAAAACCGACAGCCCGCCGGCCAACATGCCTAAGCCAAAAAGCGGCCCCCACAGCCAGCTCGGCCTGAAACCCGCGCGGGTGACGGTGTCTTCTGCTCCCTTCAAACCAATTCCGCCGCCGAAGGACGGAATCACATGTTGACAGCCATGCAGTATGAATATCAGCCCGAAGACGAAACGAAGCACCCAGTGGCCTAGTTCTTCCATGTTCGTGTCCTCCTTTGGAAAGTTCTCTTACCGCAATCCGGTTCCGATGGAAAGTCATTTTAGATTTACCGTAACGGAGCTTCGAGCGTGGATCATTGTAATAATCTGTCATCCAGCAGTTAGTGTGGGTATTCAAAAATTTGTTTGACAAAGCGGTCATTCTAGAATCTGTTCTTATGGGCGTTGAGATCAAATGTGAGATAGTCCCGCTGAACAAAAGCAGATCCTTCGCCGCCGGCTCAGGATGGCGCCGAGGGAAACAACAAAATGCTTTTGTGAAAAGTCAGAGCTTGTGGCGGCAACCAGGTTTGGCTATAGGAAAAGGATATAGTGATTGTTTGATCACGGAGTCTTCCTATGGCTGAATCATCAAGTAGAAATCTCAAGCGCATTCGCACTGACGTGGTCGGCAGCCTGCTCAGGCCGGCGCGTTTGAAACAAGCCTACGCGGATCGCGATCAGGGCAAGATCAGCGCGGAAGGGTCGCGCCAGATCCAAGACGACGCGATTCGTGAAGCAGTCCGCTTGCAGGAACAAGCGGGACTCGACGTCGTGACCGACGGCGAGTTTCGCCGTTTGAATTTCCAGGACAGCTTCGCGGCATCGGTGAGCGGCTTCGACGCTCGCCAGGTGGATTTATCGTTCATGGAGAGTCTCTCGCGCGAAGGCAAGCCGCTGCAGCGCTGGGACCCCTATCACGTCGCCGAAGGCGCGGCGATCCTGCAGCGCCGGCCAGTGTCGCAAAAGCTTCGCCTGTCGCGCAATCTGCCGCTGGAAGAATATCGCTTCGTCAGCGGCGTGGCCGGCAAGCCGGCCAAAGTTTCTCTGGTCGGCCCCGACCGCGTCGTCCAGCGCTTCGACTATCAGAAGTCGAAATCCGTCTACTGGAGCCTTGACGACTTTGTCGCGGACGTGGTGCGCATCGAGCGGGAGATGATTCGAAGCTTGGTGGATGCCGGCTGCCGGTACGTGCAGATCGACGCGCCGAGCTATACGGCCTACGTCGACGCGCCCTCGCTCGATGAGATGAGAGAGCGGGGCGAAGATCCGATGAAAAATCTCATGCGCTCGATCCAGGCGGACAATGAAATCTTGCGTCTGTTCGACGTCGTGACCTTCGGCATCCATCTTTGCCGCGGCAACCAGCGCAGCATGTGGCATCGCGAGGGGAGTTACGACGCCATCGCGGAGGCGCTCTTTGGCGGCCTTCGACACGATCGCTTTTTGCTCGAATACGACAGCCCGCGCGCCGGCAGTTTCGAGCCGCTGCGCTTCGTGCCCAAGGATAAAATGGTGGTTCTCGGATTGGTCAGCACCAAGGTTTCCGAGCTGGAAAAAGTCGACGACCTCAAGCGCCGCATCGACGAGGCAAGCCAGTACATTCCCGTAGAACAGCTGGCGCTCAGCCCCCAGTGCGGCTTCGCCTCGGATGTGGTCGGCAATCTGATCAGCGAGGATGATCAGAAGAGAAAGTTGGAAGTCGTGGTCGAAACCGCGCGACAGGTCTGGGGTGGCGCGTGATTGAGGCGCTATCTGCCAGGCGTGGGCGTGTACGAGCAGTTGAGCACGGTGGAATGTTGGCGCGTCTTGAGGCCATCACTCCAACACTCCATTACTCCATTTTTTAGAAGAGAGGCCCAATGAAGCGCAGCACGAATCGGATTCTGACCACGCATGTCGGCAGCCTGGCGCGCCCGAAGGATTTGCTGGAGATGATGGATGCCAAATTGTGCGGCCGTCCCTACGATCGCGAGGCTTATTCGCGCCGGGTTCAAAGCGCGGTGGCCGGTGTCGTTAAGAAACAGGTGGAATGCGGCGTGGATATCGTCACCGACGGCGAGCAGGGGAAGGCCAGCTTCAATGCGTATATGGTGGAGCGGCTCAATGGTTTCCAAGCGGAGGGAAGTTCGCAGGATCGTATCGCCGCGAGAATGAAGCTCAACGAAGCCCGGGCTTTTCCAGAGTACTACGAAAAATATTTTGCCGAGCACATGTGCGGAGTCGGTCCGAATCAGCAGTTGGTCTGTACGGGGCCGATTACCTACAAGGGACAAGAGACGGTCAGAGCCGACATCGAAAACTTGAAAGCCGCGCTCCAGGGTCAAAAAGCCGAGGAAGCGTTCATGCCCGCGATTGCCCCCGGTTTTTTCAACAACAGGTATTACCGCACGGAAGAAGAGTTCCAGTACGCCCTTGGCGAGGCATTGCGCCAGGAGTACCTGGCTATTGTCGACGCCGGTTTTGTTCTACAGATCGACGATCCGTCCTTGACGCGCTTGTATCGCAGCGATCCTTCTCTCAGTATCGCCGAGCGGCGCAAGGACGCGGAGATCTACATTGAGGCGCTCAACCATGCGCTCAGGGATATCCCTTCGGAGAAGGTGCGGTATCACACCTGCTACGGCATCAACGAAGGGCCGCGGATTTTTGATATCGGGCTCAGGGATATTGTCGATCTCATGCTGAAAGTCCACGCCGAGGCGATTTCCTTCGAAGCCGCCAATGCTCGGCACGAGCATGAGTGGCGCGTCTGGGAAGAGGTAAAGCTTCCCGACGGCAGGATTTTGATCCCCGGCGTCATCACGCATTGCAGCAACATCGTCGAACATCCGGAGCTCGTCGCCGAACGGATAGGCAACTATGCCAAGCTGGTCGGCCGCGAGAACGTTATCGCCGGCGGCGATTGCGGTTTTTCCTCCCAGGCGACGTTTAGGCCTGAAGTTCATCCGAGCATCGTCTGGGCCAAATTCCAGGCCATGGCTGAAGGCGCGCGATTGGCGTCAATCAAGCTGTGGCGCGCCTAACGGACTGCGGCTACGGCGGGGCGCGGATGTGCTGCGCGAGTTAGGCCTAAAGTGATGACGAGTCAAAATTTCAATGGCTTTAAATTCGCTTGATAGTCCGCTTGAAGTTCTCGGAGCGAAGGTGCTTGAAACTTTGCATTAAGGTCTACGGGAAGGGCTGCTTCATTGCCAATGAACGCGGAGTGAACGCGAAGATATGAAGCGCAGCACGGATAGAATTCTTACGACCCATGTCGGCAGCCTGACACGCCCGCCTGAAATCATCGATGTCATGCGAGCGAGAGTAAACGACGAGCCGTACAACGAGAAGAGCTTTGCCGAGAGCTTGCGGAGAGCCGTTTCGGAGGTCGTGCGTAAGCAGGCGGAAGCCGGAGTCGACGTTATCAGCGATGGAGAATACGGTAAATCAGGCTTTGCGGCGTATATAAACGAACGGCTTATCGGGTTTGAACGCAGACCGGGCAAACCAGGCGAGTCTGGAGTATCGAGGGGCAAAGACCGCGCGGACTTCGCGGCGTTCTATCAAGAGTATGACCGTATCACGCTGGCCCATCGTCCTGTAACCGGAAGATGGGTGTGCACGGGACCCATTAAGTATAATCCGACGCTCCTCCAGATCGATATCGCTAATTTCAAGGCCGCGCTCGAAAGCGTAAACGTGGTGGAAGTGTTCATGCCCGTGGCCGCGCCGGTTACCGTTGAGACGGACCGCGGCAATGAATACTATCCGACCGATGAAGCCTACCTCTATGCCCTAGCGGAAGCTCTCAAGGACGAGTACATGGCGATTGTCGATGCCGGGTTCCTGGTGCAATTGGACGATCCATGGATTACAGCCCACTGGGACCGGATGCTCCCTAACATGGACATGCAGCAATTCCACAAATTTTGTGAATCCCGGATTGAGGCAACCAACTACGCGCTGGCGGGAATTCCAAGAGATCGCATCCGGTACCATATATGCTGGGGCAGCTGGCACGGGCCGCATAGCACGGACATACCCATGAAGGACATCGTATCGCTCTTGCTCAAGGTCAATGCCGGCGCCTATCTGTTTGAGGCGGCGAACGTGAGGCACGAGCATGAATGGAAAGTGTGGCAGGACGTTAGGCTGCCGGAGGGGACGGTGCTTATTCCTGGAGTCGTCACCCACGCGACCAACTTGATTGAGCACTCTGAGCTAGTGGCGCAACGCATCGTGCGGCTTGCCAATCTCGTGGGAAGGGAGAACGTGCTGGCGGGCACTGACTGTGGCTTTTCTCAAGGACCCTTTAGCGCCAAGGTCCATCCTTCGATCCAGTGGGCGAAGCTTACGGCGCTGGTTGAGGGCGCAGAGCTGGCGAGTCAAGAGCTGTGGCGCGCATGATCCTTCGATAGAGAAGAATCGGAATGTCTTGGACGCGCAAGTGCTAAGTGCCGGTGAACCCGTACAAGCTTCTAAAATCTTCGACTTCAGCCTGCAACGGGGTGTGTGCTTTGCGAGTGGATAGAACGTGATCGTTGCAAGGGGGGCAAATCATGGCGACGCAATTTCGAGCGGATAATATCGGCAGTCTTCTGCGGCCGGCGGAACTGCTGGCAGCACGGGCGGCGCTGCGCGACGAGCGCATGGATGAAAAGCAAGCGCGCGAGATTGAAGACCGCTCGATTCTCACGGCGTTGGCGATGCAAAAAGCCGCCGGCGTGCAAGTTTTCACCGACGGAGAATATCGCCGCGATATTTTCACCGCCGATCTGACCCAGGCGATGGACGGTCTGGTGCCGGGGAAGCCTGTCATAAAATTCGAATGGCGCGGTCAAGGGAAGGAGATGGCGGAGCAATCGAAGGAAGGCAATCTGCAATACATCGTCGGTGGCAAGCTAACCCGGAAGGGCCGCTTCACGCCGGGTGAGGCGCCGTTTTTGAAACAGCACGCGCCGGGCCCTTTCAAGATCTGCACGCCGGCGGCGATGCAGCATGCGATCATGCGCTACCGGCCCGGTGTCACGGACAAGTTTTACCCGACGATGCACGACATGCTCCAGGACGTGGCTGCGATCATGCGCGAGGAAGTGCAGGCGCTGATTGATGAAGGCGCGTCTTACGTGCAGCTCGACGCGCCGTCGTACTCGAATTTTTTCGATCGGAGCCGGCGCGAAGTGCTCAGAGAAGCGGGCATCGATCTCGCCGAAGCGCTCGATGCGGCGATCGCGGCGGACAACGCGATGATTGAAAACCTCAAACGGGGTGAAGATGTCGTTATCGGCATCCATTTCTGCCGCGGCAACAAGCGCAGTGCCTGGGGTGCGGAGGGCAGTTACGAGCCAATCGCCGAGAAGGCTTTCGGTTCGCTCAAGATGGACCGCTTTTTACTGGAGTTCGACAGCGAGCGCGCCGGCGGGTTCGAGCCGTTGCGCTTCGTCCCCCAAGGCAAGGCGGTGGTGCTCGGTCTGGTCACGACCAAGACGCCGCAGCTCGAAAGCGAAGATGAGATCTTGCGGAAAATCGACCAGGCCAGCAAATTCGTCGCACCGGAAAATCTCGCCGTCAGCGCGCAATGCGGCTTCGCGTCCGCCGCTTCGGGCAATCTCATTTCCTGGGACGACATGCAGCGCAAACTGGCGTTGGTCGCCCAAGTCGCTCGCAGAGTTTGGGGATAACATTTTCGTTCAAAGGTTCAAACGTTCAAGGTTCAATGTTTAGGACGGGTTAAGCCGTTCAAGCCGTACGAGAGACGATGCGAGGGCTTCTTACGGACTCGCTGGAGATCCTTCACTTCGTTCAGGATGACAGTCCGGCCAACTGTCATTCTCAGCCGGCCGAAGAATCTTTCGTCAATTTCGCTAAGGCGCACATACCGGCGATCGCTGGACAATTCGCCGGGTTCCGGTTTAAACAAGGGATGTTCGATGCGCCGACGGCGCAGAGTTTTTTTCGTTGGGAGGAACATGATGATGCAGGTGGTTGGCAAACCGACGCCGCGAGTCGAGGGCGAGCTGAAGGTGACGGGAAAGGCGCTTTACAGCGCCGATTTTAATTTGCCCGGCACATTGTGGGGCAGATGCTTGCGCAGCCCGATTCCGTACGGACGCATCAAACGTATCGATACCAGTAAAGCGTGGCAGGTGCCCGGTGTGAAAGCGGTGATCACCGGCCAGGACGTGCCGGGATTGAGAATCGGACGCTGTATTTACGACACGCCAGTCCTGGCCGACGGCGTCGTTCGATTCATCGGCGAAAAAGTCGCCGCGGTGGCGGCGGAGACGCGGTTGGCCGCCGAGCAGGCATTGGAATTGATCGACGTGGAATACGAAGAGCTCGAGCCGCTGCTCGATCCTGTCGCGGCGGCAAAGCCGGACGCGCCGGTGCTGCATCCCGATTTACTCACTTACAAAGGGCTGCCGGTTCCGGTGGAAAACGTCAGCAACATTTTTGCGTATCTCAAATGGGGCAAAGGCAATCTGGAAGAGGGCTTCACGCACGCGGATCTCGTTGTCGAGAATACTTTCACGACGCAGGTGACGCACCAGTCCTATCTCGAACCGCACGCCTGCGTGGTGAAGGCCGAGCCATCGGGCGGCGCGGAAGTGTGGTCATGCAGCAAGACTCCGTTTGCCGTGCGCACGCAGCTATCGAACTGCATCGGCGTGGCGAAGGAAAAACTGGTCTTCCACCCGACCCATATCGGCGGCGATTTCGGCGGCAAAGGCGGCTTCATGGATGTACCGGTCGCTTATTTTCTATCTAAGAAAAGCGGCCAGCCCGTGAAAATGCTGATGGACTACACCGAGGAATTGACCGCCGGCAATCCGCGCCACGCCTCGATCATCAAGATCCAAACCGGCGTCAAGAAAAACGGAGCGATTGTCGCGCATCACATAGAGTTTTTGTTCGACAGCGGCGCCTACGCGTCGATGAAGCCGGCCGGCTATCTGATCGGCGCCTCCACCTGTGCCGGACCGTACAAGATCGCCAACTGTTTGATCGAAGAGCGGATGGTTTACACCAACAAGATCCCGTGCGGCCACATGCGCGCGCCAGGCGACCCGCAAGGTTTTTTTGCCAACGAAAGCCAGCTCGATATCGTCGCGCGCAAGCTCGGCATGGACCCGGCCGAGTTTAAGCGCAAAAACATGCTGCGGGACGGTGAGGAGACGCCCATCGGCGGGCATATCTCGCACATCCGCGGCAAGGAAGCCCTCGACAAGGCGATCAAGCTTGCCGGCTATGACAAGCCCAAACCGAAAAACGTCGGCCGTGGCCTGTCGTTTTCCGAGTGGAGCCCGAGCGGCGGCGAAGGCAATGTTTTCGTGACGATTGAATACGACGGCCGAGTCAAAGCGCTCTCGCCGGTGGTGGACCAAGGCGCGGGCGTGCTCACGGTCATCGTCGAAGTGGTGGGCGAGGAACTCCAGGTGCCCGCGGGCGAGATCGAGTTGAAGCAAGTGGACAGCACGATCGTGCCGAGCGACGGCGGCGTCGGCGGCAGCCGGGCGACGCGGGTTTACGGCAACGCTTCCTACGAGGCAGGGGTAAAAGCGCGCGAAGAATTATTCGCCTTCGCGGCGCAAGCGCTCGAAGTCGAGCCCAAGGAGCTGGAGCTCGACAGGGGAGTGATCGTGCACAAGAAATCCAAGCGCAAGATGAGCTTCGCCGACGTGGTGAAGTTCAAAGGCGCGCCGATTTACGTGCGCGGCTATTACAAAAGTACGGAAAAATCGCACGACGCGTCGGTGTCGGCGCAGATCGCGGAGGTCCACGTCGATCCCGAGACCGGCAAGATCACCTTGCGTAACATGGTCTCGGCGCACACCACCGGCAAAGTCATCAACCCGCTCATGCACCAGGGACAGATCGACGGCGGCGTTGTGTTCGGCCTCGGTTTCGCGTTGACCGAGGAGGTGATGTTTGACGGCGCCAAGATCACGACGTCGAACTTTGGAGAATTTAAAATTCCCAACATCATGGACATCCCGCCGCTCAAAACCGACGTGATGGAAAACGTGCCGGCGGGACCGGGGCCGTACAACAGTTTGGCGATCGGTGAAGTCGCCAACACGCCGACGGCGGCCGCCGTTGCCAATGCCGTCGCCGATGCTTGCGGTGTGCGCATTACCGATTTGCCGGTGACGTCGGAGAAAGTTTACAACGCGCTCAAGGCGCTTCCATCTTCCCCCTCGACGGGGGAAGACTGAGATAGGGGTGACGCTTCGAAGTAACACCATCACCCCCTCTCTAGCTCTCCCCCGTCAAGCCCCGTCAAGGGGGAGAGAATAAGAGGCGGCCCATCGACACAGGGCATCTGGTGGATTCTGATGCCCTATCATCGGCGCAAAACAGGAGGTAAGTATGGCTGAATCGCTGCGCTACTACATCGCTCACAACGGCGGATTGAACGTGATGGAGAACCGTTCCGGTTCCTTGAACACCATCGGTGAATTCTTCGAAGGAAAGACGCTCGAACATTTGAGCGGTTGCAAGAATAGGCCGGAGATTGTTTTCGCCGCGGTTGCCTTCGACGGCGGTTATCGCAGCGAAGACGCCGGCAAGACCTGGACGAAAATCATGGACGGCGACGTGCGCACGTTCACGGTCGATCCGCACGACGAGCGCGTCGTCTACATGGGCATCGGTCCGATCCAGCTTTTCCGCAGCGAGAATGTCGGCAAGAGCTGGGAGCCTCTCGACGGCATGCTCGACTTCGGCGACGATGTGAAAAGGAAATGGGACGTGCCGCCGCGGCTGCGAGGGATCGAGTCTCCTCATGTGCGCCATATCTTTATTCATCCTGACGATCAGAATTTGATTTGGGTATTGCTTGAACATGGCGGCAACCTCCTCAGCCGTGATCGCGGCAAAACTTGGGAGGACCGCAGCGCGGGGATCGGCTATGTTGACATGCACTACATCGAGAATTATCCGAGCAGCAAAGAGCGTTATTACGTCTCATCGGCGCGCGGTTTTTATCGCAGCGACGATGCGGGCAAGCAGTGGCGCCGCGTCGAGAACGGCATGCCCTGGGGCTACACCGAGCTGCACAGCTATTCGCATGAATGGCATTTCGTGCCGGGGAATATGCCGCGCATGGTAGTCTGCGGCGGCAAAGGCTCTCCCGGAGTGTGGGTGCGGGAGAAGATGAACCCCAAGGGGCACATCATGCTGAGCGACGACGGCGGCGCCAACTGGCGCATCGTCACTCAAGGCTTGGAAAAAGAAAATCCCTGGATGCCCTGGGTCTTGCTGCACCACCCGACCGATCCGAAGGCGCTTTTCTGCGGCATGGGCGACGGCGCGCGCGGTTACGGCTTCGATGCGCGCATCAAAGGCAAGGGCGCGCTGTACGTGACTCGCGACCGCGGCGAATCATGGGAGCCGGTGATGCAGGACACGCCGTCGATCTTGACCGCCTGGGTGGCGGAGAACTGATATAGCGCGTGCTCGTGTTCGTGACGCCGTGTTGGCGCGTTCAGATTACAAGAGTTTCTTATTCTATCGGCGGACACTTTCGCATAATTTTTTCTTCACGTCCCAAGTCAACGCACGGATGTTCCTGGTTGGCTTCGCGCTATCAGTTAAGTTCAGCGTCAAATAGATCGTGTCGGCGCGATTGCGTTGTTGGGTGCTTTCTGCCATAAACCGGGCGTCGTGCAGCACATTGTTTCCGGTAACCCCTTGAACGTTTCAAAAGTGCGGTTGGCGGTGGCGGTCACGCGAAGTCTTGGCGACAACACTCATCGAAATTATTGTCATTATTGGCGGTTAAACAAGAAAATGAGGTGATGCACGTGTTCAATCGCTTAAATTTATTAGTGGTTTGCACCGTTGCACTGTTGGGAGTCATCGGATGCGGCAAGAAAGAAGTTTCCAACCGTAGAGTGTTCTTTTCAGAACCAAAGGAAGGTGTAGAGATCAAGGGGCCAGTAAAGGTGGTCATGAGTGTGGAAGGAATCGAGATCAAGCCGGCAGGCGAGGTTGTTGAGGGCAGCGGACATCACCATATATTGGTCAACAGAAATTTCACGCCTGCGGGTCAGGTGATTCCGACGGACGATTCTCACAAGCACTTCGGGAAAGGTGAGACGGAAGCAGTTTTAGAATTGCCTCCGGGTAAGCATAAACTGACGCTCCAGTTCGCGGACGGCCTCCACCGCTCTTACGGTAAGGAACTTTCCGCAACGGTAAATATTAGCGTCACGTCAAAGTAGAACCCGATCCTCGACTCAAGGCAGGCAGCCCGACTAGGTTGCCGAGCTGATCGACGACTTCTTTTCGGACTACCTTGTGAATCCTGCAAAGCAGTTTCCCAGGGAAGACTAACCCCTCGATTCTGTAATAAACCACCTCCTCAGCTACCGCCATTCTTGCGATTGCGATTGGAATAAGTCAAATTTTATACTCCGGGTGATAGGGGTCGGAAACGGCTTTCGCCGTCCCCGCCCTCCGAACCGTGCGTGCGGTTCTCCCGCACACGGCTCTCCAGTCGGTGGTTTCCTCAGCGGGATTGGCTCCCCAGCTTCCAGGCTGCC
>JBOHVN010000010.1:0-12686 GCA_050735675.1 Binatia bacterium | reverse complement strand
AGCCCGTCGTAGTGCCCTTCGCTTATGTAATCGACAAAGTTCTTCGTCGTGATCGGAGCCTTCTCCGCGTCGAGCTCGATCCGAATATTGCCTTTATTGGTCGTCACCAAAACCACCGGATTTTTTTCCGCCATTACCACCTCCCGATATTTTCTTAACGACTTAACATCTTTTTCGTCAACGAGATACAGGTGGAATTATAAAATCGGTTGCGATATGGATACGAAGAATCGAGCGGATTCGGAAACCCGAAAGGAGAGCTTATGCCAAGCGACAAAACATTCGAAGGTATTTTGACGCCCATGCCGATCGCGTTCAAGCAGGACGGCGCGATCGATCATGCCGGGATTGACGCCATCATTGATTTTTACCTGGACTCCGGGGTGCATGGTTTTTTCCCGTTAGGCACGCATGGCCAAGGCATGGTTCTGGAGATCGACGAGCGTAAAAAAGTCGCCGAGCAGATCGTCAAGCGAGTGCGCGGCCGGGTGCCGGTCGTCATGCACATCGGCACAGCCAACACCCTTTCGTCCATCGAGCTGGCCAAACATGCCGCGGAGCTCGGAGTGGATGCCATCGGCGTGGTTCCGCCTTACTACTATCCGCACGATGACTGGGAAGTGTACGCTCATTACAAAGCCATCGCGAAATCGGTTCCCGGCAAGCCCATGTTCATTTACGACAACACGGAAACCACCTGGGTCGAAATCACGCCGGCCAAGGCCAACAAAATCATCGAAGCGATCGCGCCCAACCCTCTTGCCGGAATCAAAGTCTCCTTCATCGCCTACGACAAGCTGTTGGGATACGTCTACCAACTGCCGAAGTCGGTCGGTGTTTTTCCCGGCGGAATTTTTTCTTTGTATACCGGCTATTCGGTCGGCGTGCGCGGCGCAATCCACCCGCCATCAACGCCTTTTCCCGAGGCCTGTGTGAAAATGTACGAGGCCCTTAAATCGGGTGATTTGAAGGCGGCGCAAAAAGAGCATGATCTGCTGACCCGCCTGATGCAGGTTGTCGGAAAATATTTACGAACCCACGGGCGCGGCGTTTTCTGCGAGCTGATGAAGCTGCGCGGCTTGCCGGTGGAGCGCTTCCCGCGCTGGGAAACGCCGCCATTCACCGACAAAGACAAGGCGGATCTCAAGGAAGGTTTGGTGAGTGCCGGTTTCAAACTATAGGCACGGGTTCGCACCGCATGGGAACTGAGCCAAAGCCTCTGACATTGGAAATCGGCAAAAAGCTTTCGGTTGCCGAGGCGAAAGCTTTTACCGACGAGATCAAGCGCCGCATGTACGCGCGCTGGAATGAACGGGTTTTCGGCGGCGCGTTCATGCGCGATCTCGAAGCAGGCGAGTTGCCCTTCGAAACCATCAAGCTCTTCTGGCGCCACTGGTACAGCTATCCGGTGGAAGTGAACAATTTTCACTTGATCATCTACCAGCGCCACCAGGGAATTTTTGCGCGCCACCGCGATCTGCTCGCGCCCTACGTCGGCAAGATCAGCGATGAGCTGGTCAACCCGAGCATTCCCGGCCATATCCAAGTTCTGATCAAGCAAGGCGAAGCCTTCGGCGTCTCGGCCGACGAGATGATCCATTGCGAAGTTTTCGCCGAGTGCCGCGCCTTGACCGAATTTGCCCGCGGTCTGGTCTACGAAGGCAGCATGATCGAATGGTGGGCGCGTTCGCTCAATGAAGAAATGTTCGGCCACTGGGCGAAACGCTGGCGCGAGGCGCTGCTCTACAAATACAAAATCAAGGATGCCGATCTACACTATTTCCAGGTTCACGAAGAAGCCGATTTGCATGAGCACCTGGATGGCTTGATGGCGCATGGAGAAGTGGCGCGCATGGTTTTCGAGCGGCTCTTGCAGGACGGCACTACCTGGTATCGCCCGGGCTGGGGCCCCGCTTATTGCTGTTTGACCAATGCCGACTACGTCGCGCTCTTTCATGAAGGCATCTACAAACACGCCAAGGAATTGAAGCATTTTTAAGAACGGAATTTACCACCCCGAAGTGCACGAAGGCGACGAAGAACGGATTATAATTCATTGATTGTGGTTCTTGTGCGCCCCCTGACCTTTGTGGCGCAAGCAACCTGAGGGACCTAACCCCCATGCCATTCAACGATCTCCGTGAGTTCATCGAAGCGGCTCGTCGGCTCGGTCAGGTAAAAGAAATCCACGGCGCGCACTGGAATCTGGAAATCGGCGCGCTGACGGAAATGTTTGCCTTCAAAGAGCCATCACCGCTCGTGCTCTTCGACCGGATCCCCGACCACGCGCCGAATTTTCGCGTCGCTTCCAACCTCATCAATACACCCGCGCGCTCCGGTCTCACCGTCGGCATGCCCACCGATGCCGCGCCAATCGAGCTCATCGCCCGATGGAAGGAAATACTCAAAGGGGTCAAGCCCATTCCACCGCGCGTCGTCAGCACCGGACCGATTCTCGAAAACGTCAAAACCGGCGACGACATTGACATGACGATGTTTCCGACGCCGCATTGGCACGAGCTTGACGGCGGGCGTTACATCGGCACGGCCGACTGCGTTATCACCGGCGAGCCTGAGGAAGGCGGCTGGGTCAACGTCGGCATCTACCGCGTCCAGGTGCATAACAAGAATACTCTCGGGCTTTACGTTTCGCCCGGACACCACGCCCGGATTATGCGCGAAAAATATTGGGAGAAAGGCAAGAACTGTCCAGTGGTCGTGACGTTCGGTCAAGACCCGCTGCTCTTTCTAGTGGCCGGCCAGTCGATGCCCTACGGCATGTCGGAGCTCGATTATGGCGGCGGCCTGCGCGGCGCGCCGGTCGAAGTCATCCGCGGCGAGGTGACCGGGTTGCCGATTCCCGCTACCGCCGAAATAGCGATCGAAGGCGAAGTACCGCCGCCCAACGAACAGGTGCACATGGAAGGGCCGTTTGGTGAATGGCCGGGTTACTACGCGCATGGCGCGGCAAACGAGCCGGTCATCCGGGTCAAGCGACTGTACTATCGCAACGACCCGATACTCTGCGGCGCGCCGCCTTTAAAGCCGCCGTTTGTCACCTTCGGCGTTCCGATCGGCGCCGCGGCGATTTGGAATTATTTGGAGAAAGCCGACGTGCCGGACATCAGGGGCGTTTGGTGTTACGTCGGCGGATCGGCGCCCGGCGGCGGCGCGCCCTTTATCATCGTATCGCTCAAACAACGCTATCATGGCCATGCGCAGCAAGCCGCCATCGCCGCGCTCGGATCACGCGCCGGCAATTATCACGGCCGGTTCGTGATCGTTGTCGATGAAGACATCGACCCTTCGGACATGAAGGAAGTGATCTGGGCGGTGTCAACGCGCTGCGATCCCAAGACCGCGATCAGCATCATCGACGGCTGCTGGAGCACGCCGCTCGATCCGGCGATGCACCCGGACCAGCGCAATGCCGGCAACTTCATCAACAGCCGCGCGATTCTCAACGCCTGCCGTCCGTACGCCTGGCGCGATCGTTTCCCGCCCGTCAATGCTCTCAGCCCCGAGCTGAAGCAAAAAATGACCGACAAGTGGAAAAAGGAGCTGGCCTGAAGTTTCCTCCCGCAGCTTCGCGCTGGTCCGAACGGCGCCGGGCGAAACGCTCAACGATTCACAGCCCGGCTCTCGACCGATGGCTGGAGTGAGAGCGCAATTTCACCTGGCCGCCGACTCGTTTCAGCCGATCTGTTTTGCGCTTTGACTGCCCGCTAATTTGGACCGATCTCGCTTGTATCTTGGCCTGGATGCCGCGGCGGAGGTAGCTCGCGTCGAAATTTAGAATCTCGCAAACATTCAAAAACGAAAACGGGTCTTTCTCATTCTGATCAAAGAGCCATTCCTGCGCCTCTTTGAAAAGCTTGGCCCGCATGGGAATCGGTTCATCGCAGTATTTCAAGATGCATTCGATCGCATCGGCGAGAATCGCCAATATCAACTCCTGTTCGGGTTCAAGGTTGTTAGTTCGAGTAAAAATCTCGAGATACTGCTCCGGCGCGATGACATCGCCTTCAAATAACCTTCCGGAATTGTCCATAGATCGCCTCTCTGTAAAGCTCTGAAGTTGGGGCAACCTGTCCCGGCCCTCAAGCCCTTCGGGCAGAATCACGGCCGACAGTCGCGCGTAGAATCGATAACCGGAACCGTAGCGCTCGTTCAACGTTCACGGTCCCAAGGAAAGAGCCGAAGGGCGAGATTTGCTAAATCCGAAACACTTCCTGGAAGCGGAATATATCCTGGCTGATGAGTCGAGATTGGCCCGGGCGCCCATAAAGGATGAACGCCGGCGGCGTAAAACTGACCCAACGAACCTTGGCGCCCAAGATCAGTTTAGCGGTGATTTTCTCGCGCGGCGACCAATTGATGGTCCGGGTGGGGCGGGTGCCGTCGTTGAAATCATCCAGAAGATCGAGCGAAAAATAAGATGTCTCAATTTCCAACGTGAACGTAATGTTTTTCTGCGCCGCTCGGCCATAGGTGTCGATGGTTGATACAGCGATCAACAACATAGACAAAAGAACTCCGATGAAGCGCCTACCCATGGTTCGCCGATCCTATTCGCTGACCAAATATTTGTCAACTTTTGCGCGGCTTGAACCGTGGAACGTCCAGAAGCAGCTATGAATTCCTCCGCATGCGGCAGGGCCAGCGCCCAGGACAAACTGGAAGGATCGAAAGAAATTTCTAGTTAATCTTTAACTTCCTGTTGGTTGCATTTGAAAAGAAGTGGCTTTCTTCTTCACTTCGCCTTCATACATAGCCGAATCTCCGGGGGCTCGTCCCCGAGCGGATGGCCGCCCTTGTGCCGGCGCGGTCGTTGAAGATTTATTCGCGCACGCCGACTTGTCCGCCCAAAGCGCGCGCGATCAGCGCTGCGCCGACCACCAAGCCGACGATGATCACCGCGACCACCGTGGCTTTTTCGAATTCAGCTCCCGCGGCGAAGTCCAACATGAGTAAAGACAACGTGCGCGACCTGCCCGAGCCGAGCAATACTACCGTGCTGATGTCGCGAGCGGCGGAGATAAATCCGATCAGCCCCACCGTGATCAGCGCCGGCATGGCCAAAGGAAGGATCACGCGCCTGAAGGTATGAAACCATGTGCCGCCGCAGACTTTCGAGGCTTCCTCGAGATCGCTGCCGAGTTGGATCAAGACGCTTTTGATCACCTGCGTGCCGAACGGCATGCTCTTGATCACCATGGCGATCATCAAGAGATAAATCGTGCCGTAAATCGGCAGAAAAATTTTCGTCTGGAGAAACGTCCACAAGAGCGCCATGCCGAGAAGAATTCCGGGGATCGACCACGGGAGCCACGAGAGAAAGTCGAGCAGGCAGCGGCCGGCGTGCTTGGTTTTGACGATCATGTAGGCGATCAACGCGTAAAACAAAACTCCGATCACACCCGAACCGACGCCGATTGCCAGCGTGTTCCACAACGAGCGCAGCAGCACCGGGTCGTCGAGCGTGGCGCGCCAGTTATCGAGCGTCCACGGATCGGCGATGTTAAAGAAGCCGAACAATTTCATGAACGTGCCGATCAGCAGCAGCGCGGTCGGCACGATCGTAACCACCACGGCGAAAAACAAAACCAGCGCGAAGGCCGGATAGCGCCAGCGCCCCAGCGGCGTCGCGCGCGCGCTGAAACCGCGGCCGGTCACCGTCTCATAGTTACGCTGGGAGATATAGCGGCGCTGCAACGCGACCATCAGCAAGAGGACGCCGAGAAAAACCGTGCTGAGCGCCATCGCCGGCGCAAACTGCGGCGGCTCCCAAGTCACCAACTCGTGAATCTTCGTCGAGTAAACCTGGAAGCCAATGGGCGTGCCGAGCAGCAGCTCGATCTCGAAAGCTTCGAGCGCGCGAATGGCGCCGAGAATCGTCGTCACCAAGATCGCCGGCATCATCACCGGAATCACGATGTGAAAAAAAGTATGCCAGCCACTGGCGCCGGATATTTTTGAAGCCTCTTCGAACGCGGCATCGAGGTTACGGAAAGCCGGCGCCAAGAGCATCACTTTAACGCTCACGCTGCCGCCCATATGCGCCCAGACAATGCCCCAAAACGAGTAGATGTTGAACAACGGCTGGCTCAACCCGAGACCCATGAGACCCTGGTTGAGCAGGCCGTACTTGGGATCGAGCAAGAGGATCCAGCCCATGGTCTCCGGCAACGCCGGCAGAAAAAACGACAACCAGAAAAAAAACTCCAACGTCCCTTTCATCGGGATATCGGTGCGCGCGATCAGCCAGGCAAAAAAGGCGCCGATCAGCAGCGCGATCGCTTGCCGGGTGATCGCCAAGGTAAACGTGTTGGTCATCGCCTCGACGATGCCGGGCGTGCTGAATGCCTTGACCCACCCTTCCAGGCCCCAGACGATCGGTTGTCCGGGACGAGCGGTCTGAAAACTGTTGAGGATCATCAGGCAGAGCGGCGTGAGCACGAGGAAGCCGACGACGACGAGCAGGACGATCATCGCCCAGGACGGCATCGACAGCGAGCGCCACGGTAACCACGACGGGCGCTCGCAGGTTGCTACCCGCTCCAGCGCGTCTGATTTATCGCTCATGGTCCGGCCTGAATCCTCGTGCGGATATTTTCTTCAATCGTCGTTGGCGGCGGCAGCGTAACGAAAACGGCTGTTCCAGACGTTCCAGTCGTGCTGCGCCTCAGTTCCAGCCCCCTCCTGTTTCGAAGGTGGGGGTTTGCACGGTACTGGAGTGGTGGAGTAATGGGCGAAAACCCAGTACTCCATTACTCCAACACTCTACCCACCTGCCTCATGACCCCAGAAGCTTTCGCGCCATCGCCGAGCCGGGCTCACGGATCTTATAAACCTTGTCTTCGGATTGATTTTCCAATTTGTGAAATTGCTCGATCGTCAAACCGTCTTTGGCGCCGATGATGCCGTAGTCCTTCAGCCACTTTGTGTCGATGTCCAAACGTCGGGTGCCGACGCCCATGGCGCGCGCGAACACTTCCTGGCCGTCCCGCCCCAACAGCCAATTGACGAACACCCTCGTGGCGTTGGGATGAGGCTGATTCTTGAGTATCACCAGATGGCCGTAACCGCCGCTGGCATAGAGTCCCTCTTTCGGCACGGGCAGTGGAGTAACCGGAAGGTTGGCCTTGATGAATGGACTGAACTCCGAATAGCCGATCCCCGAAGTGAGCGCGATCCTGCCTTTGGCCAGGCTTTCGGCGAGCAAGCGAAGATCTCGAGTGATGAAGAGCTTCTGCGCAACCAAGCGTTTGAGATACTCTTCACCCTTGATGTAGAGCATGTACGACCACATCGAGGAACCCGAGCCGGGCGTGCGCGGATCACTGATACCGATTCGGCCATGCAACTTGGGATTCAATAAATCATCGAAAGACTTGAACTCCGCCGGCCTGTACTCGTTAGGATTGCTCCATAGACTGACCGTTTGATAGGCGACGAAGTTGTAGATATATCGCTTCGCGTTATCGACCCAGATATGGCCGCCCCACCACTGCTTCGGATCCTTAACTTCTGCTAAAATAAAGAACGGCTGCACCGGCTCAAGCACGTTTTCCGGCAGCATCCCGCTAACCACCGACTCCGTACCACCTATGTGCAGATCGAAATAATGCACGCCGCTCTTGGCTTCGCTCACCATCCGCTGGACGATGGCGCCGCCGCGTGCCGGCACGAACTCCACGCCGATGCCGTAGCGTCGGGTAAACGCCATCTCCATTCCCTTGCGTAATTCGGAGCTGGGTGGAATCGACGCGACGACCTTGCCTTCTTTCTTAGCCGCTTCGACGATCTTGTCCCAGTCGGCGGGCTTGGATTGTGCGAGCGCTAAGCTCGCGATCAGACAAAAAGCCGCAAACGATGCCAACGTTTTCGGAATAAGACCAATGCGACTTATAGGACCCATAGCATTTTTCCGCTTAAA
The DNA here is from genome assembly GCA_050735675.1 of Binatia bacterium. Lineage (GTDB taxonomy): Bacteria > Desulfobacterota > Binatia > UBA9968 > UBA9968 > DP-20. The sequence goes on along the minus strand of JBOHVN010000010.1, from coordinate 4,747 downwards.
GTATTGATCGAGGATTAGCGCGTCGCTTGAGCCAACGGTTCATTATCACCCTCATAAGCCGGCGGATGCGAACTGCGGCATCTCCATCGGCACGCCGGCTTTTTCGATCGACGACTCGAAATCGAGGCGGATCTGCGGATCTTCGTCCTCGTACTCGATCATCGTGCCGCCGTCGCGCACGCTGGTGCGAACGCCTTCTTTATTGATCGCCCGCCAGCAGCCGAGCAGATATTTTCCCGATTGCCCGCTGTAGCGAAACGCCAGCTGGCGCGCCTTCTCATTGCCGGTATTGAAATGTTGATGGAACCAACCGCTGGGCGGGCTGAAAACGCTGCCCTCGCGCCAATCCACTTTCACGACCTGGTCGGCGTGGCCCGATTGATACGGCCGGATGCCCGCCTCAGGTGGCCACATCAGGGTGTAGCCTTGGGAACGCAGAATCAGCAGGATGGCCCCGCCCTGGTGAAAATGCGCCTTGTGATAGCGTCCCACCGGCCACTCGGCGATATGGCCGACCAGCGTGCTGCCGCCCATATCGAAGGAGGTGATCTTGACGCCGAAGCCTTTGGCCTCCGACGGATCGACCAAAGCGCCGCGCGCATCCGCGATAAAATTGGTTTCCCAGTTGATAAAGCCGCCGACTTCTTTGCGCTCGTTGGTGGGAACAAAATAGTTTTTCTCGGCATCGAAGCGGTCGGCGAATTTATAATCGCTGCCCATCACGAACGGAATGTTGTGCAGTAGGTCGATCATCAGCGGCGCGCTGGTCACCGCCAGAAAAAACGCCGGCTCGTTGCTGCCGTTGATCATGCGGTGGCGCGTATTGAGCGGCACGGCGAACAGGCTTCCCTGCTGCCACTCGAAGTGCATTTTGCGCTGGTCGTCGCCGGCCGGCCAAACTTCCATGGCGCCGACGCCCTTGATGATGTAAATCAATTCCTCGTAGAGATGATTTTCCGGGTTAAGCGAGCCGCCGGGAGGAATCTCGCAGACATACATGCCGGTGAAACCTTCCATGCCTTTGAGATCGATGTAGGCGCCGCTGCCGCCGGTGCGCTTCCACGGCTTGCGCGCCAGCACGGTCACATCTTCGACGCCGTAGCCGTCTACGACCGGAATACCTTCTTCCTTTAACCACAGCTCATAGCTGGTCGCTCGTTTCGCCATGTCAATGTCCTTTCGTTTGCTTGGACTGAAAATATTCTCCCCGCGCCACCAACTCGGCCAAGCGATCGTCTTCTTCATCCCAAAGACCAAGCGGGTAGCCGTACCACGGGGTTTTGAGATTGAGCTTGGGCAATTCTTCCTGCTGCCAGATCTTGAGCGCGCTCTCCATGTAGGATTTCTTCGGCAGACCGACCGGCGGAAAAGGCCCCTTGCGCGTGGCGTCGATCAATAAACCAGAACACCCCACGGCGCCGGGAAAGCTGCGCTCCTCGCGCCCGCGCATGAGCGAGTGTGCCGAAGGATCGAGCAGCGGCACCCGGCCGGTAATGATCTCGGCGTCCTGATGCGGCTGCATGGCAAAGCTCATCGCCCACATCACCATATCGGGATCCTTCGGATCGATGTCCTCGTCGACGGCGATAATCATCTTGCTGGTCGGATCCATGCCGGCGGCGGCGTGCAGCGCTTGTTTCGGCTTGCTCGGATGGGTTTTCTTCATGCGAATCACCCACCAGTTCCAGCCGCCGCCCATCTCCGGGCAGGACACTTCTAAAACTTCCGGAATCGCGCAACCGTAGCGCAGATGGTTGTAAAGCATCATCTCCCGGCAGGTGCGCGAGATGCCGTTGGACTCGCTCGGCGGCAAGCCGACTAGGATCGCGGTGAAAATCGCCTCGTGGCGCATGGTGATCGCTTTGATATCGATCACCGCGCGAAACTCGCGCTCGACCATCAGATAGCCGGGATAATCGCTGAACGGTTCGCCGCGCTCCTTGCGATCGATGGAGATTTCTCCTTCGATGACGATCTCGGCGTCGGCGGGAACCTCCAGCGGAATGGTTTTGCAGGGAACGACATCGACCGGCCGGCCGCGAATCCCGCCGGCAACAGCCAGCTCATCGACGCCGTAAGGAAGGTTGGCGGCGGACACGAAATTAATATCCGGCAAGGCGCCCAGCACGATCGCCACCGGCAACGGTTCTTGCCGCCCGGCCGCGCCGCGATGGTGATAGAGAATCGCGTGATGGGTCGGGGCGATGCCGGCGATCAGTTTATCTTCGCCCCGGAAATGGCCGCTGTACATGCCGACGTTGCGCACACCGCTCTCACGGTCTTGCGTGATGAACGGCGCCGTGGCGCGGATGCCGCCGCTAAAGCCTGGCTCCTCCACCGGCGCAGGCAAACTTGTGACGCCGAATTTCTTCAGCGTCTCTCCGGTGTAAACGATTTCTTGCACCGGCGAACTGCTAACGCGCTCCGGCTCCAACGGTTTGGCGAGCGCATGACGCCATTTTTCGAAGATTTCCGACGGCTCGTCGCAGCCTAATCCCAACGCCGCGATCTCGCGCGACGAGCCGTACATGCCGGTGGCGACGCGAATGTTATGTTGACACCCGCGGCTATCGACGACGTTTTCAAATAGAAATGCCTTTCTTTGATCGTCCGGGATGCCGCGATATTGCAAACGCATGAGCGGCATCAATTCGCTGTCTTTGTTTACCGCTCGCTTCCAGCGATAAAGCTTGCCGCGTTTTTCCAGCTCATCGATGTAGGAACGAAAATCGGAGAAATAAGTTTGCGACATCAGATTACTCTGGTTGAAAGTTCTCGCCGCTCGCGCAAATTATCTGACGCATCACTCCTAGCTTGCCCAATTGAAAATACGATCTCACCACGAAGCACACGAAGGCCGCGAAGGTTTCGACATGGATAGTTCCAAATCTCTTGACTTCGTGCTCTTCGTGACCTTCGTGGTAAAAGTTTCCTGCGCCATGCGTTAGCGTAGCAGCGCCCGGGCAAATTTCTGCGCCGGCGCGCGCACTTTATCGAGCTTTGTTTCGGACTGATTTTCGATCTGCCAAAATTCTTTCACCGAGACGTGATCTTTCGCCGGGATGACGCCGGCTTCTCTCAGCCACTTGGTATCGACGTCGAGGCGCCGCGTTGATTGGCCGAGCGCCCTGGAGACGATCTCCTGTCCTTCCCGGCCGAGCAGCCAGTTGACGAAAACTTTCGTGGCGTTGGGGTGGGCCGGCGTTTTGATGATGGCGAGGTTGCCGCTGCCACCGGTGCCGTAGGTGCCTTCTTTGAGCGCCGGCAAGGCGTTGATCGGCAAGCCGGCTTTGATGAACGGGAGATAGGTGTAGTAGGTCAAGCCGACCATAATCGCTACCCTGCCCTTGGCGAGATTTTCCGCGAGCACGCGCTGATCGCGCCCGAGAAGCAATTCTTGTTGAGCGAGCTTTCGAAGATACTCCTCGCCTTTCACGTCCCACATGAATGACCAATGGGAGTCGCCGGCGCCCGGCGTTCTCGGATCGAGATAGCCGATCTTGCCCTTCCATTTTGGATTCAAAAGATCGTCGTAGGAACGCACCTCGGCGGGCTTGGCCAAGTCGGTGTTATGCCAGATACTCTCGGTCAGGTAAGCCTGGAACATGTAGATGTAACGCCTGGCGTTATCCACCCACATATGGCCGCCCCACCATTGCTTGGGATCTTTCACCTCGGGGAGAACCAGCCAGGGCTCGATGGGATCCAGTATCCCCTCGTCCAACATGCCGGAGACGACCGAAGAAGAGCCGCCGATGTGGAGATCGAAGTGGCGCACGCCCGCCTTGAACTCATCGGCCATGCGCCGCACGCCAGCGCTGCCGCGCGAGGTGAAAACTTCTACGTCGATGCCGTAGCGCTTTTTGAAGTTCTCTTCAATCTGCTTTCTCATCTCGGCGCTGGCGGGAATAGAAATTGTGACCTTGCCTTCTTTCTTCGCGGCCTCCAGGGTCTTGTCCCATTCCGCCTGCCACGCTGCCGCTGTTGTTTGCGCCTCGAGCCGAAGTGGTATGAGGAACGAGAGAAAAGTAATTGTGAAAAATAGCGCCGTAGCGGTCATTGGGCGGGAACTCTCCGATCCGTTACTCTTGTCAACTCACTCATGCTCGTAAATCGGTGCTGAGACTCGCAACTTTGGCTGGATAATCATTTCTTTATAGGCATATATTTCATATGTCAAGTAATTTGCCCGTTAAAACGATGCCACGAAAATCTTCTCTGCACGGGTCGCAGCCAAAATTTATGTGCACGTACAAAGGCATTTGCAAACGTGCAAGATGATGACGTAGCATCCGATAAGAAAATTTGACGGAGACCGCGCTATGGCCAAATTCGTTATTCAACCGCATGGCAGGCTCAACGATTGGGTCGCCGACGAAAAGGGCTATTTTACCGAGGAAGGTCTCGACTACGAACTCAATGTAGAAGGAAGCCCCAAGAACACGCCCCGCCTCGCCGCCGTCGATTTACCGATTGCGCTTGCGGATAATCGCTTTGGAGCGTTCGAACGTTATGCCGAAGGCCATGGACGCAAGGGTGAAGACGCCGGCGATGTTAGTTGTGCTTGCCATTGGACGGTAAACCAGTCCGCGAAAGTTGAAGAAGGCGTTATGTGGGGGAACGCTTACAGTGTTTGTGAAGCGGCCATTGTTGTTCCGGGTGAGTCCAGCGTTTCCGTGCCTGGCGATCTGGCGCGCACGGACATCGCGGTCGGGTACCATTCGGGGAGTCATTATTCCGCTTTGCA
>JBOHVN010000009.1:0-12839 GCA_050735675.1 Binatia bacterium | reverse complement strand
AATCTCAAGACGGCGAAGCAGATCGGATTAGCCATTCCACCCAATGTTTTAGCTAGAGCAGATCGAGTCATCCGATGATCCGCCAATCTAAAATCGAAAATCCAAAATCTAAAATTGTGAGGCGATTCCGCGGGAGGTGCTGGCGCGGGCGAGTAGGCTGATCAAATGATTCAATTTTAGATTTTCGATTGCCGATTTTAGATTACGCAAGGCAAAATCATGAAGAAGATTTTTAGGACTCGATTCTCGTATTCCCTATTCCGATAATCGGAAATCTAAAATCCAAAATCGAAAATTGGTGGGGATTGTCGCCATCACTAGGGGTGTGGCTCAATGGTTCCTGGAGTTTTTTGCTCCGTGTGAGGTGATGAGGTTTCTACCGACGGGAGTCCGCTTGGCAGCCGGGGCGAATTTTTATATACGGGAGACAGCTGGAGAGACAGATTAAGATCGAAGGAGTGTCCTAATGCAGGTCTCGGAGTGGCGGAACGTTATCGGTGAGATGGTGCGCGACCATATGCGCTCGCCTGAGTTGGAGCATTATTTTTCAGTTAAGATGAATACGCCGCGGGCACGGCTGATGATCACGCAGTTGGGGCTTTACATCCGGCACCGGCGGGATTGTTGGGCGCTGGTCTCGGCGAATTGCCCAGTGATGGCGGTGAAGCAGGCGATCTTACAACATGAGTACGGCGAAGTGATCAAAGATCAGTTCTCCGATTACGGTCACCTCCACCTCATCATTCGCCAAGCGCAAAAATTGGGGCTGACGCCTCAAGAAGTCATCGACACCAAGCCGCTCGTCAGCACGACGGCGACGCTTTATGCATGGGCATGGCTGACGCACGCCAAGAGCTGGGTCGAAGGATTATCCGCGCTGACGGTTACAGAATGGACCAACGATGACCGGCTATTGCGTGACATCGGCGGCGGCCATTCGACGCGCATGGGCCGGCGCTGGACGGAGGATATGGGGATCGCCTGGCGCGACATGCCGAACTTCGTTGCGCATTCGCAAGCGGACGAAGAGCATAGCGATATGTTTTTGCCGTTTCTCGCGGAATACGCGACCGGGGAGAAGGAGTCGATGGCGCTGGCCGCGGTGAAGGAATCGCTCGACCTGTTTGCCCTCTATCGCGAGGGCGTGGCGCGGGCGATGGGACAGATTCCGTTGAATTGAATAGTGGCGACTGTCATTTCGAGGACCGAAGGGACGAGAAATCTTTCCGATTCGTCTCTCAATCTCGGTCGAGATCCTTCACTTCGTTCAGGATGACATCACCGAGCAAAAGGCTTATAAAAGATCTGCTCGTCGCACCAATATCGTCAAGTAAAGAATCAGGAGGATTGCCATGGAAAAGCCAAGGATCAGACATATTGCGATCAATGTCGCTGACCGCGAGAAGAGCGCCGAGTACTACAAGAGAATTTTTCAAATGGAGGAAAAATATCGCGGGCCGAGCGGGACGATCTATCTTTCCGACGGCCATATGGACGTGGCGCTTATCAGCACTGATAAGTATCCGTGGGGGATCCATCACTTCGGCTTCAAAGTCGACAGCGTCAAAGAGATTGAGAAACTCGCCGACACGAAGGCGGAAGAAAATACGTTCGGCGCTGTTGCGGAAAGCTGGATCAAAGATGTCGAAGGCAACCGCGTCGACGTTTCTGAACATGGCTGGCCGATCTAAGAGGCTGCTGAAAACGACTCATAGACTTCGTTGCGCTCAATCGGCCTCGCGTCAACGTACTGACTCTGTACGCCTCCGCTCGTCGATTTTTCGCGCGCCTTGTCTCTGAGATCGTTTTGAGCAGCCTCTAAACTAACTGCTTCAAGGAAGCTGCTAGCAAAATGAGTAGGAAAATCCGGGGAGAAAATTGACGCTCCTTGCTAATATCGTCAGGTACAGGCGCAGATAGGCGAGGGAGACGGATATGAAACGAGCGGAATGGCGGCGGGAGCTAGGAGAATTGGTCCGGCAGGCGACGCGCTCGCCTGAGTTGGATCATTATTTTCGGGTGAAGATCACCAAGCCTGGCGCTCAGGCGCTGATCACGCAATTGGGACTCTTTATTCACCACCGGCGCGACTGCTGGGCGCATGTCTCGGCCAATTGCCCGCATATGTCCGTGAAGCAGAAGATCCTGCGGCATGAGTACGGCGAAGTCATCGAGGATGAATACACCGAGCACGGACACTTGGACCTAATTGTTCGCCAGGGAAAGGCGCTGGGTTTGACGTCCGATGAAGTTCTGAATGTCCACCCCCTGCCTTCCACGATGGCGACTCTTTATGCCTGGGCTTGGATAGCGAGAGAAAAAAGCTGGCTCGAAGGGCTGGTGTCGAATACGATTACCGAATGGGCCAACGACGACCGGTTGCTTCAGGATCTCGGCGGCGGGCTTTCCACCCGCATGGCCAAGCGCTGGATGGATGATTTGGGGTTCGGCTGGGAGCAAATGCCGAATTTTAGAGTCCACAGCCAGGCAGACGAGGACCATAGCGATATGTTCCTGGAAGATTTTGAGCGGTACGCCACCGGCGAAAAAGAAGCGTTGGTGTACCAAGCCGCCAAAGAGTCCATGGAGCTTCATATAATGTTTCGCGGCGGAATCGCGGCTGAGATGGAGAAGCTAGCCAAAGACACTTGAAATCTTCGGTTGCACGATGAGGAACAAGAATGGATGCTAAAGGTTGGGAAGCCGCCTTCGGCAAGCTCGCGCGGGAAACCATGTCTTCACCGGAGCTCGAACGTTACTACTCGGTGCCGATCACTCGGGCGCGAGCGCAACTGCTTCTCCAACAGCTTTCGCTTTATGTCCGGCATCGTAGAGATTGCTGGGCGTTTGTTTCCGGCAACTGCCCGGTGCTGTCGGTGAAGCAAACAATTCTCGCGCATGAATACGAGGAGATGATTCGCGATCAGCATTCCGAGCATGGCCACTTGGACTTGATTATCCGGCAGGGGAACGCCATCGGTTTGTCCGCCAAGGATATTCTGGAGGCCAAGCCGATTCCGACAACGACCGCGACGCTCTATGCCTGGGGTTGGATGTGCAAGAAGAAGCACTGGCTAGAAGGTCTGGCGGCCATGACCATGACGGAATGGAATCAGGACGATCGCTTGCTCGCCGATCTCGGCGGCGGCCACGCCGCGCGCATGGGCGAACTTTGGATAAAGTACCTGGGGATCACGTGGGACGATTTGCCTAACTGGAAAGCGCATCGCGCGGCGGACAAAGAGCATGTCGACATGTTCCTTTCCATTTGGGACGAGTTCGGCTACGGCGAAAACGAAAGAATCATTCTCAATGCCGCCAAAGAGTCCGAGGAGCTTTATCGCGTTTATCAAACCGGCATCGCCGATGCGATGGAGGCGATGACTTGATATGTTCTCGGACCTCAAGATCTCCTTCCCTTTAAGGATCAAGGAAGGGGTATAAAAATGAACACCTTGCTCGCGGCACCCTCATCCCGACCTTCCTCTGGCGGAGACTGTATCGCAATGAACAAAAGCCCCATCGCTTTCATGTTGAGCGCAGCGAAGCATCGCGCATCCTCAGTCACGTACGAAGACGAGATCCTTCGGCTGTTGCCTCAGGATGACATTGCGAGACAGTCCCTCGAGGGGGAAGGAGTCTCCGGTCATCGGGCGGCGGCAACCAACATCTTTCTATCGGTGTTCGCAATATTTGTTCTCTTTGCCATATCTGCGCACAGCGCCGAAACTGGCAAAGAGAAAATCGCTTTCGCCTACGCTGCCATCAGTCCCACGATGGCCGGCGTTTGGATGGCGAAAGAGATCGGCGCATTCGACCGGCGAGGGCTTGATGTTGATCTAGTTCATATCAGTTCAGGAGCTGTGGCGATCCAGGCGCTGGTCGGCGGAAGTGTCCATGCGGCGTTGGGTGCGAGCAATGCCGTCCTCGCCGCGATCATCAAGGGCGCTCCGATTATCGCCGTCGGTAGTAACACCAGCCGGCCCGGCATGCAATTGTGGGTTCAACCGGACATTCAACGACCCGAGCAGCTCCAGGGCAAAACGCTTGCGATCACACGGTTCGGCTCCACGAGCGAGTTCGTCACACGGCTGATTGTGCGCAAGCTCGATCTCGAAGGGAAGACCGAACTGCGCCAGTTTGGCGGCGTCGTGGAAGCCGACATGGGATTTCGCGCCAGGCAAGCCGACGGTCGCGTGTCGTCTCAGGCGCCAGGTCCCGGAGCCAGGATGTTGGTCGATGCTGCGGAACTGGGAATTCCTTTCTCGATGAATTTGTTGGCCGTTAGCAATGACTATTATCGACAATCGCCCAAGTCGGTTGAAGGCATTGTCGCGGCTTACATTGAAGGCATCGCGGCGCTCAAGACCGGAAAACCTCAAGCGCTGAAATTGCTGGCCAGGTACATGGGGCAGAGGGGCGGTGCAACCGAGATGCATTATGAATTCGTCACCAAATATCTCGATGCTGTTCCACGAGTCGATCCCGCCGCCGTGGATACCGTGCTCGAAATGGTCGGCTCTTCGGGAGCGACGAAAATGAAACTGTTCGACAACAGCATCGTCGATCGTTTAGTGCAACAGGGATTCATCGACATGCTCTACAAAGGAGGAAAGTCGTGAACGAGGCGGAGTGGCGAGAACGGCTGGGCGCGATGGTGCGCGATTATATCCGCTCTCCGGAGCTCGACTATTATTTCTCAATCAAGATGACCAAGCCGCGTGCCGCGATCATGGTAAAACAGCAGAGCCTCTTCGTGCGCCACCGGCGCGATTGTTGGGCGCATGTATCCGCGAACTGCCCGGTCTTGGCGGTCAAGCAGAAAATCTTGGAACACGAATATGAAGAAATTATTCGGGACGATTTTTCCGAATACGGCCACCTGCACCTGATTATTCGGCAGGGAAAGTCCGTTGGCCTCGAACCTGAAGAGATTCTCAATGCCCAGCCGTTGCCGGAGACCCGCACGGTCCTCTACGCCTGGTCATGGATGACCAGCGAGATGAGTTGGACAGAGGCGCTGGCGGGCATGACCATCACAGAATGGTGCAATGACGATCGGCTGCTGGGGGACTTGGGCGGGGGACAATCCACGCGTATGGCGAAGAAATGGATGGCGGAGATGGGGTTCACCTGGAAGCAGATTCCCAATATGGAAGCGCACAGCCAAGCGGATGAGAAACACAGCGACATGTTTCTGCCGTTTCTCAGGGAATACGCGACGGGTGAGAAAGAGCAACGCGCGATCCAGGCGGCTAAGGATTCGCTGGCGTTTAATGCGATGTTCCGCAACGGCATCGCCTTGGCGCAGGAGAAGTTGCCGGGTAAGAGAGAGTGATGGAGTAATGGAGTGATGGGATTGGTACAGGAGATCCTTCAGGATGACAACATTCTAGGAGGTCATTCTGAGCAGAGTCAAGAATCTAGCCGATTTTTTACGTGTTGGACAGAAAGGCACCGATGCAATTTGCTCAGGAGGTAACTATGAGTCTATGGCCACAAATTAGAGAAACATTGAACGAAATGGTCAACTGCCACTTCGAGACTCCGGAGTACAAACAATTGTTCTCGGTAAAACTCACGCCGGCGCGGCAGCAGATTTGGGATCTGCACTATCCGCATTACATCAAGAGCCGGCGCGACTGCTGGGGCGCGGCGGCGGTCAAGGCGCCGCTCGATGTGAAGCGGGCGATCTGGGAGCATGAGAAAGACGAGTTGATTTTTGACAAGCGGCTCGGTGCCGCCCACTTAACCGACGACCAGATGGCGGCGGCGACCGCGGAGACCAATCTCCACCCCGGGGCGAGAGCAGCAATCATGGCGTGGATGTACTTGGCAACTACCAGACCGTGGATCGAATCGTTGACGGTCAATCACATCACCGAGAGAAAAAACAACCCGGCGATCGTCAAGGGCGGCGGATTCACTGCGCGCTTCGCGCACAAGCGCGTCGCCGATCTGGGCGGCACGATCGAAGGTCTCGACGCCAACACGCGCGTGCACATGGTGGCGGACGAGGACCATTCCGACATGTTCGAGCCGATTTATGACCGCTATGTTATCGACGACGCGACCGCGCAAGCGGTGATCCGGGCGGCGCAAGATAGTCTCGCCGTCGACCGGGCGTACCGCAGCGCATTAGCGACCGCGATGGCGCAGATCGAAGAATCGGCGGCGGCGTAGAGGCGCGGCGCACGCGCCGCGCCGGTTCAAAGTTCAAGGTTCAAACTCCGGACTGAAAATGAACAACCCCGCAGCAAGCTGCGGGGTATCAGAGTTATGCCATGAGGATTATCTTCAAGGCGTCACCCCCGAATGTTTTTATCGGGGGTCCAGTTCCGAGCCCGTCTGGATTCCCGCTTAAAGCATGCGGGAATGACGGACTTCGGAGAGACGATTCACTTAACGCAGCAACCTGCGGGGAATCGACCCAAAGAGATTGAAACGTTGAACCTGGAACTTTGAACATTGAACTCTGGAGGTTTCTTCGTACCGAATCATGCCAGAAAAATTTAGTACTTTTGCTAAAAACGGCATGGTCGTGTCCAGCCAGCCCCTGGCGACGCTCGCTGGTGTGCGCGTCTTGATGGACGGCGGAAACGCTATTGACGCGGCAGTGGCGACGACGGCGGTACTCGGCGTGCTGGAGCCAAGTTCTCTCGGCATCGGTGGCGACGCGTTCGCGCTTTTTTATTCCGCCAAGGACAAAACTCTAAAGGCGTTGGATGCCAGTGGTCGCTCGCCGTACGCAGCCAACCTCGACTTCTGTCGTAAGAGCGGCTTCAAAGAGATGCCGCAGCGCGGCATTCATTCGGTCACGATCCCCGGCGCCGTGCATGGTTGGGCGGCGCTGCTGGATTCTTACGGATCAAAGACACTGCGTGAGGTTTTGCGTTCGGCGATCAGGCACGCCGAGGAAGGTTTTCCGGTCGCCGAATTGACCGCCGCATCCTGGCGCGAATCCGAGACGAGCTTGAAGTCCGATGAAGGCGCGTCGATCAATTATCTAGTCAACGGCAGGACGCCGAAAGCGGGAGAGATTTTTAAGAATCCGCGGATGGCAAAGACGTTGAAAGGCATCGCCGATGAAGGCGCCGCAGTTTTTTACCAAGGTGAGATCGCGGACAAGATCGTGCGTTGCTCTGAAAAGCTCGGCGGTCTTTTCACGCTCAAAGATTTTGCCCAACATGAGTCGGATTGGATAGAGCCGATCAGCGCCAATTACCGAGGCTACGACGTCTATGAGCTGCCGCCTGCGACTCAGGGGTTCGCCGCGCTTGAAATGCTCAAGATTCTTGAAGGCTTCGGCCTCAAGTCGATGGGTCCAAAAAGCGCCGATACTCTGCATCTGATGATCGAGGCGAAGAAGCTTGCCTTCGCCGATCGCGACCGTTATCTCGCCGACCGTGATTTTATGAAAGTCTCCGTGAGCGATTTGGTCACTCCCAATCGGATGGAGGCGTTACGCCCGCGAATCCGCATAGACCGGACCACTAATTTAATCGACACCGTGCCGCTGAATACAGCCCCCTCTGTGTCTCCCCCGCAGCGGGGGAGAATGAAAGAGGGGGCACGCGATGCCGATACCGAGTATGTCGCGGCGGCGGACAGCGAAGGCAATCTCGTCTCGTTCATTCAAAGCAACTTCATGGGATTTGGCTCGGGTGTCGTCGAACCCGAGACGGGAATCATCTTGCAGAACCGCGGTCATTTGTTTGCGCTCGACGAAAGCCATCCCAACTGCATCGGGCCGCATAAGCGCTCTGTGCACACGCTGATGCCAGGAATGATTTTGCGCGACGGCAAGCCATATGCAGCGCTTGGCTTGAAAGGCGGCCATGTGCAGCCGCAAGTGCAAGTGCAGATCATCACTAATCTCATCGATTCCGGCATGACGCCGCAGGAAGCGATCTCGGCGGCGCGCTTCAACCATATCGAAGGAACCAAAGTTGGATTGGAACCGGAGTTCGCCCAGAGCGTGAGAGATGAACTGACCCGCCGCGGCCACCAAGTCGTCGGCGGCAAGCCGGAAAGTTTCGGCGGCGCGCACGCGATTACGATTCATCCCGAGTCCGGCGCGTTCATCGGCGGCTCCGACCCGCGCAAGGGCGGGTGCGCGCTGGGATTCTGAAAAACTTAGTTCCATTAGTTCCAAATCGTTCCAAAGGTTCCAGTGGTAGAGGGCCATTTCTGTTTCGGATGCTCTGACCGCGAAACGCATAGGATGCAAAGTAACAAGGGGACGAGATCTCTGCCACATGTCATTCTGAGGAGCCCTTCGGCCATGCTCAGGATAAACTCCGCGACGAAGGATCTGTTTTGTCCGGGTTTTCATTGAACTCACGCGAGAAAAACAGACCCTTCGCTTGCGCTCAGGGTGACATGTTCGCGAATCGAGATACGGTGACGATCGAAATCTGTCTCCGCTGGAATTCCCGATCAAAATAAAATATCACCGTCTGGTCAAATTGGGACCGAGGAGAATTCGTGATGGGCTATTTCAAAGACTTACGGGAACATATCGCGGCGCTCGACCAAGCGGGGTTGCTGGTCAAGATCGACGAGCAAATAAACAAAGACACCGAGCTGATGCCGCTGGTGCGCTGGCAATTTCGCGGGCTTTCGGAGGAAGAGCGGCGCGCGTTTATGTTTACCAATGTCGTCGATGCGAAGGGAAACAAGTACGATATTCCCGTCGTCGTCGGCACGCTGGCGGCGTCACGGCGGATCTACGGGTTTGGATTGCAGTGCCGGCCTGAAGAGATCGTCGATCGCTGGAACAAGGCGCAGAGCAATCCGATCGCGCCGAAGATCGTCGACAAGGCGCCGGTTCACGAAGTCGTCTATATGGGCGGGTCGCTGATGGAAAAGGGCGGCCTGGGCGAATTTCCGATTCCGATTTCGACTCCCGGTTACGATTGCGCGCCGTTTACGACGGCGTCCCACTGGTTCACCAAAGATCCTGAGACCGGCAACATCAACGTTGGCAACTACCGCGGCCACATCAAGAGCCCGACGCGGACCGGTGTCTTTCTAAGCTCGAGCAATCATGGCGGCTATCACTGGCGTAAATGCCAGGAGCGCGGCATTCCGTTGCAAGCAGCGTTGGTGATCGGCGCGCCGCCGTGCGTCGCGTACACGGCGCCGGCGCGCATTCCATTCAGCGTGAGCGAGCTCGACGTCGCGGGCGGGCTTGCCGGCGCGCCCATCGAAGTCGTCAAGTGCAAGACCCACGACGTGCTCGTGCCGGCGAATGCCGAGATCGTCATCGAGGGCGAGATCTCGACGGAGTTTTTGGAACCCGAAGCGCCGTTCGGCGAATCCACCGGTTACATTGCCGAGCGGCTGCTCAATCCTTATTTCGAAGTGAAGTGCATCACGCACCGAAATAACCCGATCTTCGCCACGATCATCAGCCAGATGCCGCCAAGCGAATCGAGCGTCATGCGCCAGGTGGCGGCGGAAGGAAACTATCTGCGCTTCCTGCGCGACCAGTGCAACATTCCGGGCATTATCGAAGTCACGTTTCACAGCATTGCGGTGCGCCAGATCTGCGTGATCAAGATAAAAAAGATCAACCAGGCGCATGTCTGGCAGGCGCTGCACAGCATGGTCGGTTACAATCCCGCCACCGGCAAAATGGTCATCGCCGTCGACGAGGATATCGATGCGCGAAACTTGGATTCACTTTTCTGGGCCATGGCCTTTCGCATGCAGCCGCACCGCGACGTGCTGATCATTCGCAATCGCACGCCGCAGATGGACCCGTCGGTATTCCCTCCCGGGCAGGAAGCGGGGCACTCGCTCGACGAAATCGCCGGAAGCTCAGCGATGTTGATCGACGCGACGCGAAAGTGGGACTACCCGCCGGTGTCGTTGCCGAAGAAGGAATATATGGAGCGCGCCAAGCAGCTTTGGGAGCGCCTGGAGCTGCCCAAGTTGAAACCGCAAGAACCGTGGTTCGGCTACAACTTAGGCTTGTGGTCGGAGGAGGACGAGAACGAAGCGCAGCTCGCGGTCCAGGGTGAACACTACCAGACCGGCGAGAAGCGTTTGCAGCGGCGGGTGCGGGTCAAGAAGCTTTAGCCGCAAAGAACCTAGCGCGGCAGAGCCGCAACCGAAAATCGGAATATCTCGCGCAAAGGCGCAAAGACGCAAAGCTAAGAAAAAAAGAATCCGAACTTGGCGACTTGGCGCGAGTAAATTTCCCTCTTCATGAGCTACGGCCGTTGGGCTATTTTGCGCAAACGGAGAAAACCTTTAAGCATAGCAATGCAAAGGGCGCAAAAGGAAATTTTGGTTCGAAATTCTCCTCCGTCATCCTGCGACGCCGAAGGGTCGCGCCTTTTCCAACGGCGATATCGGTCGAGATTCTTCGCCTGCGTCTCAGAATGACACTGGGACCCAGGCTCTCAAGGGGAAGGAAATAAATTCATCGCATGAAGCCAATTGAGATCCTGTGCTGCATGGTCAACCTTTACTTGGCGCCGAGTTCCTTTAATACGTCATCCACAAGCGATGGCTCGACGACCATTTGCGGCGTAACCGTTGCCGGAATCAGCTTCTGGTCCTTTTCGATCTGCAACAGGATGTCGACGCCGTCGAGCGGCACGCGGCCGTCGCGGCTGAAGGCGTTGACCACGACGTCGTAGGATTCGCGCGCGAGCTTCTCTTCCATGTTGAAGCGCTTGCGGATGACTTCGGTCGTGCCGGCGGCGTTGGTTTGAATGTAGCGCAAGGCTTCGATCTCCGCTTTTAAGAGTCTTTTGATTTGCGGGCGATTGCTCTTGATTCTTTCGACAGTGGTGCCGAGGCCGGAAAACGGAATCGTGACATACTCCGCCGTGTGCGCGAGCAGAGGAAATCCTTCTCGTCTTAGTTGCACGGAAAACGGCGGCGCGACGACGACCGAGTCGACGCGGCCGATCTTGAAAGCTTCGTACATGAGTTTTTCGTCGCCGATGGCCAGAAGCTTAACATCCTTTTCGGGATCGAGACCGAACTGGCGCAAAGTCAGACGAGTGCTGACATGATTGGTGCCGCCGATCGAAGTCATGCCGATGATCGCGCCTTTCAGGTCTTTCATGGTCTTGTACTTGTGCTGGGCGACGAAACTGAAGAACGGCGCTTTGATGCCGGTGGAGATCGCGCGCACGGGGAGGCCTTTGGCCGCGCCGCGGATGATCGAGCCGATCAGCTCGACATAGTCGATGTCGCCGCTGATCAGAGCGGCCATGGCGACATTGGGGCGCATTTGAATGATCTCGACTTCGCTGCCGTGTTTGAGATAAAGGCCGCGATCCTTGGCGACGAACGGCACGAGGAAGGCCAACGAGCTCGTCGCCACCGCGATGCGGACTTTGTCGGGCGCGGATTTTTCCTGAGCCGGTAACACGCCGGCGCAATAAACCGTCAGGATCACGACTAACAATCCCGTATATGATTGTCGTAGAGTTGTTTTCATATGCCGGCCTCTCTCTCGTGTCGCCGCAGGCGCGCGGTGTAAAATCGATCGTGGAGCGTAATTGTAGTTACTCGAGGAGTCAAGGACTCATGATTGTAAAATTAAAGTTCGGAGTGGAGCGATGAAATTCGACGCCAGTTTGCTGGTTCATGACTTGAGCCAGATGCCGGCTCTTGCGCGGTTCGCCGACGATGCCGGCTTCGACGGACTGTGGACGTTCGAGACGGCGCACGAGCCGTTTTTGCCTCTGGTGCTCGCCGCCGAGCACAGCGAACGTTTGAGCGTGGGCACGAGCATCGCCGTGGCGTTCGCGCGCAGCCCGGCGATTCTCGCCTCGATCGGCTGGGATCTCGCGCGGTTTTCCAAAGGCCGGTTCGTCCTTGGTTTAGGCACGCAGGTGAAAGGACATAATGAGCGGCGCTTCGGCGTCAAGTGGGAAAGACCCGTGGAGAAAATGCGCGAGGTGATCCTCGCCGTGAGGGCGTTCTGGGACTGCTGGCAGAACCGCACGCGGCTCGATTTTCAGGGCGAGTTCTTCAAGCTCACGCTGATGACGCCGTTCTTCAGTCCCGAGCCGCACGGCTACCACCGCATCCCAATCTTTATTGCCGGGGTGAATCGCCGCATGTGCCAGCTTGGCGGCGAGCTGTGCGAAGGCTTTCACGCGCACCCGCTGCACACGGCCCGTTACCTGAGGGAGGTGGTGCTGCCCAACGTGGAGCAAGGTTTGGCACTGGGCAAACGGAAGCGCGAAGCGATCGAACTATCGAGCAGTATTTTTGTGATTCCCACTGACGACCCAAAAGAGACGGCGATGTACGAAGCGGAGGCGCGCCGGCAAATTTCATTCTACGCAAGCACGCCGCCGTACCGGCGGGTGTTCGAACTCGAAGGTTGGGGCGATGTCGCCGATCAACTCAAGGCGATGGCAACGGGCGGCCGATGGAATGACATGCCCTCACTCATCACCGACGAAATGCTCGAGCGGCTTGCCTTGCGCGGCACTTGGGCGGAGTTACCTAAAAAAGTTTTGCGGAAATATGACGGGCTGCTCGATCGCGTCAGCTACTACTTTCCGATTGTGCCGGGCGAGAATGAAGAGAATTGGCGAGCCACGGTTGCGGGCTTCAAGAAATGAAATTTGGATCAAGCCGAATTCTTTTGATTTGTTTGAAGATCGCAGCTGAAGAAATGGTGAAAAATTGCTCCGACTATTTCTCAAGCGCTTTGATCGGTGGCGATGGAGATCAGACCTAGGCCATCCGCGGCGGGGAGCGTTTCGACGCGATCCTTGCCGGCTATTTTGGCGAGGTAGAGCGCTTGATCGGCGTCCGATGTCATTCGTAGGTGATCGGCAAGGTCTTTGATGAGGTTC
>JBOHVN010000008.1:0-86150 GCA_050735675.1 Binatia bacterium | reverse complement strand
AACGCCTTCCTGGCTTCTTCCGTCTTCACTTGGGTAAGATAGGCGAATCCGAGAACCATTTGTGTTCTTGATAGATTTGGCTGCAATGCCACCGCTTTCTGTGCCGCCTCCAGCGCCTCGCTCAGTTGCGCGAACGACAACCAAAGTTCAGCCAATCTGGCCCAAGCAAGGGCATTTTCCGGACTCGCCTGTACCGCTCGTTGCAGGCTGTTCAGCGCGGCTTCGAGATCGAAGTTGGCCTGCTGCGCGTAAGAAAGGGCAATCAGCGCGGCGGCGGAATTCGGATCGGCCGTGACAGCCCTCTGCGCCAGGTCGCGTGCTCGCTCTTTGTCGTTCTGCGCCACTGCAACGATCGATTGCAGCGCAATGACGTCGCTGTAGTTCGGATTCAAGCTCAACGCGCGCTCGATGTCCTTGCTTGCCTCATCGAACCGTCCTACGCCCAGGAGCAGCGACGCGCGATATGCAAAAAAGCGTGGCTCGCCGAGTGTATCCGGGACGCCTTTGATGCTCTCGAAGGCCGCCTGAAAATCGCCCTTCATGTAAGCTTCGAGAGAATTCCGCACCATCCCCTGCCAACCGGGTCCGGAGGGAAACTCCTCAGGTCGAAAATGGAGAGCAGGCGGATAGTATATCGCCCAGCGTACTGCATCCCGAGGACGCACCACAACGGTCAACGCCGGCGCTCTCCCCTGCTCGGCTATCGCCGACTGGCCGCCGGCGAGCGGGAGACTGCCGGATGGATTACTCGCCAGCACCGTTCCCTCGAAAATGGTTATCAATGTTCGATCGGAGTCGACGACGATTAGCCCTTCCGTGCCTTCCACTCCGGCATTGACGAACGCCGTCCGCACTTCCAAGTTTCTGGGCAAGCGGCTGAAAAAATATAACGCTCCTCTAATGAGATCGAGCCACGAGACGGTTTGCTCTTTTATTCCTCCCAAGCTGATTGTCGTGTTTTGATCGAGCCGGATGATGGGCTGGTTGATCAGAGCCAGGTCCGCGCGGCTTCGTTCGCCGACCTGCACCTGGTCGCCGCCGCAGTAGAGATCGTTCAAACGCGCCGGTACCCATTGGGTTTGGCCGGCTCGGCGCACCTCGACCAAGCCCTGCACGGATACCATTTTCGCCACCCACGGATCGCATAGCGCCGCAGCGGTCGAGACTGGCGGACGCACGACGTTCAGGAAGAGCCCCACCGCCGCGGCCAGACAAAACCGCTCAACGCTGAATTTTTTCACAAGCACCCCTCGCCCGGTCTTGTCCGGTTCAAGCGCGTCCCGGCCCCATCATTTTTCTTCCAGCTCAACCACGCCCTCCCAGGGTTCTTTTGGCGGGTGATTTTTGTATCGATCGAAGAGTTTGAGATAAAAGCCCGACAGCCGGTCTCCTTGCCAGAGATCAGCGGACTGCTGAAATTTTTCCTTCGCTTGCGGCCACGCGTGGCAGCGAAACGCGGAAAGCCCTTCGGCGAAGATCGTGCAAGCGTTCCGTTGTATTTCCGCGGCCTCGTCCGTCTTGGACAACAATTCATGGACGCGGATGCGTTGCGCCTTTCCTTTGAAAAGAAAAGTTCCCGCTTCCCTAGTCAAAAAACCTTTAACGTTATGGATGACCTCGTCCGACACCAAGACCTCGGTGCCGAGATGCTTATTCAGGCCATCCATTCTCGAAGCGGTATTCACCGTATCTCCCATGATGCCGTACTGGTAATGGTCTTCAGCGCCGATGTTGCCGAAAAAAATTTCTCCCGCATGAATGGCGATGCGCGTCGGCAATTTGAAGTTTTCCAACGAGTCGTTGAATCGACGCACAGCTCTGGCAATGCCCAACGCCGCCGCGCAGGCTTGTTCGCGGATCGCCGGGTCAGCCTGCGCGCCGCGCCACACTGCAAGCACCGCGTCACCCTTGAGGCCGACTATGCGACCGCCGTTTTTTCGTATCGGCTCAAAGATCGCTGCAAAATACTTGTGCATGAAATCGTTCAATTCTTGCGCCGAAATTTTCTCCGAGACGGTGGTGTAACCCTCGCAATCGGTAAAGAGACAGGCGCCATAGAGTGTTTGGTCGTCTCGCCGGATATCGGCGATGTTTGCCGCCAGATGATCGACCACCTCATCCGGCACATAGTAACTGAGAGCCCTTCGGATATTCCGTCGTTCCTTGTTGGTCTCGAAATAGTTCCATAGAACCCCGCCGCCAAAGGCCAGCGGACTCTGAAGGAACAGCGGAATGATGACCGGATACCAAGTGCCGTCGGCATGGAACTTAAACGCGGCGGCAAACAGATACATGAGGCTAACGCCGCCGGTCGCGAGGGCGGCCGCCGGTGTCGAAACAATACAACCGATAGCGGCGACTAAGAATCCCCAGAAGACAACCACGGCGACCAAAATCGGCGGGCTGACGGGCGTCGCCGGCTTATTTTGCAAAAGATTTGAAAATGCGGTGGCGGCGATTTCCGCGCCGCTAAGAAAAACTCCGTCGGAGCGTGAAAAGGTCGTATAGAAGCTGTCCTTTTTTTCCGTGAGAGCGATTTCCGAAAGTCCTACAAAAACCGCCTTGCCCTTAAAATCAATCGGTGTTCCACCCGTTGAAAGGTCACCCGATTGAAGGACCTGGTGGAATGGGACCGTGCGCAGGCTTCGCGGCGGACCGTAATAATTGAGATAACGATGATCGGCGCCGCCGTACATGCCGATCAGAGATTCAATTGAGGCGGCTTTACTTGGGTCTCGCCGGACAAGCCCGGAGCGCTTGAGCTCGGCGCTCAACCGGCCTGCCAACGACGAGTCGCTTTCAAAAATCGCCCTGATTTCTCGTATCAATCGTATCGCGCCACCCGCTTCGAGCGCCATGGAACTGTGGGGCAGCCTTCGGGCGGCGATCGGATTGACCGTTTCCAACAAGCCGAAAAACTCTTCGTAGGCGGGTAGAGCATAGAGCTGAAATGCAACGACCGGAAAAGTCGGGGAGTCCCCGGCAGCCGTTTGAAATGCCCAATACTGATTTACCTTGACCGGCAGTTTCGGAAGCACAAACGGCGCAGACGCGAACGCGGCCCGAGACACTGGCGCGATCGGTTTGAGGGTTTCGACGATCCTATGTTCCGCCGTCAAAACGCCGGCGATTTTCGACGCCGGAATATCTTTCGCCTTGAGCGGCTCCGCTAGCACGACATTGCGAGCACTCCGGATTGCCTCGGCAAGCAAATCATCTTCCGTGGCCGAGCGCGGATCGACGAAATATAAGTCGAAGATAATGACACTCGCGCCCCCTTTTGCCAGGGTCTCGATCAAACGCGCATGCAGCGAGCGCGACCATCGATCCGGGTTGTCGGGCAGGCTTAAGCGCTCTGAGGATTCACGGTCGATGCTGATAATAACGACTTCAGACGGCGCGGGTCTCACACCGCGCAATTGAAAGAGCAGACCCAACCCGGAGTTTTCTTCCAGTTCGTGAGCAATTTCGACAAAACTGGCGGTCACGCCAATAACCGCGATGAGCAATCCAAAGAAGATGGTTTTGCTTATCCGCGACATTCGCTCATCCTTGCGGTTTCCCCCGCGATTATGCGGGTTACTTTGTCGATTTAATGGGGCGCTGCATTTTGCTCAGATACAATCCTTGTGAAACTCCCTCTTGGGACGCACGACACAGCGGGAGTCATCGCCGCTGCTATATAAAATGCCCCTGCGCCAGCTTGCAAGATCTGGCGAGCACAAGCGGGAGCGCCAGAGACTGGCCACCCATCTGCACCTGCCCAAGTCGAAAATCCGCTGCGTGTACCCACAGATGACATCGAGCAACTCTCATGCCACGGGGGGACTTCTCCTTGATGCCTGCGCAATCTACCGACTCTGCAACAAATCCTTTTGTCGTGCGTGACAGGATAGCTGATCCGCAGCAATGGGGGGTAGTCACCGTGGTTTACGCCGTGTCCACGCTGTTACACGGCGAAGAGCATGTCTCTAACAGAACCCGGCAGTAGGAGCAACCGCTTGAAACAGGGGTGCTGCGGCAGCCGGCCAAAATGAAGCATGCCGCGGCCGGGAGAGAAAAATAGAACACACCGGGGTGAAAAAAACTCCCCGGTGCCGAAAGCCCACCGCAGAAACAAGCTGGTGTTTACGACCGGTGTGTCGGATCCGCTGCCGAATACTCTTTTTCCGCTTGCGCTTTTGAAATGTAACCGAGCGCTACATCGCGCTTGACGTCAGAGATGTCACGGTCCGATGGATCGCCGTAGCCGCCCCCACCCGCGGTGAGAAAGGTCACCGTCTCGCCGGGGTGAACGAGCAGATGGCTGAATTTACCCGGCAGTTTCTCTGTCTTGCCGTTGCGCTGGATGATGGTCTCATTGACGGCGCCTTGCTCGCCGCCAAGCAGGCCCCAGGGCGGGCACTTGATGCGGTCGGTGTTGCGGCTCAAGTAAAAATCCTGCAACGGCGTGACTTTGACCTCGACGCCGATACCGCCGCGAAATTTACCGGCGCCGCCGCTGTCCGCGCGTAGCGCGTGACACTCATACATGAGCGGGTAATAAAGCTCTTGCAGCTCGATGGGCGTATTTTTCACGTCGCCTTGGCACATCGATACCGACGCCGATGCGCCGTCTTCGAATGGCCGGCCGCCCCAGCCACCGCCGATAATATTTTGGCAGACATAACGTCTACCCGTCTTGGGATTCGCGCCGAAAATTGCGTAACCGCCCATATCGCCTTTGTGCGCGGCCGGAACACGCTCCGGCAACGCCGGCGCGAGCGCGTGGAATATCGTGTCGAGCACCGTCGGCAGGGATAAGCTCCAGCCGCCGATCGGCGCCGGCCGGCGCGCGCTTAGCAATTTGCCCGGCGGCAGAATAACTTTGAGCGCGCGGAAAGAGCCTTCATTCACTTCGCGATCCGGCGAGGTAAGCGCCTTGAACGCCACCCGCGCCGCCGCCATCCCGCCGGACGAACCGCAATTGATGAAGCCTGGCACTTGATCGGCGACTTCGGAAAAGTCGATGGTCAACGCGTCACAGCGAACCTCGACTTTGACTTTGATCGGGATCGTCTTGGTCATGTCTCGACCGTCATCGTCGAGGAATGACGACGCTTGATAAATCCCGTCCGGAATCGCGCGCACCGCCTCGCGCACCAGTTTGTCGGTCTGCTCCCAGATCGTCTCGACGGCTTCGAGGAACACCTTTCCGCCGTATTTGCGGCAGATTTGCTCCAGCCGCTCCTCGCCGGTGCGGCAGCAAGCGATCTGCGCGCGCAGATCGCCCAAAGACGATTCCGGAAAGCGAATATTGTCTTCGATCAGGCGCAGCACTTCGGTGTTCGGCCGGCCTTCCTTGTAGATCTTCACCGAGCGAATCTGCAGCCCTTCTTCATAAACATCGCGCGTATTGCTCGATCCGAACCCCGTGCTGCCCCCGCCGACGTCGATCCAGTGCGCCCGCACCGCCAAAAAGCAAAGCAGCTTGCCGTCCCAAAAGAACGGCGTGTAAACGACCATGTTATTGAGATGCTGCCCGCAAATCTCGGGATGATTGACTAAAAACACGTCGCCGCGGCGGATATTTTTCAAGCCGTAGATTTCGATACCGTCTTGTACCGCAACGCCGAGATCGGCAAGAAAGATCGGCAGCGCGCCCTCGTTCTGCGACATCGTCCGGCCCTCGTGATCGACGATGCTGACGCAGTAATCCTGCACCTCGTAAATCATCATGTTGTAGGCGGTGCGCTTGAGCACCGCCGACATCTCATTGGCGGCGGCTTTCAGCGCGCACCGGATGATCTCAACGGTGATCGGATCGACGGCCATGACTAGCTCAAGGACTCTTTAACCGCAAAGAACATGCAAAGCTCGCAAAATACATTAGCCGCTTCTTTTAACGACAACACTTTACGCCTCACTACTCACGCCTCACGCCTTCTTCGGTTCATCCTTGCCAACATACGATTGCCGGTACGTCTGCAACGTCTTGCCACGCAACTCATAAAGAAATTGAATCACGCGCTCGTTGCTCATGAATTTGTCCTGTTCGTAATGGTCGTGGTGGACGATTTCATCGAGCGAACGGCGCACCCCTTCGGAAGGCTGCACGGCGGGATAGCCGATGGGAATGATCAAATAGAGCATCATCAGATCGGGCACCCCGAGCACTTTTTTAAACGGCTCCTGGACGTGAATCGTCACCCACTGCGTCGCAAGTCCGAGTGATACGGCAGCGAGATGCATGAATGTGCAGGTGTTGGCCAATCCGTCGGTAAGATGCGATTGGTCGCGGCCGAACGTGTGCGCGCCCTGCACCGTGCCCCACTGGCGCCGCCCGTCGCCGACGACGATGATCAACGCGGGGGCCTCCGACCAGCCCGCGCCGCGCCGCTGACGCTCCACCGCTGCGTCCGCGGTCATCTGGTACGCCGGGTGACGCAGCTCGAAAACACGCTGCTGTTCCATCCAGTAAATGAAATCGGTATTGTCCTCGGAGTAACAGCGAAATAAGTCTTTCTTTACCTGGGGATCTTTAACGACGATATATTCCCAAGGCTGCGAGTTGGCACCGGACATCGCCCATCGGCCGGCTTCGAGAATTTTGTCGATATACCCGTCCGGGATCGGATCGGGCTTGAGTTTGCGCACGCTCGAGCGGCGGCGAATGATGTCGTAGAGAAGATCGTAACCGGGAGTGGAATCTGCGCTCATGAACATGGACCTCCGAAAATGAGTCGAAAATCTTTGCGGCTTGGCGCTCACCCACTTATAACTTACGCGTCCCTTGCCATTCAAGGTAAGCCTTGTTAAACGAGGCGTAGCCCCGAAGCTCCCAAGGAAGGGACTCCATGAAACGTTTTCTGTGCGCCTTGTTGCTCTGTTGCGGCGCTTTTCACGCGCAGGCCGACGATCGCGTCCGCATCACCTACGCGAGCCGCTCCATCACTTCGATCTTGCCCTTCATCGCCGTCGACAAGGGATTCTTCAAAGAAGAAGCGCTGGCGCCGGAGCTGATTCTCACCCGCGGCACCACCGCCATCGCCGCGGCGGTCGCCGGCGATGTGGAGGCGATCCACATCATGGGATCG
Source organism: Binatia bacterium (assembly GCA_050735675.1). Lineage (GTDB taxonomy): Bacteria > Desulfobacterota > Binatia > UBA9968 > UBA9968 > DP-20. The sequence goes on along the minus strand of JBOHVN010000008.1, from coordinate 79,074 downwards.
GCCATTCGGGGCATCATCCAGGGTCTGCCGATGAAGGTGCTCGCGGTCTATAACCAACGCCCGCTCTTCTGGCTTGCGACCCGGCCGGAACTCAAGACCTTTGGCGATCTCAAAGGCAAGACCATGGCGGTCACGACAATCGGCGGCAGCCAGCAACTCGCCGGGAACCACATGTTACGTAAGGGCGGCATCGACCCGGCCAAGGAGATCACCACCATCGTCTCGGGCGACGTGCCCGCCCAACTCCAGGCGCAAATCGCCGGCCCGGTCCACATCACCGTGCTCTCGCCGCCGACCGTGTTCGTCGCCCGCGACCGCTACAAGCTCAATCTCCTGGCTACCACGAGCGATGAATATATCAATTTCATCTCCGGTGTCATCGTGTCGGAAAAAACGCTGCGGGAAAGAACCGGCCTGATCAAACGGACGCTTCGCGCCATGACGAAGGCGAACCGGTTTTTTTTCACCAACGAGAACGCGTCGGCGGAGATCCTCGCCAAATACCTGAACGTAAGCCAGGCCATCGCCTTGGACAGTTACCGCTTCAGCCGCCCGGCCTTCACGCCCAGCGCCATTCCCACGGAAAAAGAGGTTGAAGAGCATTTGAAATCCGATATGCAATTCCTGAATTTGAAAACGCCCGTCAAAAGCTCCGCGGTTTTTGATTTCTCGATGCAACGGGAGGTCAACGGCGAACTGGGGATAAAGTAGCGCTGCCCTGTAGGGGCGAACCGGCCGTTGGCTCTCCACTTCACCCCTATCCTGACAAGAGATTGATTAGAATGTCATTCTGCGGCCCTTCGAGGAACTCAGGATAAACTCCGCCGAAGAATCTGCTTTTTTTGCAGTTGAAATGCGAGATGTTCGCGTTGCTCAGCATGACACCCAGACTATTTCTCACAATAAGACCTGAACCTGTTAACTGCCCACGTCGATCACCAGATGTCCTAACTCATTCACGTGCATCTTGTCGTCCGGATAGACAAGAATCGTCGCGCCGATTTCTTCGACTACCGCCGGTCCTTCGAGTCGATCGCCGGTTTTGAAACCACTGCGCAAATAAATCGGGCATTGCACCGGTTTCGAATCAAAAATCACCGCCCGACGGCCGCGTTCGCCGTGGTCTTCACCGACTGGCCTCGAAGCAAGCGGTAATTTATTCTCAAATCGGCCCAGCGCGGAAAGGCGAAGATTGACCATCATCACCGGCTCGTTGGGAGCGGAGTGGCCGTAATGTTCTTGATGCAGTTGGTCGAAGCGCGCCCGAATGCCACTGAAATCCTCTAGCGAGCGCAGCTCTTCCGTGATCGGTACCGGCAGCGTGTACTCCTGGCCCCGGTAACGCATGTCGAGAAAGCGGCGTAGAAGAATCTGTTCCGGCTTGGCGCCTTCCTCGAACAAAGTGTCCATAGCGGATTTTTCCAACGGGGAAAATGCATCGGCGATCTGCGCGCCATTCGTTTCGACTAATTCGCGCACGTAAGTCTGCACGTAATCATGCTTGAGGTCGGCGAGCAGCATTCCCAGGGCGGAAAAATGCGCCGGCATCGGCGGTATGATCACCCGCGGCACAGACAATTCTCGCGCGATCGCCAGGGCGTGAAGCGCGCCGCCGCCGCCGCTCGGTACCAGCGCGCAGTCGCGCGGGTCATAGCCCTTCTCGACGGAAACGGCGCGCACGGACAGCGACATGTTGAAATTGGCAATGGTTAAAATTCCCAGCGCGGCTTCCTCCAGGGACAGGCCCAGCGGCTCGGCGATTTTCTCGGTAATTGCCTCAGCCGCCTTGTCGCGCTGCAGACGGATGCCGCTGCCGAGAAAATATTCCGGATCGATGCGCCCGGCGATAAGATTGGCGTCGGTCACCGTCGGCTCTCTGCCGCCTTTGCCGTAACAGGCGGGGCCCGGCGCAGCGCCCGCGCTTTGCGGTCCGACTTTCAGGCCGCCGGCGGGATCGATCCAGGCAATGCTGCCGCCGCCATTGCCGACTTCGACGATATCGACCACCGGCAACATCATCGGATGACCAGATACGTAACCGCCGACGTAGTAGCTGCTCGTGACCTCAGGATGAAAATCTTTGATCAAGCTCGACTTCGCCGTCGTGCCGCCCATATCAAAGGAAATAATCTGCCGGCAGCCGAGCGCTTCGCCGAGGCGCGCCGCCGCGATCACGCCCGCCACCGGTCCCGACTCCATCATCGTCACGGGCAGCTTCTTCGCCGTCTCCGCTGACATCACCCCGCCGTTGGATTGCATAACGCGAAAAGTGCCGCGAAAGCCGGCCGCGCCAAGCATCTTTTCCAAAGAAACGAGATAACCTTTGACGATCGGTCCGACGTAAGAGTTCAACACCGTCGTCGAGGTGCGCTCGTATTCGCGAAACTCGCGCAGGATCTCGTGCGATAGTGAGACGTAGGCCTCGGGAAACTGCTGGCGCAACAGCTCGCCGAGCCGCTGTTCGTGAGCAGCGTTGGCGTAGGCATGCAGCAAACACACCGCGACGCTTTCCACGCCGGCCGCTTTGAGCGCGCCGATGGTCGTCGCCGCCGACTGCTCGTCGAGCGGCCTTAGCGCTTCGCCGGTCGCATACAGCCGCTCGTCCACCTCCAGACGCAGATCGCGCGGGACCAGCGGCACCGGCCGTTTGAAAAATAAATTGTAGCCTTCCGGCCGATTGCCGCGGCCGATCTCGTAGACATCGCGAAAGCCTTGCGTCGTGATCAGCCCCGTGCGCGCGCCTTTGCGCTCGAGCACGGCGTTGATCGTTACCGTCGATCCGTGCACGAAGAAATTTGCGCCGGCAACGTCAATGTTCGCGCTGCGCAAACATTCCTGAATGCCCCGCGCAAGATCGTCAGGTGTCGTCAGCGCCTTGCTGCGAGAAACCTTTCCTTGATCGTCAACCGCAACGAGATCGGTAAATGTTCCACCTATGTCAACTGCGATTCGCATGAAGCCTTTCTGCGAATGTAGAAAAGGATAACCAGTCGATTACCGAGTGTTTCCTTAGACGATGTTGTCTTCGATTCGCCTCTCCCACTGGGAGAGGCCGCCGCGAAGCGGCGGGTGAGGGCGCGCCAACTCTATGAGCCCTCTTTATTTTTCGTCATATGTAGGGGCAACCCCCTGTGGTTGCCCCCCGACGGGCAGGCACGGGGGCCTGGCCCCTACCCCACCAGCGACTTCGCCCCGCTCGCCGTCACCTGAAAGCTATCGCCGTAAAGAATCAACTTTCCTTCGGTCTCGAACGTAACTCGTAGGGCCAGCGTCATGTTTTCATTTAATGTCGTCGCGCCGACCGACGCGGCGCCGACTTCACGCGCATCGCTCTCGTTCAAAAATGGCGCCTCCCACTGATTGAGGCCGATCCCGTTCGCAAGTCCGTACACGGAAGCCGTCGCGTAGAATTCGCCGAGCCCGCGTCGCGCGGTATCTTCAATACTCCCCACCGCCCCGCCCGGCTTGAGTTGCTTGGCCATCGCCGCGACGATCTCTTGAGCTTTCTGGTACGCGGCTGCAAGCTTCGCATCAATAAATGTCCGTCCTGCCTCGGCCCAATAGCGCTCGTGTTGCACGGCGATGTAAATCGCCCAGTGGTCGCCGAGATTCGCGGCCTGCTTGAAGCTCGGCGGATTCAATCTTTTTTCACCGGCGAGGATACGGATGTCCTCGGCGCCTTTGTCGCGCGCCAGGCGGTCGATATCGGCGACGATCTCGTATTCTTTTCTGCCGGGCTTGACGAAACTGCCCGCGCCGGCGCAGATTTCCTGCAATACGCGGCCGGCCTCACGCATCGCAGCCAGCTCTTGCGTGCTTTTCACCAGACGCAGCGGTTGAAGCATCGAGTGACAGTTTACCCAGCTAACCTGCGGCAAGGAGCTTTTCATATCTTCGAGTTGCGGCAATGGAAAACCCTGACCGGAATCCGCCAGTCCGACATTCGCTTTTTCAAGTCCCTTTTCCTTTAAAAGCTTCGCGCCGTCGCTGCCGACTTGATTCGACGCCCGCACGTCTTCGACCCAGGTCAAAGTTGTCGCGAACGGCACATCGCGGCTGCCGATGTTGAGCAACATCGAGATCGCGCCGTCGCGCGGCACCACCGCGACACCGCCGCGCACTTTAGGGAAGTAATTCGTCAGGTAGCAGAGATCGGCAAACGAGTAATTGTCGCCGTAGATCACCAGCGCGTCCAGATTCCGCCGCGTCATCTCTTCGCGCACGGCGCTCAAACGAGATTGAAACAACTCCTGCGGTACTTGCTGCGGGTCCCAAGTCGAGCAACCCCGTTTCAAGACTGAATGTCGGCCACAAATCATAGTTTCCTCGCAGCGCGGGCTAAATCATCGAACGGCTTGAACTGTTTGAACGTTTTGAACGGCTTGAACCAGTTCATTCTTTAATAAAAATATCCCACGAAGAACGCATCAGTGATTCCGCTTTCATGTCCGTCATCACCACCGTGTCGCCGAGCGTTAGGTAACCGGTTTCAGGCAAATACTGATTGGGGTGAATGATGAACGTCATGCCTTCTTCCAATTTGGTCTTGTTGCCGTCTTCCAAACTGCCCGGCGCGAAGGAACCACAGCCGAGGCCGTGGCCGCGCACCCTCATGAACGGCGGCCGGCAATAGTCTTCGTATCCGGCCTCGATAAAAGTGCGGTTGATCGCCGCTGCGATATCGCTCGCCGGCGCTCCGGTCTTGGCCGCGGCCATTCCCAAAGCCATCCCCTTTTTCAATATGGCGTACTTTTCGCTCACGACCGGCGGCGGCTCGCCGAGCACCATCGTACGGCAGATCTGCACGAACAAGCCGCCGATGCACGGCGTGATCTCGCCGATGATGATATCACCCCGCTGCACGACGCGGTTGGTTGGCGGATGAAGCGCTTGATTATGATTGTTGGCGACCACCATGCCAAAGTTGTCTTCAGCGCCCAGCGAACGCATGCGGTATTCGACGATGGCGGCAAGCTCGTACTCTTTCAAACCGGGACGCGCGTCGTCGTGCAGCGCCTTGACGCCGGCGTCGGCGATCGCCGCGGCACGGCGCAATCGCTCCAACTCTAAGGCGCTTTTGGAGCGCGCCATTGTTTCGATGATGTCCTTGGCGTTGACCGGGATTTGCTCGAGCGATTTTGCGATCTCATCGTGCAGGTCAACGTGCATCGCCTCGCGTCCGATCAGCCCAACTTTGCCGGAAATACCCGGCAACCGCATCCTAAACTCTTTGAACGTCCGAACGTCCGGAACCCACGATTCCTCCCGCGCGCGCCGGATATCCCAGGCCGGCGAAAGATAAAGCGCCGGCTCGTCTTCCAATGGCACGACCAGCATCGTTTCCGGCCCGACGCTGATGAAGTCGGTAAGATAAGCGACATAGTTCATGCGCAAAAAATTGTGCCGCCCGGATTCGTAGACCAACAATGTTTGCAGGCCCTTTTCACGCATACCGTCCCGTAAGCGCGCTAGTCGTTTGTCGAATTCTTGCTGACCGTCCATAGTCACCTCGTCTGTTCAGCCAGTATGCTCTGCACCCTCACCCCCGCCCTCTCCCGCAAGCGGGCGAGGGAGAAGAATTCGTTAAGACACACAGAGCTAGATTACGCTTGCGTCGTCAATTCGTCGTGCTTCGCCGAAACGTAGCCCAACCTGCGATCCCGTTCAATCAACTCGCAAGCGCGCTCCTTCGCCGGACCGTAACCGCCGCCGCCTGCAGTTAAGAAAGTGACGCTGCCGCCTTCCTTCAATGGAAAATTCGGTTTTTTGGTAAGCCACACGCCGGGATCTTCCGGGGACTGCTTCACCAACGCTTTCGCCGTCGCGCCGCATTCGCCGTCAAATAATCCCCACGGCGCGGTGCGCTGGCGTTCGACATTGATGTTGGTGAAAGCATCGCACAATACGCGCACGCAAATCTCGATGCCCAAACCGCCGCGAAATTTTCCAATGCCGCCGCTGCCCTCGCGCAGCCGCTGGTGTTCAACGACTACGGGGTAATAGATTTCTTGCAATTCAACCGGCGCGTTTTGCACGTCGCCCTGGCACATGGACACGGTCGCGCTCTCGCCGTCCTCGTGCGCGCGTCCGCCCCAGCCGCCACCCATGATCGTCTGGCAGAGAAATCGTCTTCCGATTTTCGGATCGGTGCCGAAAAATGCGTACCCCCCCATGTCTCCCTTGTGCCCCGCGGCAACTCGTTCCGGCATCGCCGGCGCCAAGGCGCGCAGAATCAAATCGATCACCGTCGGCAGCGTGCGGCTCCAATTGCCGACCGGCGCCGGCGGAGTCGCGCTGAGAATTTTTCCCTCGGGAATGATGATCTTCAGCGGGCGAAAACAACCTTCATCGATCGGCGAAAACGGCGCCACCAGTGATTTGAATGCCACCCGCGCCGCGGCTACCGCGCCGGACTCGCCGGAATTGATCGACCCCGCAACTTGATCGCTGATTTGGGAAAAGTCGATGGTCATCTCGCTGCCGGCGACTTCGACCGTGATTTTCAACGGCACCGGGCAGTCGAGATTGACCCCGTCGCTGTCGAATAAGGCTTCGGCTTCGTACTTGCCGGGCGTGATGCGCGCCACCTGCTGCCGGGCCAGCGCCTCGGATTGATTCCAGATGGTTGCGACGGAGCGCAAAAACGTGTTCAAGCCATAGCGACTCACCAGAGCGCCAAAACCACGGCCGCCGACGCGGCAGGCGGCGATCTGCGCGCGCAAATCGCCCAGGCAAGACTCGGCGAAGCGGACGTTGTCGGTGATGATTTGAAAAAGATCCTGATTGGGCTCATCGCCGCGATAAAGCTTCAACGAGCGGAACTGCAGGCCCTCTTCGTAAACTTCGCGCGTGCCGCTGAAGCCGAACCCGACCCGCGTGCCGCCGATATCGATCCAATGCGCGCGCACGGCAAGAAATGCCACCAGCTCGCCTTGGCGAAAGAACGGCGTATACACTACGACGTTATTCAGGTGCTGGCCGCACACGTATGGGTGGTTCATGATCAGCACGTCGCCGGGATGAAAGCCGTCGCGGCCGTGCATGCGCACGCCGTCGACGATGGCCGGGCCGAGATCGGCGAGAAAGATCGGCAACGCGCCGAAGTTCTGCGAGAGAATATTGCCTTCCGGATCGACGATGCCGACGCAATAGTCGCGCACCTCGTAGATCATCATGTTGTAAGAAGTCTTGCGCAGCACCGTCGCCATCTCGTTGGCGATGTGCGCCAGACCGTTGCGCACTACTTCCACCGTGATCGGATTGACGGCGGCTTGCGGCATCTATTTTTTCTCGTCGGACGTGATTGCCCGCGAAGCCGAATAGTTCCCCGTCGTCGCTTCGCGCAGAGAGTAAAGATATTTGATTACGTCCTCGTTTGACATGTACTTGCTCATGTCGTAGCGCTCGCGATGGACCAAGTCTTCGAGCCGCCGGCGCACGCCTTCACGCGCGGGCACGTCGGGATAGCCGATCGGAATGATCAGGTAGAGCTTCAGGAGATCAGGCACGCCGAGAATCCGCTTATGCGGCTCCTCGATGTGGATCGATACCCACTCCGAGGTGAGCCCCAAAGATGCAACCGCGAGATGAATCAGAAAAGAAGCGTTGGCGAGGCTGTCCGTGAGATGGGATTGCTCGCGGCCGAAGGTATGCGCGCCCATCACCGTGCCCCACTGGCGCCGCCCGTCGCCCAACACGACGATCACCGCGGGAGCCTGATGCCAATTGGCCTTGGCTTTGTTGAAGCGCAGCGATTCGTGCGGATCGTTTTTCACCTGGTAAGATGGATGGCGCAAGTTGTATTCGCGCTGCTGTTCCATCCAGAAGATGAAATCGGTGTTGTACTCCGAGTAAGCGTCGCGCAGTTCTTTCTTAATTTCCGGATCGGTGACGACAACGAATTCCCACGGCTGCGAGTTTGCGCCCGACATCGCCCAGCGCGCGACTTCGAGAATCTTGTTGATCGTGTCTTCAGGGATCGGATCGGGCCGGAACTTGCGCACGCTCATGCGCGTCTTCACCATCTTGAGCAACATATCGTAGGTGTCATTGTTGCGGGTCATTAAACATTCTCCATTTTTCTCAGCGAGCCGCCGCCACAATCAAAGGCAGCTTTCAAAAATCCCCTACTAGAAAAGGGGTGCTCCGGCCGCGATGCGAATCTACGGATACGGCTCCTTCATCAAGCCGCTTTTTTCCAAAGCATCAGAAGCGATTACGACGAATTGTGCCGGCTTCGCATTCTTGGCGGCAGGAACCGTCTTGGCGAGATCGTCGAGCACGATGCTTCGCATTACTTACGCCTCCAATCTGGATTCTTCAAGCAGGGGCGAGGTTGACCGCGTCCTCCCATAGTGCACCTCGGCAATTTGACGCTACCGTAAGCTTCGCATATGTTGGCCGCGGTTTGGATGCAAATAGGGAGGGAAAGATGAGCAACCGCATCATCGTGATCGGCACCGGCCCGATCGGCGGCATTATCGGCGGCAGGCTCGCTCGCGCGGGTCACGATATGACGTTCGTCGACATCGACCGAGAGCATGTCGCGGCCATCCGCGAGAGAGGACTGCAAGTCGACGTGCCGGATGGGCCGTTCAACGTCAAGATCCAGATCGCTTTTCCGGACGAGGTCCGGGGCAAGTACGACATCGGCTTGATCGCCGTCCGGTCAAACTACACACCGGACGCGCTCAAGACGGTGCTACCGCACTTGCGCGACGATGGTTCGCTCGTGTCGATGCAAAACGGTATCAATCCGCCGCTGCTTGAGGAGAAAGTCGGGCCGGATCGCGCGGTCGGCATGGGGATCCGCATGGGCTGCCGTAAGGTCACTTCGGGGCATGTACAGACGACGATTCCCGGCCACCTCTACATCGGCCATCTGCACGGCCGAACGACGCCAGGCCTGGTAAACCTCGCCAGCCTCTTCAATGCAGTCATGAAAACCGAAATCTCCGACAATATTCTTGGAGTTTTATGTAGCAAGCTCACTTACACGTGCTTGGGTTACTACGGATCGCTCGCCGACGCGTCGCTCGTCACCAGCTGCGCCGGCGATGCCGGCCGGCGCAATCTTACGGAATTTTTCGCCGAAGTGGTCGCCGTCGGCAAGGCTGTTGGCGCCCGTCTTATTCCGCTCGCGGAATACCATCCGGCGGATTTTCACCCGGGCAATCCGTTCGAGAAACGGCTTGCCGCACTCAACGCATTCGCCACATCCTGGAAGCTCGATGACCGTAAAGGGCCGCTGCGGCAAATTCAAAATGGCTACAAGACCGAGGTCGATTTTACACTTGGCTACGTCGTCAGCGAAGGAGAACAACGAGGAATCACGACGCCGCTATGCAGCAAAGTTTTGAGCATGATTCGCGAGCTGGAAACCGGCAAGAGAAAACTCGGTTTGCAAAACTACGGCGAGTTGCAAACTCCAGGCGCGTAAGCGCGATGTTGTAATTTTTAATTGGCTTTTCTCAAAGTCATCCATTTTCTTACCTTTTTACCTCGTCATTGTTAATTTCTTCCCTTGTTTCACTTTTCGCCCTTCATCCGTCTAACCTAGCAAGGAAGGAGTACTGCGTATGAAAGCAAAATTCCTGACTGTTGTTATGCTGGTCGGCTTAATGGGTTTGGTCGGCGGCTGTCACTACGGGAGCGATGACGACCACGACTACGGCAACGGTTACGGTTACGGTTCGTACCGCGATGATTACCGCGATGGCCGCACCTACGAAAGACGACGCGATGATTGGCGTAACAACCGCTACAATGACCACCGCGACTACTACCGGCGTCGCTGGTAGTCCTAGCAGCGGCAGTGCAGATTTCCTTTTGACAGCGCGGAAGCAGCGAGATTTCCTGCCGTTTCCACCAACTCTCAGTGTCCTCAGCATCTCCGCGATAATTCGCTTGCTGCCGAGGCACAGGGAACTTACGACTCACGAATCTTCGACTTAGGCAGGAAAGCCAGGAGAGGAGCGTAGCGTCCGATAGATTTGAATTGCCTTAAACTGACTTTATTATGAAACATGTCGGACTAGTAGTGCGCGGTTAATATTTCGCTCAGAGCGTACCCTTATCCTTTAGCTGCTGCAGCCGCCAAGCTATAATATTCTCGACTCCCTCCGTCGGCAGACCCGGCGGCAAAGCGCCTGGCTCACCGCCGAGCTGCACGAGCTTCTCGCGCATCGCTGTGAGATTGGCGTGAAGCCGCTGATAATCGCCGATGAAGGTCGAACACTCTTCGAGTTTTTCATCTATGGCGTTCAGGCAACGCTCGAGCCCGCGCTTCTCTTCGTCAAACACCTCGCCGAGTTGCTCGCGAATCTCATAGGTTTGTTGCAGAAGCGTTTCGTTGACATGGGCAAGATTGATCTTCATCTGGAGAATAATATCCATCAGCCGTTCTACAGACTGTTCCTTCATTAGGCCCACCCGTGCTGCCTTTCGCGAGCTGTAGTCCTGATTGTCATCGAACGAAAGCGGCCAGCGATGGCACCAGCGACGCTGATGCATTCTAGGTCTTCTATTCTCTCATCCGTCGCAAAGTCAAGAAAATTCATCCATCAACGGAGAACCTTGAGCTAGGACGTGTCTCATGGCTGCTGAGGCGAGTAAGTACGGCTATGAATCCTGCGCGGCTGGAGCCGCAATCCGAAGCTCGGAACAATATCAAATGACAAAAGACCTAATGTTCCAAACACTCGATTCGGACTTGAGTTTTGGATTCGGATTTCGAATTTCGACGGCAAGTTTGGCGCGGGGCTTAGGCGCCAATCGAGCGAGCCGCTTCCGCCTTACGTTTCGCTTTGTGGCGCGGACTGAGACCCAAGGCAGCGAGCATAGCTCCGCCTGAAATTTTCAGCGTGCTGATGGCAATTTTAGGATTGATTCGCTAAAGCAGATACTCGAAGGCGGGAGCCTCTTACAACTGGGGCGAGAAGCGGGCTATGGGGGCGGCCGGCTGGCCCTGAAAAAATCTAAACGAAGAAGTTGGTGTGGATGGTCGTTTCGTAATGGTTTTTCAAGAAATTATCCGATTAGAATCTTCCTCTGTCCATCCAAATCCGGACTTCGGAGTCTGTGGCGAATCTTTCAAACGATCAAAGACATTAATATCTAAGGATTTCCGGGTGATTTCATGTCGCCATGCAGACGCCGCGGTAGATTCTTTCGGTCAAATGTTCTTTTGTCCAACCCGTAAAGCTGCATTTTCCGATGAATTGTTCTGACGTCCACGCCGGAACTCTTTGCAGTTAGATCTATCCTTCCTCTGAATGCTCGCAATTTTTGAATGAGATATTGTTTTTCCTGTTCTCTAATCCATTGGTTGAGCGAAACGTTGGTCGAAATTTGATTATTAGCTAGCGCATCTGTAGCTGAGCGGATCAGCTCCAAGGGTATATCTGCCGGATTCAAGACACGGGATTTCGTTAGGATTACCGCCTTCTCTAACACATTTTGCAACTCTCGCACATTTCCCGGCCAGGTGTGTTGCATCAGGTGGTCAATCGCTGCCGGCGATATTCCGGTTATTTTTTTTTGTACGGCAATCGGATGATGACGTAAAAAATCCTGAACCAGGAGGGGAATATCTTCCAAACGCTGCCGCAACGGCAGTAATCGTATCGGAATCACGTGAATTCGGTAGTAAAAGTCATTGCGCATCTTGCCCTGCGCCACCATCTCCTTTAACGGAACGTTGCTTGCCGCGATGACACGCATATCAATGCGGGTCCACCGGTTTGCCCCAAGGCGTTGCACTCGCTGATCATGGAGAACCAGCAACAGCTTGGCTTGCATGGTCAGAGGCATGTTTTCGATTTCGTCCAAAAATAAGGTACCCCCATGAGCCATTTCGATCTTTCCGGCCCTTGCATTATCCGCCCCAGTGAAGGCGCCGCGTTCGTTGCCGAAGAGTTCGCTTTCTAGAAGCGACTCCGGCACACCACCACAGTTGATGGTGACAAAAGGGCCGTTCCGCCGCTGGCTCTCACGGTGGATGGCGCTTGCGACCAGCTCTTTTCCGCTACCTGTTTCCCCTTCGATGACAACGGTGCTATCTGTCGGCGCAACCAAGCGGATCATTTCGAAGACGTGATGCATTTCAGACATTCTGCTTAGTATCCCGCCGAACTCATATTTTTCCTTAAGCTGCCGTCGTAATCTCCGGAACTCAGTGAACAGACTGGCTCTTTGCAGCACTACTCGCGTTGATTCTTGAATGGCAGCCGCCGTCAACGGCTTGACCAGATAATCACTGGCTCCGATCTTGAGAACCTCCACTGCAGTATCGATTTCCGCGTACCCGGTTATGACGATTACCGGAATATCGCTCCATCTTTCCGCAATGAGTCTGGTCAATTCCACTCCATCTAATGGCTTTGTAAGCCGAATGTCGGTAACCACCAGATCAATATCTTCATTTTCCAGTACCCGTTGCGCATCCTCTGCCAGTGATGCAACTGTAACGCGGTAGCCGTCATGCGCGTACAGCCGTTCTAACTGCTGACAAATAAGCGGATCGTCGTCCACCACCAGGATATGAGCTGTCGAGAAGACCGAGTTGTCTGACGCTGCGCTTGTGCGTGTTACTTTTAGTTTAGGTACGGCAATAGGCGGGCTATCTGTCACGTTTCACTCACTCTTTTTTTACTGCCAAGATCCCGCTGACCCCCACGATGAAACGCGCGGATTAGTCTGACAAAGCTTTAATTAGAACAGTAACCTGGCCTTGATTATTACTTCCCTGTTGGAAAGAAACTTGGCCTTGATAACGCCGTAGGATCTCGGCGGCAAGCATGATACCGAGTCCAATGCGGTGACCTTCAGGTTGGGAAGCGTCCTCGTGCTCAGCAAGTTCCACCGAAGCTGAAGAAGAACTCGTTAGCTTGACTTCGGCATAGGCCTGTCCTCCAATCTCCTTCGGTCCAGCTTCGACTGCCAAATTTCCCCCGTGTTTCAACTTAGCGCCGCAAAACTCAAAGACCCGCTCAAATGCAGTACGGAGTTGGTTCTTGTCACCCTCCACCATGGGCACCGGTCTCTGGCGCACGAGCCGTAGCTTGACCCGCTGCCGGGTTAGCTCCTTTCGCATCTTCCGCACGACGTCATCGAGGATTGCTAACGGATCTTGAGAGGTGCGGCCCTCCACTATCTTAAAAAGCTGATCGCGCAAATCCGCCAGCGAACGGCTCATAGAATCCACCACGTTTTCAACTTCTGTGGAGTTGGATTTCCTCTTCAGATCCATTTGTGCCAGCTCGAGTTCCATCGAAATTTTGTGAATGCAGTTCCGAAATTCGTGAATCAACAGCTTCGCTGAGTCACTGTGATCCTTTTTGGCAACTGCACCGTGGCTGGGTTTGAGATCGGAAATGTCTGTGAAGGCGCTCATAATGAGCCAAGCAGTTCCATTTTGACCACGTCCAAGCATTACCGAGTGTTCCCGTATCCATTTGGGTTTGTGTGCGTTCCTTGGCAAAAATCTATAATCACACGGAGCCAGCGGTTTCTCCTTATCGAGCCCTTCTACGGACTTGCAATATTTCTCCCGATCGTCCGGATGAATCCGTTCCACCCAAAGCGATAGACGGTTCACAAAATCTGCGTCTGAATAATTGAACAGACGCTTGGCGGACTCGTTGAACAACCAAACCGATCGGTCACGGCTCCACAATGAAACGGCGCCAGGGATCATTTCGCAAAACTCTCGCGCACTACCGAATTGAGCGCCACGATGTGAATTAGGTGAAATGTTTTTCTTTTCTGAAAACACCCAGGCCTCTGATTCTCTTCGATGCGAGAGAGAATGTAGACGACCTGGCATAATTAAGTCAACCAATTCCTATCCAGGCGTTCGCCCGAATTCGTATTAATTAAAGGTTGTCAGCCAAAACGCAACGACAGCGCCACCCGCCAATTCACAACGACGCTCCCGTAAATGCCAAAAAATGCCAAAATACGGTCGAAAGTGCGTGGCACACCCCGTCACTATTGTGTGGAAGCAGAAATTCCGCACCGAAACCGATTAGAGACTGATTGCCGTGTCTCTTTCCCGGCAAAATTTACGCAAACCCCGCTTGACTAGAATCGCCGTAACCGTGACCGCGATCGTATCAAGGTCCCGTGGCAGCCGCAGCACCGCCGCTACAACCATTAGAATAACCTGTATGTGCCCACGGCTTGGCTCGTCAGACAACTGTAAAAGGTCTTCATTATCTAGAGCTTCTCGAAGCTCCTCCGCTCTTTCTGATAGGTAACGCATACCTTCGCGCATTAACTCTTCACAAATCAATCCGAACCCGTCGCCCAGGTCTTGGAGCGAGAAAGCCGCGGGTAGAGTCGCATGCAGTGCCTTTGCGTCCGCAGCGGATCGGACCGCAGCCATGTAACTCATGATTCCGGCGACCTGGCTCGGTAGCGCAGCTCCGAGTAGCTGCCCACCCAACGTCGTATACAAGGCATCAAGGCTCATCCGTAACAGTTTGGTCGTCTCTTCACTCAACGCTTGAACGTTCACTTTGGGCGCGTCTCTCAATTTAACAAACGACTGCCTGACATTTGACGCCTATTCCGCCGCCACCAAATGTTTTGCCTCGTTCGGGGGTGGGCTAAGCCGCCGATCAACGCAAGTCGTCAGCCATCGCCACGTTTTTGGGTGACCATCGCTCGCTTTTAAAGGGACAGAATATTCGAGCCCGAGAAATTTCTTAGAGAATTTCGACAATCAAGAATTATCGAACTGCCGATCGCAATCATTGAATAATCGAAAACAGAATGGTCCGTCAGTATGACAACACAGTCCATGGATTGAAGTAATTGAGGTGTAAGATTGGCGGAAGCAAAAGTTTCGCCGCCGATCTTGACTCTGGGGACGTTGGGATCGGAATATGAAACGTTTGCACCTTCTTCCATAAGCAATCTCACAACCTCGAGCGCCGCCGACTCTCGCGTGTCACTGACATCGCGCTTGTACGCAATTCCCAGGGCAAGAATGCGAGATCCGTTCAAACTCTTTTTGGCTTTATTGAGCGCATCTGCGATTCGGCTGACAGTGAATCCTGGCATTTGGCTGTTTATGATCGTCGCCATCTCGATTAAGCGTGGCTCAAAACCATTCATTTTGGACTTCCAGGTGAGATAATATGGATCGACCGGAATACAATGACCGCCAAGACCAGGCCCTGGATAGAAGGGCATGAATCCAAACGGCTTGGTCTTGGCCGCCTCAATCACTTCCCAGACGTTAATGTTAAATTTCTGGCACATTCTCGCCATTTCGTTAGCGAGCGCGATATTGACGTTGCGAAAGGTGTTTTCCAGCAGTTTGATCATTTCTGCAGCCTCCGGTGAAGAGACTGGCACAGTGCGCTCTACGAACTGTTGGTAGAGAAGTGTAGCAAGCGCCGTACAGCGCGGAGTTATTCCTCCAATAACCTTTGGAATGTTATGCGTTGTAAAGGCTTTGTTGCCCGGATCCACCCGCTCGGGTGAGTAAGCAAGGAAAAAATCTCGGCCGACCTTGAACCCTGATTTTTCCAAAATGGGCAGCACAACCTCGCGTGTCGTTCCGGGATAGGTTGTGCTTTCGAGAACGATTAGCTTTCCGGGTGTGAGGTGATTGTGAACCGCTTCCACCGCCGCTATAATGAACGAGAGATCCGGATCTTTGGTTTTTCTCAAAGGGGTGGGAACGCATATGCTAATGGCGTCAAGCGATCCCACAGCGGCGAATGATTGTGTGGCTCTAAAACTTCCATTACGAATTGCGGGGCCGAGCGATTCATCTCGTACATCGAGGACATATGAGATGCCGGCGTTGACCGAATCGACCTTGCTCCCGTCAATATCTATGCCGGTTACGGAAAATCCCCTCTGTGCCATCTCCAGCGCAAGTGGCAGGCCGACATAGCCCAGACCAAGCACGCCTAGCTTCGCAGAGCGATCCCGGATCAGTGTTTCCAAATCCGTCTGAAAATCACGCCACCGTTTTTCAACAACTGTCTCCGCCATCAACCGCATGTGGCTATCCTCCTTCATGCTTTCTTTCCATTCGGGAAAATGTGAGCCGGTGGGCCTGGAGCCACTAATAGAGTTCTTACGCAAACAAGCCAACTGAATCTCAATGGCAGGAGCCGGTACGGGTCAATGAGAAAAAAAGCGGAAGTCTAACTCAAAAACAACTTCTACAGAAGGGCAAAAAAGCCTACGCGGTATCAGTAGTAAGTTACGCAGGGCCGTCGATCCGGCAGAAGGCTCTTTCAGAGGATGTGACATTCCTAACGACACGTTTAGAAACTTATCTTCCAAAAGACACGCGCTATCAGAGAGCGAGCAACTTTCAGTTGGGTCTTCCAAGGATCCATCATCATGCGGTGCAGGCTGTTCCGTTCCGATTGCCATGCGTCTTGCCATTTCGGGACATCAGTGCGCGAAACCGCGGAAACAACAAGCGTTGGGCAGGCGGGCGAAAGATTGGTCTCAAAAGGATTTCCACGTTTTGATTCGCAAAAACTTCTTCGGAACATAATCGTCCGGTTCGTAACGATATTGGACACTTGTCGATTATAGCGAATTCTGATGAGCTGATAAATCAGCAAGTTGCATCACAAAACCAGACTCGACCATTTGGCATGTTCATTGCCAAACTAGACAATTCTGTCTGAGGGACACTGCGATGACGCCAAGCTGCTCGTTTGGGTAGGACGCAAAGCCCACGGTCGGGTTAAACTTGCTAGCCGGGTTGCCGAAGAGAGAGTTGGAAGATCCAAGGTCGAGGGCCCGGGTAAAGGAGAATATATTTATGCCTGCAGTCTTGTTTGTGTTTCGCGCGTTTCCGCTGTCATCTCGACGAAGCGAACTGTGGAGAGTCCTTCAGCCTACGCTTTTCTTTGTGACCCTATCCCTGAGCATAGCTTTGCCTGCCTCCATCGCCGGGTCTATTGGCTATTGGAACTTTGACGATGGGAATGGTGCGACAGCTGCAGATTTTGCGAGGAATGGCAATACTGGAATTAAAGACCCGTGGACAACCGGCATACATTATGTGCAAGTGGCGCATTCCGATAGCCTCGGCCTCAAGAGTGAGTTAACCGTAGCTGCATCTCACATAAACTCGCCTTCCAATCTGACTGTGGAATCGATTCCGCCAAACCTAGTCGCCCCGACGATCATGCCAAACGGTGGGAGCTATACGGGTCCTTTATCTGTCAGCTTACAAAGTGCCGTCTCGGGCGCGTCCATCTACTTTACGACAGATGGGTCCAGTCCGACACAGTCTTCAACTTTGTACACGGGGGTCATCAACTTGACTAAGAGCACAATAGTGAAAGCTAGAGCCTTCAAGAGCGGTTACATTCCAAGCGCGGAGACTAGCGCCTCATTTGCGGTTTTGCCGGTTTCAACGTTTTCGTGCAACTTTTACGCCTCACCCACCGGAACAGGTAACGGTCTCTCTCCATCGAGCCCATTTAAGATCATAAATTTTTGGTCAGTGGCCGCTCCGGGAAAGACTCTTTGTCTCTTAGACGGAATTTACACCGGCGATCACTCCATGATTGACCCACCAGACAATCTGAGTGGTACTGCAGGAGGCCCAATTACTGTCCGTGCGCTTAATGACGGAAAAGTAACCATCAACGGACAGGGTGTGCGGCGACCAGTATTGTTGAATCTGAATAATTACTTTGTTCTTGAGGGATTTAACGCCCATAGCAGCAACGAAGGAGTGGTTAGAGTTGTTCGGTCCAGTCACAATGTGATTAGGCGTGTCGCCGCTTGGGACGCGCACGAGGGAAATTTTTCAGTCGTTTCTGCCGGCAGCGGCCAACATATTCTTTTCGAGGATGTCGCCGCCTGGGGAATCGGGCGTAAAGTATTCAGTGCATCACAGGGAGGCAACTATGTTACCTGTCGCCGGTGCTGGGGAAGATGGGAAGGTTCGCATTTTGTAGGGCCCAAACTGACGTACTCGTTGGCATACAATAACTATGACATGATCATTGAGAATTCCATCGGCACATGGAGCGGTGAAAAAATGCGAGAGAACTATGTGCTTCAATGCCCTTCGGGCACGAACTATTCAAAGTGCGGGCAATCAATGACGGGCTACACGGTAGATCAAGCCGAAGCGATTTTTGGCATTGATCGTCTGGATGGGGACAAAAACGCTCGCAGCAAGATCTTCGGAAGTATCGCATATATAACTAAAAAGGATAGGTATCATCCGGGCAAGTTGTATTGGGTCACGGCTATGAATGCGATTGAGTACGGCAACAATATTGCCTATATCGAACCCGGAACGTACGGCGGCAAACGAGCATTTTCGTTGGACATTGGCCAAAATCTTATTGCACGAAATTTAACCGCGATTGCCGCAACGCCCTCTTACTTTCATAGTGCGTGGCAGCTCAGCAGCGTTTCAGAAGCTTCCACTGTCGCAGCGGCAAGCAATCCTTTTACGGGAACCAACGGCGCTCAAATTTGCAAGCGCTACAAAGACGGAGTGCTGACTAGCCAACCTCTTTGGCCGTGGCCCATGAACCAGCGCATCGGCGAAGCGATGATAAGCTCAGGCAAGGTAGCCGTGGATGTTACGCGAACGATCGAAGGAATCTTTGGCCCTATTCCAAGCCAATGCCGCAACTAATGGCTCGATGCTGGCGCTGCGCTGCCTACCGGTGAAGCCGGTGAAAAGCTCGCCTTTATGAATTTGCTGATAATCCCAGACGTTCTAGGATCTGCGGGTCTGTAAGTGGGAACAACTTGGTAGAGCGCTTCGATCACCGCGCCGGTATTTCCGTCCCTTGCCAATCTTTCGAGTTCACAGATTTGCTCTATGAGGAAAACGAGTTCAGGGACCCGCGCAGGCTTCACACGGAGTATCTGCTTTACACCGGAAGGTTCAAGGGTTTCGTCCATCGCCACTAATTCCTCACGCAACTTTTCACCTGGACGAAGTCCAACGAAAGTAATTGGAATTTCTTGCTCGGGTATAAAGCCGTAGATACGAATCAGGTTTCGTGCCATATCTAACAGTTTGACCTGTTCCCCCATATCCAAGACAAAAATTTCTCCCCCCTTTGCTAGGGTCGCGGCGCGCAAGACAAGCTGTACGGCTTCCGGTATGGTCATAAAATAGCGAGTCATCTCCGGGTGGGTAATAGTAACAGGGCCCCCCTCTTCAATCTGTCTCCGGAACAACGGCACCACGCTGCCACTGCTCCCTAACACATTGCCGAACCGAACCGCGGAAAACACAGTTTTTCCATGCGTGCCTTTTTGAGACAGAGATTGCAGGTAGAGCTCATTTGCTCTTTTACTAGCGCCCATCACGTTCGTCGGATTGACCGCCTTGTCAGTAGATATAAAAATGAAGGTTTCTACTAATTGCTTGATGGAAACCTCGCAGAGGCGCCGCGTTCCTATAATATTGTTGAGCACTGCTTCTTCGGGATGGGATTCCATCATTGGCACATGCTTGTAGGCCGCAGCGTGGAACACGATTTGAGGAGCAAAGTTAATAAATAATTCCTGTAATGGCGTTATATGCTTAATATCCGCCAGAACCGGCACGCGTTTTAAGTCCGGACTTTTCCGAGCCAGCTCGACATCCGTGTTATAGAGCGCTCCTTCGCTCTTATCCAACAGGATAATCATTTCCGGTTGATAACGGCTGATTTGCCGACATAGCTCCGAGCCAATCGATCCTCCTGCACCAGTCACGAGGATCCGTTTCCGGTTCAACATGCTTTTTACAGGTCCCAGATCAAAACCCACGGGTGTGCGCTCCAAGAGGTCTTCGAGGACCAAATTGCGAACCTGATGACCATTTATCTGACCGGGCCTCGAGCTCACGGCGCCTAATGTTTTAATCGGCAATTTGAATGGTTCCAATATTCTTACGATTTCTCGCATCAAGAATGGTTCCGCTTGCGGCAGCGCCAGGAGGATTTCGGTCGGTTTTTTCTCGGCGATAATCCGCGGGAGATCCTCCCGCACGCCGAGCACGGGCACTCCGTGAATTCTCTGGCCGACTTTGCTCGGCTCATCATCGATAAACCCTATTGCGCGATAATCGTGTTCCGTGGGATGACTTTTGATCTCCCGAACAATAATCTCTCCTGCATCACCCGCTCCATAGATCAATGCCCGTTTTTCGTAGTTCATGGACGGCCAAGCTTGGAACAAACGCCGAGCCAACCTGATGCCGCCCATGAAAAAGACTAAAACGAGTGAGTCGATGATAAACATTGAACGAGGATAGGTCTGAAGTCCAAAAGCCCAGTGCACTAGCGAATAAAAAATGAGCGTGCTCGTAATCACGCCCGCGATAATATTCCGCAGATCCCAGATCCCTGTGTACCTCCACAGCCCTTCATATAGCCGAAAAGGAACAAATGTTATACCTCGAATCGCCAGAAGCCAGGGCAACATTTGCGCCATTAGCAGAAACTCATCGCGTGGAATCTTGCCGTCGAACCGTAGCCAGAATGCCAGCCAATTGGCGAGTACAATGAGAATCATGTGAAGAAG
This sequence comes from Binatia bacterium, assembly GCA_050735675.1. GTDB lineage: Bacteria > Desulfobacterota > Binatia > UBA9968 > UBA9968 > DP-20. The sequence goes on along the minus strand of JBOHVN010000008.1, from coordinate 58,542 downwards.
AATGATGAATGGCCGGCGGTATTTAAAGCAGAGTCGACCGCATACATGAATCAGTTCAATCATCGTACTGCTCCAGCAAAATGCTTGTGCGCCATTAAAGCGAAAGCCGCTGTGGTCCCGTTACGGCTCCTGGGTCCAAAATGACTCAGGTGAATCGACGGCTAAAAAGGTATCGAACGATTTGGATGTCAGTCTTAATGTCAAGTGTGGAAGAACTTTGTGGACAGGCGGCTGAAAGATCTAAGATCCAACCCGCGAGAGGGAAGTCGACGACCGAAGCGCACTTATGGGTTGGCGGGAACGATCGAGCGACGACCAGGCTGTACAGGATTTGAGAGTACCCCTACCGAGCCCAAGCCGAGGACGAACGGCTAGAGTGTGGATCGCTGCGTTGTATCGCGGCCGCCGGTGAGCTGATTCGAACCATCAGCGGAGTTTCCGCGCACATCGACGAAAAGCGAGTCTAGTTCAGCAACCGTCCAGAGTAAATGAGGTGCCTTATACAGGAGAAAGCATGGGCCTCGACTCTCCTCTATTCTCTGAGAGGCTTATTGGGCTAGCTTGGCTTGGTCAGAGGGCGGATTGTAATGTCGGTGACCTCGGCCGTCCGGGGCAAACTTAGAGCGTTCAAGACAACAGATGCGACGTCCTCTGGCTGCAGGAGCCGTTCCGGTCGGTATGTCTTGCCCTCGATTGAGTGAAGCCTGGCCTGCATTGAAGTTGCCGTGCGTCCGACGTATACGCTGAGGACACGCAATCCAATGGGATTGACCTCTTCCCGCATGCTATCGGCAATCGCCTTCAGAGCGTGTTTAGTGGCGGAATACTGCAAAGCATTCGCGTTCGCAATCAGGCCGGCGCTAGAGTTGAAAAACACGATCTGGCCCCGTCTCGTCTTGAGGAATGGAAGCAGGCCCTGAGTCAGGCAAAACACCGCTCGGACGTTGATACGGTATTGTTGGTCAAAATCCTCAACCGCCGGGCCTTCGATTCCGCCCAAGGCAATCGTCCCAGCGCTGTGGATCAAGATGTCTATTTCGCCGAAATCTCCCCTGATCCGCCGTTGTAACTGCTGGACGTCTTTATCCTGCGTTAAGTCGACTTGGTAACATTGCGCACGACCACCGGTCTTCGCGATTTCATCGCAAATTTTGTGAAGCCGGACCAAATTGCGTCCCAATAGGCAAACGGTCGCTCCGCGAGCTGCAAGCGCCATGGCAACCGATTTGCCTATGCCGCTACCGCTTCCGGTTATGACGGCAATCTGCCCTGAAAATTCATCTGGATTGGCGGTCACTTTTTGCTCTAACATTCTCTCAATAACCCATGCGCAAATAGAACAGCAGCCGCGTTCTTGATATTCTCGAAGGGAAGGTCCGATCTCTGCGCAATATCTAGCAGGCTATGGGCACCGTCTGCGAGATTGAGCACCCATAGCAGCGCAAGTTCATGCCCTTTTCCTTCATTCTTTCCGCCAATGCTGTCATAGAGTCCCCGTTTACCCAATTGAGGCTCGCATTTTTGATTCTGACTTATGTATGTTCTGTTACATTCCAAGATGTCCAGTGCCAGAAGACATTTTTCAAAGGAATCCGCCAGCGCGGCGCCGGCAATGAACTCCAGATTGTCGGCGGATGTATGATACTCTGGATACTGTCCATGTGGCGTCCGCATCACACATCCGATGGGGAGATTGAATCCCGGAGAACAAAACTGGCGCTCATCATAGCCATAGGGAAAAAAATCTACCGTCTTAGACTCATCGTTTGCATTCTGGATGACGTAGCCAAAAATCCTGTCAATTTCTGCGTCTCCTCGCCGGCTCTTCTTGTAGGTGAAGCCGCCGCGATCTCCGACGCCGGCGATTACGAATCCATGCTTGATCGATGAAGCGCGGGACTCATTGAGCGCCAACCAGGCAATGGAGCCGATTGTTCCGGGAATAAATAGCAAGCGATAAGAATACCGGCGGGTTGTTCGACCGAGGTACTTTGCCAATGTGACCATGAGCGCAATTCCCGAAAGATTATCGTTACAGAGTGACGGATGGCAGATGTGGCATGAGAGAAGAACTTCGTCCGTTTTCTCGCCCGGCAGAAAATATTCACCATACGTGAGATGCCCATCCTCCAGCGAGGATTCGATGCAGACTTCGTATTCTTCGTCCTGCATTCCCAGCAATGTCGTGTGCGGAAGGCAGAAGCCCCACGTTTCCTTGTAGTAGCTCGTTCGGTAGGGAATCCAATCGGGATGATCAGGAAGCGTGAAAACATGCTTTTTGAGTTCTTCGGCGGACAGCCTGCTCTTGAATGGGACGCTGTACCCAACGACATGAAGATTGCAGTCGGCAAAGTCTACGATCTTCTGACCTTGTGCGTTTTTGATGAAGGCGCTTTCGATATTCCATTCCTTCGGAACGGTCCAGTCGAAAACCTGCGTCCGTGAGGGAATCTCGTGGATGGTCAAGGGAATTCGGTCCTGAAGAATGCGCAGCGTACGACGGACTCCATTGCCAGTGAGACTGCGACAAATGGGGTACAGCTCTCCGATGAGAGTTTCCATTTCACTGATCTGAGGGTCTTCTGAATTTCTTGTCAAGAGACGGAGTTTGTTCATCGAACGAAATCAGGAAAGGTTTGATCTCTTTGGGACATGATCCGCTCCCCTGCTGGCCAGTGAATATTGAAAGCACGATCGTTCCAACGCAGCCCCCTTGCGGATTCCGGGTGATAGGACTCCGACATCTGATAGAAAACTTCAGTATCGTCCGCCAGCGTCTGGAACCCGTGGGCGAAATTCTCTGGAATGTAGAGCATGGATCGAGGATGGCAGGCGCTCAGCTCCACGGCATACCAGTCGCAGTACGTAGGCGATTCGGGCCTCAGATCAATTACCACATCGTAAATCGAGCCGGCGAGGCAGGTGACGAGCTTCGCCTCGCTGAAAGGCGCGACCTGGTAATGCAAGCCGCGAAGTGTCCCCGTTTTGCGGTTATAAGAGACACTGCACTGATCGACGCGCGGATTCAGCGCGCGCTTCTCAAATTCTTCCCGGCAGAACGTACGCGCAAAAAATCCCCGTTTATCGTCCAAACATTCTACCTCGAGAATATAAGCGCCTTTGAGTTTTATTTCTCTAAAAATCACTGGACTACGGTAGCTGATAATTTGGCTAGAGCGGCAAATATTAGCGCCGGATTTGGTTAATCTCAAAGACTTGGTCGGCATGGCTTGGATTGCCTTGATCCAATACCCAGCGACTCTCGACCACAATCGTGCTACCGTTTCTTCTGGTATGCACGAGTTGGCCGTCCCATCGTCCTTTTCCGGCGAGTTCGCTTTCGATCTTCTCTAATGATTCGGGAAATTTTGTTTGCAGCAGTGTATGGGAAACATTTCCAACCGCTTCTTCGTTCGTCCAACCATACATCTCATTAGCTCCCCGATTCCAGTAATGAATTCTGCCTGCCATGTTGCGGATCATAATGGTCTCATGAAGCAGATCGAAAAGATCAGATCCAGCGGTCCCCGCCAGCGCGTGCTCCCTTCGTGGCTCTAGGATGCCCTTAATTTGAGTTTTCTCCATGTATGTTCTGATTTGCGCTTCAGTGACGCTGCGCATGTTAGCTCCTGCTTGAAAGGATTTCACCCATTTCACGATCCACCTTAGGCTCGCCTCTAAATCCAATGCTGGCCTCCATCCTAACTTGACTCGAGATTTTGTACTATCCAACATCAGATATTGATCTTCGTGGGGTTGGTAACTTCCATCATATTTCGGTGAGACATCATCACCGCCCCACAACGAAAGCAATTGATTAGCCACCTGGCAAACGGGTTGCGCCTCAGCGGGCCCAAAATTCCATCCTTCACTGTAACCCGGACCGTCATGGTAAAGATGCTCCGCAAGCGTCAAGTAACCGTCGAGCGGATCTAGCACGTGCTGCCAAGGCCGGGTTGCATGAGGGTTTCTTAGAACGATGTCCTGCCCGGTCATCAACGATCGGATGATGTCGGGGACCAAGCGATCTTTTGCCCAGTCCCCTCCACCGATGACGTTTCCGGCCCGGGCAGTCGCTACGGCCACTCTATGTTGACTGTATGTGTTCTTGTTAAAAAACGAATTTCGATACGCGACAGCCACCAATTCCGCACATCCTTTGCTGCTGCTGTAGGGATCATTGCCGCCCATCGGCTCATCTTCTCGGTAGCCCCAGACCCATTTACGGTTTTCATAGCACTTATCGGAGGTGACACAGACCACTGCTCGGACTCCACCAACCTTCCGAACAGCCTCCAATAGATGAATTACTCCCATCACATTGATCGCATAGGTCTCGACTGGATTTTTATATGACTCACGCACGAGCGCCTGCGACGCCAGGTGGAATACCAATTCAGGACGGTATTTCGCAATCGCGTCCAGTAGGTCACCTTGATTCAGCACGTTCTTTGACAGAGAGGTCATGCCGTCAGCAACCTTAGCGACATTGAAAAGACTTGGTTCGGATGCCGGGCTCAAGGCATAACCAACCACTTCGGCTCCCAACAACTGGAGCCAAAGAGATAGCCAACTTCCTTTGAAGCCGGTATGACCTGTGATTAAGACTCTTTTTGATTGCCAAAATTCAGCATTCATTTCCTCTCCCCGGTTGCTCCGTTAACTACGAACCATCCCTTAAACCTCTAAACCTCCTGCGTGCACCCCGTGGAAGCATTGTCGCCTCCCTAATGTATCCCGACGTACTCGCCCGCTTCATTTTCAATCAAGCCGTCATAGACCTTTATTTTAGGAATAGGAACAACGAATCGGCCTCCCCATTCGCAAACGTATGCCATTTGCGCCATGATTTCATGCTTAAGATTCCACGGCAAAATGACCACGTAATCAGGACGGGCCTGTTCGATTTTATCAGGATGATAAATGGGAATATGAGTCCCAGGCAGAAAATGACCTTGTTTATGCGGGCTTCGATCGACGGTATATTCGAGCAGATCCATACGAACACCGCAATAATTGAGCAGCGTATTCCCCTTCGCCGGAGCCCCGTACCCCGCGATCGATTTTCCATCGTTCTTAGCCCTGATCAGGAAGTCTAGAAACATGCGCTTCGTTTGCTCAACCTGTTTTCCGAAAGAGAGATAGTGCTCGAGTTTTTCGAAGCCGGCTTCCTTTTCACGTGAAAGAAGATCCTCCACTCGTTCTCCAACCGTCTTTTCGTTGTCTTCTTGATGGCAGGCATAAATTCGCAGTGACCCGCCGTGGGTGGCTAATTCTTCGACGTCAAACACCGTCAGACCGTGGCGTGTGAAAAGCTTCCGAATCGTAAACAGTGAGAAATAGGAAAGGTGCTCATGATAAATCGTGTCGAATTGGTTTTCCTCGATCAGCCGCATTAGGTGAGGAAATTCGAGCGTAATGCTTCCATGCTCGGACAGCAGAGTCTTCATTCCGCGGACGAATCCGTTTAGGTCAGGCACGTGAGCCAGAACATTGTTCCCGATGATGAGATCGCCATGTTCTCCACGCGCGACGAGATCGCGGGCCATATCCTCTCCGAAAAACCGGACCTCGGTGGGAATGCCTCCCTCAAGCGCAGCCTCAGCTACGTTTCTTGCGGGCTCGATGCCCAGCACGGGGATGCCTTTTGTCACAAAGTACTGAAGCAGGTAGCCATCGTTACTGGCGATCTCTACGACCTGGCTCTTGCTGTTCAAGCCAAAACGGCGGGTGACCAAATCAGCATAACTTCTGGCGTGATCCAGCCAGCTATCCGAATAAGAGGAAAAATAGGCATAGTCGGAAAAAACCTCTTCCGGCTTCGTCACCGGTACAAGCTGAACCAAAAAGCAGGACCCGCAGACGTATACATGCAACGGATAAAAACGCTCCATCTCGTTCAGCTGAGATGCCTTCACGTAAGAGTTGGCCAGCGGCGACATGCCTAGATCCACGAAGGTATAATGCAAAGGCGTTCCACAACTTCGACAAAATGCTCTAGGCATGATTGTTCCTTTACTTCGTGAGATTTAGCGCGTCGATCGCTCGCTATTATCTCCAATATGCCACGAGGGCGTCAGCGAAAGCTTCGAAGCGGCCCGTTTCGTTCCTTTCCAGTAAAACTGATCGTCGATCTGAGAGGTGCGCAGCAAGTATTGAAGCTGTTTTAGGCGCGTGTAGGCTCTAAACTCAAAAGTTTGTTTTGGCATGTCAATTTTTTCGAAGAGGTCGTAAAGTTCTCTGGCCCCAATTGCCGCATCATTTCTGCAATAAAACCGCGCTAAAACTGAATTAATCCTGTCAAAGCAGACTCGATAGCTGCGATTATCCCCATCGCTTCGGCCGGAACGCACAGCGCATCCTGGAAAGGTGTCCGCCACGATTTCAGCGATTTCCTTAACCTGGTAGTTTTCCCTCGTTGAGCCGACGTTGAAGATTTGGTTGTGGACAATGCTTCTCGTAGATTCAAGCGTACAAACAATCGCGTGGGCAATGTCACGAACGTGCACGAGAGGGCGCCAGGGGCTGCCGTCGCTGGTCATGTTGATCTCTCTAGTGGTCCATGCAAGACCGGACAGATTGTTAAGAACCAGATCGAAGCGCATCCTTGGTGAGGCGCCGTACGCGGTGGCATTCCGCAGAAAGGTGGGAGAGAAATCATCGCTTGCCATCAAGGACAGATCCCTTTCCACGAGAACCTTGCACCTGGCATACGCCGTCTGTGGGCTAATTTCGGACTTCTCGGTTTTAAACTCGCCCGAACCGGCGCCATAAACACTGCAGGATGAAGTATAGACAAACCTCGAGACACCAGCCTTCATGCACTTGGCTGCGAGGGCAAGGGTGCCGTGGTGGTTAATGGCATAAGTCAATTGAGGATTATGTTGTCCCAGAGGGTCGTTGGATAACTCGGCGAGGTGAACCACTGCTTCGAATCCCTGTAGGTCGTCTTCCGTTATCATCCGAAGATCTTTGTTCATACACGGCGGGCGTCGCGCAACGTCGTCGTTGTAGAGCCAGCCTTCCCGGTAAAATCCGGTATCCAGACCCGTAACCGAGTGACCGCGCTCCATCAGATGAGGCGCGAGCACGGAGCCTATATACCCATCGACACCGGTAACTAGAATATTCACACTGCTCTCAATAGAGTTCTGGTTTCAGATTTCCGCTCGTTAGTTTTCCATGGGGCTTTGCCGCTGGCCCACAATTCGTCTAACATCTTTTTTTCTTTGAGCGTGTCCATGCATGACCAAAAGCCGTAGTGCCGGTATCCCATTAACTGGCCCGCTTGGGCGAGGCGTTCGACCGGGTCGCGTTCCCAAATAGTGTGATCGCCTTCAACGTAATCGAGCGCACTTGAGTTAAGCACGAAATAGCCGCCATTGATCCACCCTTCACTGTGTTCCGGCTTCTCATAAAAGTGGGTGACTTGATCGCCGGAAAAACCGATGCGTCCGAAACGCTCCGGTGAGCGAACTGTTGTCACGGTAACCGATTTGCCGTGTGCCCGGTGAAACTCCAGAAGCGCAGTGATGTCTAGGTCGGTCACGCCGTCGCCGTAGGTCAGCATGAAAGGTTCCTCTTTATCGAGCCATCTCTGCAGGCGCTTGACCCTTCCGCCGGTTTGAGTATTTAAGCCTGTGTCTACGAGGTGAATCGTCCAGTTCGGCGGATTTCCGTTTTGAAAGGTAGTTTTCCCCGTCGCCAAATCAACGGAAATATCGTTATTGAGGGCGTAAAAGTTAAGAAAGTATTCCTTAACGACTTCCTGCTTGTAGCCGAGTGCTATGATGAATTCGTTGATACCGTGAACACTATAGGTATTCATGATGTGCCATAAAATGGGCTTGCCCCCGACTTCCACCATTGGTTTAGGTCGTAAGGTGGTTTCTTCTGAAAGACGGGAGCCTAATCCCCCGGCTAGGATAATTGCTTTCATGCCAGTCCTCCACTGGAAAACGTTCGTATACTTAGTCGTAGAAGCAAAGCTGAAAGGACGCGGTGAATCGGTAAACTTAGCGCGTGAATCAAAAGCAATTGAATAGATCCTTACATGTATCGCCGGCTGTCCGCATATTTGAAGGGTTAGGGTCCTTCACATCTTCGCACGGACCCCCATGCTGGCATCAATAGGACAATCTTTTGACCAGCGTAACTAAGCTAAATCAGCGGTTTCCGATAGGCGTGCTGACAGCCGGTTAGGAACGGTTGAGTGTTTGCTTGTTTCGCGCACACCCCAATCCTGGGAAAGAAAGACTTTGCTCTGCTCCGAAAGCTTGCCGGTGCCGAAAAAATCTCCCGGCTCTATGTCGGCAATAAACGCTCCCTGTATCCAGTCACCAAGAGAGCCCTGGATTCGACAGACCAAGTTCCCGGCATAGCGGGCCGCTCGTAGCGGAAACTTTTTGATCTCGCAAACAAAGACTCCCTCTTCGGGCACGAACCCATAATCCTGGCCCACATCGGTGGTATTGCAATTGACGATGGCGTCCCCAACTTGCTCCTGCAGATTGAATGCAACATGCACGTTACGCAAGCCTTTGGCTGCTTTGTAAGCAAAGCAAAACCGGATATCCTCTCCAACCATACCTTTGTCAATCCGGACACCTTGGTTGTTTTCCATCCAACAACCGGTAAATCGCAACTGGCCATCCCCTTTGCGGTCAGTCCGCTCGGCAAGAGGTTGCATCGCTCCGCTCGTAAACGCGTCAACGTAGTAACGTACGGCATCCTGCACAACAGCGTCATTCACAACCCGCCCTTCGGACAAGACAATTCCACGACTACATAGTGCTTGTACGGCTGGCATATTATGACTCACGAAGAGAACTGTCAGCCCCTGTTCGGCCACTTTCTGCATTTTACTGAGACATTTCTTTTGAAAGGCCGAGTCGCCCACTGCCAGGACCTCGTCGACCAGCAAGATTTCAGGTTCCAAGTGAGCGGCGACAGCAAACGCCAAGCGCAAGTACATGCCGCTCGAATAATGCTTTACTGGGGTATCGATAAAAGTTTCCACACCGGCGAAATCGACAATCTCATCGAACTTACGCGCTATCTCGGTTCTCTTCATGCCTAGGATGGTCCCGTTCAAATAGATGTTTTCTCTCCCGGTGAGCTCTGAATGAAAACCCGTTCCCACTTCTAAAAGAGAACCGATTCGACCGTTGATTTGTCCGACTCCCGCGCTTGGTTCCGTGATACGGGAAAGTATCTTTAACAAGGTGCTTTTCCCCGCACCATTGCGGCCGAGGATTCCCACCGCCTCCCCTCGCTTCACCTCAAAGGATACATCTCGGAGGGCCCAGAATATGGTCGAGTCCGAATTACCAAGCGTAGGTTTTGATTCGCGAAATACACGTCGTATCGGCAAAGTGATGCTGTCAGTCAACGATTCACGCAAGGTTTTGTATCTCCCACGTGACTGGCGAATATTGTAGCGTTTGCCTATATTCTTCAGGCAAATAGCAATGTCACTCATAGTTTCACGACGAAGTAAATGTTCTGCGCGACGCTTTTTGCGGTCGACTTTTTGTTACTTTACACTACGTCGGCAAAGGTTCTTTCCATCTTTTTGAAATAGAAGGTACCTCCCACCAGAACAATCACGGCGACAAGCGAGGAAGCCGCGATAGTCCACCCTGGCGCGGTATCCGTTCCCAGCAGTGCCCAGCGAAACCCCTCAACCACGCCGACCATGGGATTCAATCCGTACAAAGTGCGCCCCGGCTCGGCCAAAAGGCTGCTAGGATAAGCGATTGGCGTTGAGAACATCCAGAGCTGCGCTAAGAACGGCACAGCGTACCGCACGTCGCGAAACTCCACATTAAGCGCCGAAAACCAGAGCCCTACGCCGAGCGATGTAACCAGTGCAAGTAGTAATAATAAGGGCAACCACAGAATGTTGATAGTTGGAGTCACCCCGTAATACATCATCATGGCTATGAGCACGATAAATGCCATCGCGAAATCGACCACTCCGGACAATACAGTGGAAATCGGAATGGCGAGACGGGGAAAATAAACTTTCTTGATCAGGTTGGCATTGCCCACTAGGCTGGTCGACGATTGTGTAAGTCCATTGGCGAAGAACATCCATGGTACCAGCGCCGCGTAACTGAAAATCGGATAAGGTATACCATCCGATGGAATCTTGGCCAGCTTGCCGAAGAAGAGGGTAAAAACGACCATCGTCATGAATGGTTGGATAATCGCCCACGCCGCTCCAAGCAACGTTTGCTTATAGCGAACGCTCACATCTCGCCAAGTGAGAAAACAAAGTAGTTCTCGATACTCCCAAAGCTCCCGAAGTCCTAAAGACACCGACCCGTGAGAAGGTCGAAGGATAACACGATAATCAGCGGTCTCTCGGGTAGGTGACAAGTTTGCTATTTGCGACTGGGGTCTCGAAAACGCCATGAGTGTTCCGATTCGCGCGATGATTAGCCAGTGATTTTGATTTTCAGCAATGTGACAATCGCCGGAAAGCCAACGAGCTATCTCTTGGATGTCAAGACCGCCAGGATGGTCCTAAAAATCAGATTCATATCAAAGACAAACGAGGATTCCTTAAGATACTGCTTCGCTAGTCGAATCTTGTCCGGCAATATCTGCCTAAGATATCCTTCCTCGATATCGTCAAACCTTGTGAGCATTTTAACTTCATCGCGATATTTCACGGAAGCCAGGTCGGTAATTCCCGGCCGGACTCTTAGAATCTCTTCGTAGTCCTGCCGAAAAAGCAGCACGTATTTTCCGACTTCGGGTCGTGGTCCGACAACACTCATTTCTCCCTTGAGCACGTTAAACAGCTGAGGCAGTTCGTCAATCTTGCCTTTTCTAAGAAGCCGTCCGATTCGGGTAACTCGCGGGTCCTGACCGAGCGTTAACTGACCGCCTCTAAGGGGTGCATCCGCGACCATGGTTCGGAACTTAAGAATTACAAAGGGGTGAAAGTCTTTTCCCATCCTCTCCTGTTTGAATAAGACGGGCCCAGCAGAACTGCCCTTAATAAGCACCGCTGCAAGAGCCATCAAGGGTGACAAAATGATAAGTCCCAGGCCAGCCGTCAGAATATCGAAACTACGCTTTATCATCGCCGGTATTGGCTAACGATCTTTTTCACCGCCGCGATGACTCGTCGAACATCTTCCCGGGTCATTCTCGGGTAGATCGGCAAAGAGATGATGCGGTCAAAGGCAGCGGTTGCCCTTGGGAAGTCTTCTGATCGGTATTTGAAATTGTCACGGTAATAGGGATGGAGATGAAGAGGAATAAAATGCACCGATGTGCCGACATGGTCTTTTTTCAATGCCTCGATGAACTCGTTTCGATTGATTCGCAGGCGCTGAAGATCCAGCTGAATTACGTAAAGATGCCATGCGTTTTGTACATTCGGCCTAGACATCGGAGTCTGGACCTCCGGGACCTCCGCGAAAGCGTCGTCATAGATTTGCGCAATCCGCTTCCTCGCTTGCCAGAATCGATCGCACTTCTTCAACTGCTCAATACCAAGCGCCGCGGCGATGTCGGTCAGGTTGTATTTGAAGCCGGGAAAATTAACCTCGTAATACCAAGAGCCCTCGCTGGAGTAGCGCTTCCAGGCATCCTTGCTGATGCCGTGAAGGCTCATCATGCGCATTCGATCGGACCATTCGGCGCGTTCGGTTGTCGCCATGCCCCCTTCTCCGGTGGCAATGGTTTTCGTCGCGTAAAAGGAGAAACAGGTGATATCGCCGATTGTGCCGACCATTTTGTCGCAGTATCGGGCGGGTAACGCGTGAGCGGCATCCTCAATGACCTTCAAACGATACTGTCGAGCGACAGCCATAATCTTCGACATGTCACACGGCTGACCTCCCAGATGCACCGGAATAATGGCTTTGGTATTCGGCGTAATTTTGCTTTCAATCTGGGCAGCGTCTAGGTTCAAGGTATCGCTCTCGCAATCGACCAACACGGGCTTAGCCTTGAAGTAGATGACGACCTCGGCTGTCGCCGTGAAAGTCATTGTTGGGACGATGACCTCGTCGCCTTCGTGAATCCCAATTGCCTCCAGCGCCAAATGCAATGCCGCGGTTCCTGAATTGACGGCCACCGCATGAGACGCACCCGTGTAACGGGCGAAATCTTCTTCGAATTGTTTGACCTTCCAACCTGTCGTTAACCAAGCCGATCGAAGTGTCTGCACCACCGAGTCAATTTCTTCCTCTCCGATGTCAGGGAGATGAAATGGCAAGAAGGAACTATTTGATGCCATGATTGCTGTCTCGCATGTTTCTTTGGGAAGAACCACAGCGGGAGCGCCGCGTCATCTTCGGGTCTGCCACATCTGACCAGTCTCGCCGCACACCAACCGCTTCAGACCGACCGTCGCAGCACAGGCTAAAATGCAAAAATAAACAGGAACATAGAATGGCAGTCGTAATCGATGACCCCTTTGTGCAAACAGAAAAGCGACAAAAGCGGTCAGATAAAAGCCCAACTGAAGGGCGAACGTCCACATATAAAAAAGAGAATGCAGCAAGAAGAGGTTCGCGACAAACAGAATAATGAGAAATACCGGGTTCAACCAACGTAAGAAGCGAGTCGATATAAGCGAGATAGCCGAAAACCCACATTTGAATGGATTCATCAAATGGCGCATGTGAATGAGGCCGCGCATTCCCCTGAGAGCAATTCGAGACCTCCGGGCAAATTCGTCCCGCATGTTTGGCGCCGGGCGGTCCACAAAGGCCACCGCTTCGGGTTCGTACACGGTGCGATAGCCTCGCTCGAGTAACTGAAGCGGCCCGACAAATCCGCTGTCGAGGTCGGCACGAACCGGTGTGTAAAGGCCTCTTGGAATGACGTATATGCAATCCTGAGCGCCAAAAAGGGTCCATGTTTCGCCGAGCTTGCTGCGGAGGTAAAGTTCGTACTTCTCACGTTTCCTCTGACCTAGAGATGCGACGCCATGATCTCTCTTGAAGACCGGCTTGCCGGTCACGCATCCGACGGTCGCATCGTCCAAATTCCGGACGAGAAGTTTTAACGCGCTGGGTGGATGCATCACAGTTGCATCAGTAAAGAACAACACATCATGGCTGGCCATGCGAGCGGCACAATTTTGGCATTCTGTCTTCCCCTCTTGTTTAGGCATTCGATGAGCCTTGATGAGCGGGTTGTTAGCTCGTTCCAGAAATTTATCCGTGTCATCCGTTGATCCGTCGGAAATCACAATAATCTCTAGACGATCCTTCGGATAATCAAATTCCAGACAGTTGGTGATCTTTTGTTGGATGTGCTTCTCCTCGTTGAAGGCGCAGACGATAACCGATACGGACGGGGTTGCGTCGCGCTTCTGAATTATTCTGTGCCGAAAGGATGACACGACCCATAGTATTAAAACAAAGCCAAAAAATACGTAAACCAGCGTTCCCAGAGATAACCAAAAAAGCAGTTCAAAAAGCATTACGGCGTAACCATCGAAAGCCCGGACAATGCCGCTGCGTAGGACTAGAAGAAGCGATACAGGACGATGATCAGGCTGGAAAACAAGACGACGAAGGCCGCAAAACCAGGAACAAGACGTCGGTGTCGGCTCTGCGTCAGCACTGGTCCAAGTCTAGACTCATAGATCAAGTCGCGAAGCCCGTCGAGACCGCCCGGACCCAGAAGATAAAGCAAGGCGTTTTGAATACCACTTTCTATGCGCAGGTACGTGGCTGTCGAGGATCGGAGACTTTGTCTGAAGTCGTCGATGTTGAAGTCTCGCCCGATAACCAGCCGGCGCAAGGCATAACGGTCACTACTCCTATTGTTCGTTCCTTTCAGCATGCAAAAGATGGCTTTATAGCCAGTCTCGATGGCGAGCTTCCTGACGGTTCGATCATAGGCGCCGCTAGGAATGGCGAGATACGATACCGGGTTTTCAACAATCTTTTCCAGGGCGTGTTTAGATTCGGTCAATTCCCAGCGGACCGTATTTGCATCGAGCCCCATCAGGTATCGATGTGTCATACCATGCGATTGTATCGAAATGCCGCTTTCACTCATCTCGCACAATTGCGCCGCGCTCAAAGGTGAATCCGTTGACTTATACTTTTTGAAATTTCCAGATTCCGCATCAGGCGTGACAAAAATAGTCGCGACCATGCCTAATTTCTTTAAGACGGGAAAGGCATAGTGATAGTTGCTCGCAAACCCATCGTCAAAAGTGATCATAATCGGCTTGGACGGCAATGTGCTTCGGCCGTCCTGATAAGCCAAAAATTCATCCAAAGAAATCGTCGTGTAATGATTATGCCAAAGATAGGTCATCTGCTCATTGAACGCTGTATCAAAGGTAACATAAGACTTGTCAAACTCAGTCAAGCCGTTTGTCTGAACGCGATCCTTTGGCAACAAACGGTGATAAAGGAGCATCGGCACTCGATCACCGCGATACTCTTGCAAAATGGAGTATGTGATGAAGAAAAGCACCGCCAGAGCAAGCCCCGTTAGCAGCGCGCCGAAGACTAGTACGAGGTAACCGGTCATTTTCTTGGCTTTTAACGCCGCTCGCGGCCAGCGGACAAGATCGGCTCTTTCAACGTTGATTGAGCCAATGGATCGAAGTAATAGTGCATTTGTTTAGCGTCGAAACGAGAGAGGGTCTTGGAGACGAGGTAAGCCAGAGCGGGGCCAGGATCTTTGAAAGACAGAATTTCATCGCTTAGTTGTTTCCCTTTGAACCAGAAGAAACTCGGTTTTGCTTTGAGCCGGTCCTTCGATTTTATGAACCACAAGACGTCGGCAGGTAGATATCTAAGAAACAATCCCACTTGGTAACTGAGAACAGGAGGAAAAGGCTCCCCAAGGGCCGATTTATACAGCAAATAAGGGAAGTCTATGCCCGCCAAAACGCATATCTTGATGCTTCGCGTAAATCTCGGGTTGATTTCCATGAGTTTTGCGGTTCCATCCCGAGGATCTTCGATAAAATCGCAGTCGGCCATTCCATACCACCGGAGTTCCGTCAAAATTTTTGCCGCATTTTCCAGAATATCTCTCCGGTCAACAGTCGAGTTTAGTGTGCTTGATCCGCCTGTCGGCGGGTAATACCGAAGTTTGTCGTAGACGCACCATGCTTTGACTTGCGATTTTTCGTCCAACAAAAGCTCGGCCTTGTATTGCGTGCCGGCATGGGGAATATATTCCTGCACGTGACAAGGGCCATACTTAGCGGTTGTGGACCGATAAGAATGCAAGAGCTCGTCAGCGCTCTGTGGATACAAAATACCCCTGGCTCCGTCGCTGCTGTTGGGCTTCAAAACGACCGGGTAAGTGAGTGTTTTAGCTAATTGCTCAATGGGTTCATCTTGCGGATAATAAGTCTTCGGTGTTGGCACCCCGATGCTCTGGGCGATTTTCATGGTTTTTGTCTTGTCTCGACAATTGACGTAGCGCTCCAGATCAACGAGAGGGAGCGCCGTATGTTTGGTAAAGAGGTCTTTGTTTTTCACCAATAAGTCAGTTGTCTGATCCCCGGTCACAAAGGTAACGTCGAACTCCTCCCTCTTCAGGTAGTCGGACAAGCTGTGAATGAAACCCTGTTCATCCTTAGAGGGAGAGGGATACACGAATCTTTTATGAACAAACTTCGAAAAAAAACCGACGCAAACTCTTTTGTGACTCGCCGCGTGAACTTCCATGCCTTTAGTAGACAAGGATTCGATGATGGGCAGACTGGGGTTCTCTTCGGCGCCAATAACTAATACCTTTCTTTTATAGTTCATGGTTGTCTCCGGGGACGTAAATGGGTTACAGACCAGAATTGGCTCTGCCCACCGTCCGCAGCAAGATCCTTCTCGCCTGTAAGTATCCCCCGACCCCAAGCGAATGCCGGGCCGCATCTCGGATTGATTGTTGCATCCTGAGAATAGCGATCGTGCGTTGATTGAACATCAGAAGATCGGCAAATCGCTTTTCATTGATCATTCGCTTGACCGCAATCCGTTTCAGCGAAAACGGATCGCCTTGATCGGCGGCCAGGCCGATGCGGCCGAAACACACGGCGCGGTAACCGACTTCTTTGGCTAGGTCGCTCATGAGGGGATTGAAAAATCCCGTGGGAGACGAGATCGAATCTACGGTGATGCCAAGACCGTCCTGCAATATCCGGCGGCTTTCCGACAGCTCGTAACGAAGCTCATTTGCTGTAAGTGTCGAGGGCGGCCGATGCGTCACAGTATGGGAACCGATTTCCATACCTGCCTTGTGGAGAGCACGGATTTGTGGCCAGCTCATGACGCCTGGATGGCCGATGAATCCGACGGTGACGAAGAATGTGGCCTTGAAGCCGAACTCTTGAAGTATCGGCAAAGCCAGGGTGTAGTTGCCAACGTCACCATCGTCGAATGTCATAACCAAGGCGCGTGAAGGTTTCGATTTCGAGCACCATTCGGCAACGGTAACCACGGGAAGGCCCGATGTCCGCACGCGTTCGAGTTGGCGGCGAAAGGTCGAGGGGCTCAATACATAAGGAAAGTGTTCTTTTGTCACTGACTGAACATCAGTGGAAAGGTCATGGTACATGAGTATTAATGCAGGCATGAAAGCAGACTAAGCAGCATTGCCGTACACAATCGGATGCTTCCCAAGGTCCAGGCCTATTCGGATCTTGCTGCTTAACTCCCGAGAGGCTTGAGTCATGGTGACAAAGCGAAACATCGAGAAGAGGTGCCGTAATTTCGCGTCCACCGATTTCCGATTGGTACTCTGGCTCCAACGCAACAGCTTGGGCATACGGTACGAGAGTTCATCCAGCTCGGTTACGTCGAGCTCATAGGGGTGCGTATAACACGTCGCCGTGAGTCCTTTCCTTTCCAACGCTTGTAAAGCCAGACGCGTCCACCAATACGGGAAAAGCCTCAAATAGCCGCCACCGGCGGCTGGTAGGATCATATTCGCGAAATGCAGCGTGGCCATAGGAAACTCTATCAGCATGTGGCCTGAGTGGCAGCGAATATGATGCGGCGTCCGCCACGCACCGGGCACGCCATAGCGTGGGTGGCGGATCGGAAAGATGCTGGAATCGTAGATCAGTCCTTCTTCAATCAGATATTCAAAAAGGTGCAACGACCGCGCTGAGATCGAAAAGTCAGCGGCACGATGACCAAGCACCGGTTGACCGGTTTGTTGTCGCAAGGTGTCCACGGAACGGTGGAGTTCTTCTTTGAACCGTGTGACCGGCATGGCTTCTACGGACTCATGACTGTAGCCGTGGGTCCCGATCTCATGCCCCGCCGCTGCAATCCTCACTGCCAAACCGGGGTAGGCTTCGGCGACTTTACCGAGAATGAAGAATGTCGCATTAACCCGCGCGTCTGCAAACAACTCGAGCAGCGAGTGAGTGTTAGCGACGACCCGATTTCCGATCGGCAGCGAATGATTGAGCGTAGACTGCGGCCAATCTTCGACGTCGACCGTAAAGATATGAAACGGTTTAATCAAAGCTTCCTCGTAACGCCGGTTTCAAGGTGTGCGTCGGGCAGTATGCTCTGCCATCGGAGCGGGACCACTCCGAATAAAATAGTTGGCTTCAGCTAAACGGAGATTGATTCGGAAGAAACAACCTGGCTTACCGAGCGTCGACAAATCCGTTCGTAGAGACTCACCAAACCTGCGATTTGGCGGTCATTATTCCACTCATCGTAGACTTGTTTTTGCCCGTTCTTACCCATGACATCACACAGCGACGGCGACTCCACCAGATGGCGGATGGCGCGAGCGAGGTCTACAGCGCTCAACGGATTGAAGAACAGACCGTTTTGTCCGTCTTCAAGAAACTGTCGTATTGGCGCCAGGTCACTTGCAATGACTGGGCGTCCACACGCCCAATATTCGAACATTTTCGTCGGGATGTTCTTGAGGAATTTCGCTATGGGTTGCAGCGTAACCAGCCCGATGCGGCCGCTCTGAATCCAAGCGGGGACCTGCGAATAAGGCATGCGACCGCCGAGTTCGACCTGGTCACTGAGTCCGAGAACTTGAATTCTATCTCGTATCGCCGCTCGCCCCTGGTCTCCGTCGGTGTAGCCGGCCAATCTGACCGTCGGCCTGAGGCCGTGTTGTGCCAAAATAGTCAAGGCATCAAGTAAAACGAAAGTGCCGGCGCGATCGCTCATGCCTCCGATATAGACAAGATCCGCCTTAGCCGCGTTCGATGAAGCAAACAACGATGGAATCGGATAGTTGTAATATACGATGGATTTTTTATCGGCGACCCTTTGGAAATCCTCGAGAACGCCAGGATCGGCCGTGACAATCCCGTCGAGATAACGACCGGCCGCCGCATCCACGCAACCCATCGCCCAAGATACGAGCGGTCGTAACGGTTTGGGAATCCAATACTTTACGAGCATCATCGCCGGATAGTCTTCGTGCACATCGTAAACGACCGCCGCCGTTGGCCGCAGCAGTTTGAGTAAAAATCCCAAGCCGATCAACTCTGGATCGTGGAAATGAAATATGTCGGCCTTGTCATTCAGTGCTGCGCGCAATGCCAACGCGAACCGCTTCGCCCGTCCGGCTTTTTCAATTCGCTCATTCCATGGAGACATATGAACGAGAGAGTCCTCAAACAAGCCTGGGGCGATTAACGAAACGCTGTGATCTCTTTCGGCCAGGGCTGTGCACATGCGGTAAAAAATCCGTGCGTCTTTGGCGGGGTGGACGGTTGTTATGTGGCAGATGCGCATGATGCTGATTAATGACAATGAGTCTTGCTGAGCAGAAAACTGCCAAGCGCCAAATGTTGCAAACCGGAGGTCTCCAGGATGTTCAGCGCCTGTTGTGGGTTATAGGCAACTGGAAAGCCGTGTAGATTGAAGCTCGTATTGAGAATAATCTCTTCCCCGGTCCGCTCGCCGAAGTATTTGATCAAACGATAATAAAGCGGGTTGTGGCCTTCCATCACCTCTTGCGGCCGCGCGGTGCCGTCGTAAGGGTGAATCCCAGCAGCAAAGATGCGCGCCTTGTCTGGAAGACTGTCAAAACACAGGATCATATATGGGGCAGGAATATTCTTTGGCTTGCGTATGTAATCATGAACCCTTTCGACCGTCACGGACGGAGCGAATGGCATCCAAAAGTCGCGTTTTTTAATCATATCGTTGATCACTTTAATAACATTGGGATCCGCCGGATTGGCGAGAATGGAACGGTTTCCGAGCGCTCGCGCGCCGAATTCCATCCTTCCTGAACAGCGCGCGACAACGCGGCCTGACGCGAGCAATCGGGCCACGCGAAATTCGATATCCTGCGGTGTTTCGACTTTGACCCTGCTGGAGAACTGGTACTCGCTGATTGCCCTGTCGACATCATCGTCCGAATAGGATTTGCCCCAATAGAGGTCCGCAAGGGGCTCGATATCCACCGTTTGGCCGTTCTTATGACGCTCTTGGGCGTACACCCAGTAGGCGGCTCCGACTGCGTTGGTCTCGTCGCCGCAGGAAGGGAAAACGAACATATCTTCAACTTCGTCTAGTTCCAGAAGCAGTTTGTTAGCCTTCACATTCATGAAGATGCCACCCGAAAGAGCGATTTTGCGTATACCGGTCTCGGCGATAGCGTTTCGCACCCATCTTTTTAGAAATTCCTCGACAAACATCTGTACACCGCCGCAAACGTGATCAAAACGCTGCCGGCTGTAGATCTTTTCAAGATAATGATAAGCAGCGGAGAGAGGCGGAAGGCCGTCCGGTCGACTCCAGGTCAGGCCGCCGTTTCTGTCAAACTCAATGAGTCCCCGCAGCGCTTGGTGAACCTTTTCACTGCTCCTTTGGGATGCATAAGGAGCCATTCCCATCAATTTGTACTCATGCTCCAACGGAACCATGCCCGTTAAAAACGTCGTTACGGCATAAATCTCGGCTACCGACTCGCCGTACGGTACGGAAGCGATGCGCTCGAGCTGCCCGTTTTTGCCGATATTAACGGTTGCGCATATATTGTCCCCCATACCGTCATTGGTCAAAACCAAGATAGGCTCGCAAAATTTCCCCCAGCCGTAATACGCGGAAGAAGCATGGCAGGTGTGGTGTTCGACTAACTGAATCCTGCTGGAATTAAATCCCAGCGCTGTCACCGCTTCTATTCTTTTCCTCCTCACGCCGTTACCCTTGATCAATTCAGTAACGCTTTGGGGAACGAACGGCCGAATCATGCTCTTTAGACTCAATGATCTTTGCTCGTACCGGGCCTGATGCCACTTGACGATCTGTTCCGATGGATTGGGGCATTGCTCCACGCCGATGTATTCACCGCCATGAAGTCCTGAAACGGCTACGAAATCAACGTCGGCGGGACGAATTGCGGCTTGTTGCAGAACATCTTCTATCGCCATCTTTGGCAATCCCATCGCGTTTTTTATTCCACGAGGTCTCTCTTCCTGGACTCCGGCCACAATCCGGCCATCCTTCAACAAGATTGCCGCGGCGTTATGTCCATCATGAATGCCTAAGATGTACATCGCTTTGTAGTCTTCCCTTTTTTCGATTCGGACAAGCTCGACGAGTGTTGAGCTATTTGTCGGTTCGGAATTTTCTGTCAACAACTTTTCTGGCGACGCATGACAGGACGATTTTAGGAAAGGCTCGCGCTCCCGTTACAAAAGACGCGATCTGTGTCAGTCGATAACCCGACTGCCGGATGAAATTCTTCACCCCCCGCGGATAGAGCGTGGGTCGTTCCAAGCACCACGAAATGAACTGGAAACCAGCTTTCTCAAGAACCGCAATCAATGACGCTTGACTGAAATGATTGAGATGAAACGGCGGATCAAAGTCGTGCTCCCGACCGAATACCAATCGGCAGCCTAACCCGTGTTCAAACACGATGTTCGGCACTTTAACGTATAGGTATCCCCTCGGATTAAGAATTCGCCGAATCTCGCTCAGGTCCACGTTCGGGTCGAATACGTGTTCGAGAACGTTTACGCATCACGACGATATCAAACGAGTTGTCCGACAATTTGGCTTGCGCCAGAGTGCCGTCGTATGAAACGATTCCGTCACCGGCCCATTTGTGACCGCCAAAACAATCACAGCCTGCCACAGCAAAACCGGCGGTTCGGGCGAGCACGAGAAAATCTCCGCGTCCACATCCCACCTCCAGGAGCCGCCCGCTCGGGGCATGATTACGAATTTGCCGGAGAACACTTCTCAGAACGGGCAGTTCCGATGCGGCGCTTTCAAACGCGTCTGAAAAAAATGGATTGGTTTTTGCGCCGGCGTACAACGTGACGAGACTATCCAATGGCGGCCGCGGATTGACGAACACAAAGCGACAAATTGTACACTGCGCGATCCTGAACCCTCGAGAGAACTTCAGAGTTGCATCACAAGTGGAATCGCAAACCGGACATTGAACACTAACTGTCTCGTTCCCTAAGTTAGCCATGACGATCCGTCGCCGCTGGCTCTAAACGGCGAGAAATTTCCGGTAGGCATCCCGCATCTGTGGCCGCTCGGCGAGGCGGACCACGAGAACGGTTTTGCCCTGAGGGGTTTTCGGAATTTCGGGCACTTCAATGATGTCAAAATTAAAGGAACCAATCCGTTCCAAGATGTCATCACGAACCGCAGCCCCATGGCTTGCCTGATATCCGCTGGAGGGGCGCACTAACAAATAAGCGTGCCCTGGCCGCTCTTGCACAATCTGGGCTGAATGGATAGTTGGACTTCGTTTCATTGCCGTAGATAGTCTGCCGATTTTCCTGCCGTCGATCGTGACGAGATAGTCGTCAACACGGCCTTCCAGATTGACGATAATCGGATGAACATTCCCGCATCCGCAGCGCTGGTCCTCAGCCCACGCAGCGTAATCTCCCAAGCGATAACGGATGAACGGCATTGCGTCATTCAGCAAACCGGTCGCAACGATCTCTCCGGTCTCGTTCGACCCGCAAGGTGATCCATCTTCGCGCACAATCTCTACGACACCAGTGGCCGGCAGCAGATGCATGCGGCCGTTGGAACACTCCATAGCCATGCACACGGCCTCACTTTGTCCGTAGTGATCGAAAACGGGGCATTGAAAGAATCGTTCGATGGCAGACCGCATTCCGGGTAAAAGTGTATCGCCGCTAACAATCGCCGCGCGCAAGGGCAGA
Organism: Binatia bacterium; assembly: GCA_050735675.1. Lineage (GTDB taxonomy): Bacteria > Desulfobacterota > Binatia > UBA9968 > UBA9968 > DP-20. Next base: position 36,407 of record JBOHVN010000008.1, on the reverse strand, counting down.
GAGGGAAGACCTGATGCTTCCGCGCTTTCGGCTAGAGCTGCAACGGCGGAACCGTATCCCTCGATCCATTGTGAACCGTGGTCTCGTACAGCAGCCAGATACTGAGATGCTGTTTTTCGAGAGACGTGATAGCTGGAAAGATAGAGTTGCTGCCACCGCCGATTATAGCGCCAGTAGGGAGGCCGTTTGGTATCGCCTCGCACAACGGGACGGCCACCGAGAGTAGCATAGGGTATATTGCGTCCCACGCCGGCTGCGTTTCGACACATTTCATAAAGAGCCCACCATTTTGGATACATGGAAACGGGGCGGTAGATATGGAGGGCGGTGCCGGTACTCCCACTCGTTTTTTCCAACCACAGCGATTTTGGGCTCAAGCCGTCAACAATAAAGGCCCGCTCATTCTGGCGAATTGTCTGCTTATCCAGGATGGGCAAAAGGTCCAATTCGTTCTTTGACCGAACGGCGCTCCAATCGATATGTCGCCACGCGTTTCGATAATAAGAGACCCGGGTCGCTGCAAGTTCAACCAGGTATTGGAGCCGCTGATTTTGCCAAGTTTCCGCGTCCGCGCAAGTCCAGCTGCACCAACTGTGAAACCGTTGCCTCCACTCTGTGTATCCCGGACCATAGTACAGCCGTTCTAGGATACTTGCGCGCCGATTGACCGCAATCTCCTGTAGAAATACTGGCAGGCGCCAGTAGAGTTGCATCTTCCAGTCGTAAAGCACAGGGAATTGGCCAGAGCGATCAGTGACTCATTTGCAGCTGTGAAAACTCACAGTTTCGATGCCGAGTAGGCGAAGACGATCATTGAGCCGGGGGTCTTTGAACATGCGATACTCAAGAACACGCCGTTCCGCATGACGATGGAATAACATTTCGTCGGATGAGGTCGCGGGATGAATGAGTAGTTCCAATGCCGCGCCGACGGTAGTCCACGGGAGTCGTCTCACGACCTCTTCGATCGAGGTCGGGTCTGTCTCATACCCGGGCATGTGGATGATCCCATCGGGCATCAACATGCCTTCTCTGCGCGCACAGCTCGCCCACCGGCTAATAACTTCACCCTTCAACCATGAAAATGGATGGCTGAGATGGTAAGATCTCGCCGTGCGGTCACGCGGCACCGTGAAACGGCGGTGACAACGCATCTTGGGTATCTGCAAACGCCGGCCGAGTGACAGACAGATCCTGAACAGCCCGGGCCAGACATGAAAGTTTTGATGTGTATTCCAAAACTCAGGTTCACCGGCGACCTCGCAGAATCGTTCGTATTGAGCCTGCAATTCGACCTCCACATCCTTTGCAGCAATCCGGTGGCGAAGCCAAAGTCGCCTTAATTGGAGCGGTGAATAAAAACTGCCGTCTGATCGAACTAGAGTGGGGATCTGCTGAGGACATAAGACAGGACGCCCCTCGGTCAGTGTCCAGTGAATACCCAGCGAGCTTTGCGGATATCTCTGGCGGAGGCGTGCCGTGGGATCGAAGGCCGGCATATTTGCCATCGCGCATGTCGCGCGAACCGCACCGGCTTCCAGGCATTCTTCGATCGCTTGATTGACGACGTCGCATAGTCCGTAATCGTCGGCGGTGATAATCAATTTCCCGTTCATGTTCTCAAGCGTTTCAATTTCGCTGCTGCATGAGACGAGGCAGCAACTCGCTGGACAGGAACTAAGGTTACAGCCCGGGCCCGGGATTTGCCGGGACTCCCAGTACTGACCCGTCGATTTGAACGTGCCTTGACAAATGCCGCGTGAAATTGTTCATGTGCCTACAACCGCAGATTCTTCGGTAAAGAACCTCTGCAACCGGCTTAACCGGTAATAATCTTTTGTTGTGATCTTATTCTGTTTTCGTCTCATCCCCGCGCTTAGCCTAGGGCCATGAAAATCCAAACGAATAGCGGTGCGTGCTTGATTTTTGCCATCGCTATAAGTCGGCCATGAAGGACCCTTGTGAAATCCATTGCCATGGATGATCGCGACGGTTCCTCGCTTCACCCGCAAAGCCACCCAGGAATTTGATGGGTAGTATTTCTCCATCTCCCGATCACTGATTCTTCCATCATCGGCATCGATCCCCAAATCGCGGCTAAGCCGGGGCCGGCATGATGTGACATCATAGCGATGGGTGCCCGGTACATAGACCAGAGGTCCGTGTCTGTCATCAATATCAACAAGGTAGACAAAGGCCTGAATCGAATCCGTTTCGTCGTTATCCCGGTGAAAATTACTTGACTCTTTCGGCCGGTCCAACGGAAAATCACGGATAACCATCACCTTAAACCATGTAACAACATAACCGAGAAAATTCGTCACGATTTTGAGAATCGATTCGTGATAGGCGATATCAACACATTGGGGAATGGACAAGAGCGGATCGGCTAGAGAAATCATCTTTTCGGATTCGGCCAACTTCACATAGGATAGCCCTTCCAATGACTTTCGCTGTTTGTTCTGCACTGAATAGGCCTCGTGGATATCTAGCTGCAACCGGCGAAAAAGCCACTCGGCCTTTTCCAGGATGTCGTCGATCAGCTCTGGGGCAAAGAAATCATGCAGCACGGTAAAGCCTTGTCTTCTTAACTCTTCACAATGCTTTGCTTCCAAACTGTTCATGGCGAATAGGAGTTTTTCTTTATTGAAGAGTGCGCGCTCAACCCGAGCCGCAACGTACCTCGCATAACCAAGTCGTGCTTTACATACCGCGCTATACACGTGGGGCTGGCTGCGTATGGCTCGGATCAAAGCAGATTTGGAAGAGCCATATTCTCGAAGCGTATGCATCGGATATTCTTCGATCTCCGCGCGAGTGGGCAAGGTTGGTTGTGGAAGTATTCGCTCTATGAGTTATGTCGAATGATCACGTAATGGTCTTGCGAAGCGGACACCAACAGCGGCCTCCAGACAACCCACAACAGGAAATACACCAGAATATTCGCCAACCACGAGCGATAGGATCCGATGACCCGGGGTACTGTGCGCACGATTCGCGTGCTCCATTCCGAGGGTTGAAAATGCCGGCCTAAGATATTCATCAATTCCCGGTAGCTACACTCGCGATGGTGGCCGAGGTGTTGTTCCGGAGGCACACCAGGATTGGATGACATTATATGGGGGGGACGAAACATTAGAGCGCGGACGATATTCTTCGGTCGCCACCGATTTGGCGTGCTGATTAAGATCACGCCCTGCCGGCTGCAACTGGCTTTGAGCACCTCGAAATATCTCGGCAACCAGGGCTCGTGTATATGTTCGAAGACTTGGTTGGAAATAACGAGTTGGTATTGTTCGCCGGGTACATAATCGAGAAGATTAGCGCGACAGAGCTGGATGTTGCTCGATGACATTTCTGCCACGCTCAAATCTATACCGGTCCCCCTGCTCGCTCCTAGTTTTTGAATCAACAGGCGCAAGATGGAACCGTCGCCGCAGCCAAAATCGATGACGTTTTTGAAACGTGCCGCCGAGACACCCCTCAAGACTTCGCACATGAACTGTGTGCGATACCCAGTTTCAATAGCTCTAGTGTGAGGCGTCATCGGTGCGTGAGACAGCCGGGGCTTTGATGAACGATGCCCGGCAAGAACAGAAAACGACGAGCTGTCAGTTTTCTCGCAGCGGGCTCGGCGCGTTTGACGCTCCAATCGCCCGGGGAGATGTCGCAGCCGGCAATGGCTTTTGAACGACACCAGTAAACCGCGCCAGCGCTGCAGCCATGTTCTTTCGAACCATAAAACGGTCCAAGACCTGGCTTCTTCCGGTTTGGCCTAGTTTAACGCGGTCGGCGGGCGACGCCGCCAAACCAAGAAGCCCCTTGGAAAATCGGCGCGTGTCAAACGGCGGCACCAATAGAATTGCTCCGGTTCCGGCGTCAATTTCCATAACAGGCGGGATGGCGAAGGCGACCGCGGGCACCCCCATTGCCATTGCTTCCAAGAGACTATTAGGCATCCCCTCCTGGTGACTTGTAAAAGCAAAGACATCGGCGGCACAGAGATAGTCCCAGACCTGGTTCGAACTGCAAGCTGGCAACAGTCGCACCCTAGGGTAGTCTAACTTCTGTACTTTCTTTTGGACTGAAGCAGTCTCATCAAAAGCCGGATCGGAACCGACAACTACACAGACGATTCTGGGATCTTGACAGGCAGCCAAAGACACAGCATCAATGAGCTCAAAAATACCCTTGCTCCGGTGCACCCGAGCGATGCTCAGAACCAGCACTTGATCATCTGTAATCCCTAACCGTCTTCGGATACGTTTGCGTGTTTCATGTTTAGGCAGTCTGTCGGGAGGTAATACACCTCTCGACAAAATCACGTGTCGACGGTCAGATAGCATCTGAGTTTCTGTGGTTCCTAACAGGTCGGCGGTCACGCTCAGAAGCTCGCGGCTTTGATAGAAGATAAGATCCAGACAATTGACGGCGCGAATGACAGCCTTCCCCTGAGATGACGACGCCCGAACTCGCACATCACCACCAGTGGCCCACCCGCTAGCAGGAATCCCCAGGTCGCGACCGACCCGCCACGCTATACCTCCGGAGCCAAGTAGGTCGAATGAAAGGACGGCATCAAACTTGGTGCGCTCATTCATCTGCTTGGCCACATGGCGACACCATAGGAAGGCGCCACCATCGATACAAAAACTTCCAGGCATCCTTGGAACTTGGAGGTAGGCCGGGCGGTACACTTGCACTCCGTGACGGAGCTCGTAATGAGGGATGCGGCCATAAGCCCCCCACCGCGACTTCCATGAACGGACTAGGGGAGGAACGTAGGGGCGAGGCATCAGGACTTTCACCTCGTCGCACAGATCTCTTAGCGCGATGACCGTTCTTTCGTTAAAGATCGCCGCAAGGGGACGAGCAGCAGACGGATAATTGGCGGTCACGACGAGAATTTTCAAGCACGGCCTCTGGGCGATCGCGGCATCATGAACATTGCCGGTTTGGGCCTGCGTCTAACGGGCACGGTGGCTCGCGCGGCAGCGGCAAAGGCCAGGACTAACCACAAGGGCTTGCGAGCCAGGCCGGTCCCGCTCATACTAGCGGCGAGGATCGTCAGGAGGAGCGCTAAAGGCAGCAAACCGAAGTGACTATTGCGCGCACGCCATGCTGTTCGACCACACGACCAAAGTCCGATAAAGAAAGGAATCGCGCCGACCGTGCCAACCTCCAGTAATAAATGCAGGTAAAGATTATGAGCATCCCTCTGCCCGAAGAGTATGCCGACCCGGCGCCCAAGTTCGACCTGAAACTCATACGGCCGCCAACCCAAGAGGGGTTTTTCCATGAACATGTCGCTTGCTGACGAAAAGATCGTCTCCCGGCCGGACACATGGCCCTCTTCGAACGTCATTTTCCAACGCGTGAAAGCCGTGGGGCTATGAACGACAAACCATAACAATGCCGTTATCGCGCAAACGACCAGGGCGACGGTAGTCATTCTGTGCTTGGAGCGCGCGAGCGGAAGCAGGTACGTGACGCAGCCGATCATGAACGCGGCAATGCCGGCGCGAGAACCCGTGCTGACGCTAGCCGCCAATACAGGCATCGCCAGTGCTGCTAACATGATCTTAGTCGCTAATTGTTTGAAGGTCGCGCTAAGCGCCAGACCTATCAAAATAACTGCGGCGGGAGCCATAAGAGTCGCCAAGACATTCGCATTCTGCCCCAACGCGGTGGACCGTTCTCCGACTCGGTTGACCACGGTTTGCGAAAATCCGGGAAGACTTAGCAACATACCGATGGCCAGGAGCGCTGTTGCCAGTGAAAAAACTAGCAACACCGTGCGTGTTAATCTTTCCTCCTCTAATAAACGCGAAGCTACCCAAAAAAAGACAAACAACTGAACGAGGGTGAGGCAACGACCAACGAACGATGACATGACATCTGCAGAAATGAAGAAACCGTTAAAGACATAGATCACAAGGTATCCCAAGAACCACCACATCGCTTGAGGTGGCCGGGCCGGAGAACGCCCTCTATTCTTGTGAAGGAAAAGAGCGTTATGATGAAAAAAATAGCTCGCAATAAAAATCAAGCCGGCTATCTTCGATAGAGCCAAGCTTTCCGATGTAAAGTTTAAGTCTGCAGATTCAAACGGGATAGTGAAAATAAACAGGAGAAATGACCAATGAACCAAAGAAGGTAGAGAATCCTTGGCCGGGACCCCTCTGGACTTCGGTATAGGAACCCGCAACACGACCGATGGCTGAGTGCGGATTCTTTCGGGCGTTACCATTCTGCCAGGTGACATTGTCGAGCGGACACTTCGATCTTGGAAAATCATCAACAACTAACCATCAACGATGCGGCTTGAGCGAACAAATCAGTGAATTATTCGATTTTCGGCGCCAATTACCCGGTTCGTTGTACCGTGCGGCTTCGTCGATGCCTTGACTCTAACATCGGCGACGTCTGTCGTTACCCATTGTTGAAGCCGCTCGGCATGGCGTTTTGCGTTTCTTGATTGGGCTTCTGTCAAGGCGCCTTCAACAAGTTGAGCTGCGAGATTTTCGTCGCTAGTGACCTTGACAATGGCCGCGGCAAGTGCGGCTGCGGAGTCTTCCGTAACCACATAAGCCCAGCCTTGCCTCCGTGCGGAGACCGCGTGGTAAGAGTCTTCGGGAGCAAACACGACAATGGGTCTACCTGAGATCAGATACTCGAGAAGCTTGGTTGAGAACACCGTTCGAACCTCATCCATGGAGCAATTCTTGTGTGACAGAGGCGCGATTAACACGTGGGCCTCAGACTGCAAGCGTTGGACTTCCGCTCGTGAGACGTAAGTCACCCGCAGCCGACTTGACCGAATTCCCAGCTGATGCAGAGAGGGAAGTTTCGTAGACGTACAGTAGAGAAGCTCGTACGTCTTCGGCAAAAGCTCCGAGGCGGACGCCAGCACCTTTAGGGCATCCAAGTTCATCGCCGGATTAACCGCCCCGACGAATAGGACCGTCGGTTTGGACATCCGCGGTGAGAGCATCTCACGTGGCGCTCGCAGAAATGCCTGATAGGGAATGGTGTGTGGAAGCAGCTCGGTGATGAGGCCATATTTCTTTTCATAGTGTGTTTGCATGGCCTCGGTCATGCAGAGCACTCGAGTCGCTTGCCGCAGGATCACGGGTTCCCAAATGTCTGCAAAACGGGCCGCCGCCGTGCCCGCAGTTAGGTTGTCCCTCCAGAGGTCGTGCATATGAACATAAAATGGCAGCCGTAAGCGACGAGCTGCAAGGAAAGCTGCCGTCAGAAAGTCCTCGCGGGGAAAGGCTGCGAGCACAACGTCCGTGCCTGCTGCTTTCAACGCCCTACCCATCACGGTAGTGAGAAGACTGCGCGCGAGCGCCGGCCGTCTAATTCGCAACCCATCGTAAACTCTCTGCAAAATAGACGGTGGCGCCAAATATTGGGTCGAGCACGGAGGACAAAATGCGGGGTCCGGTTCGGAATATCGGTTTTCTCCCGCAACGGCCTTTAGATTTCCGGTATAATTCGCAAGCAAGTTCGCTAGGAGAATCGCGCTGCCCGAAACACGCGGCGGAAAGCTTCGGGAAACCACCGTTAGCGTAGGAGCATTATTGGGGCTCATAGGAGGTCAACCCTGGAAACTCGCGTTCATGAATCCATTTCTTTGTTTGAATCCACACCCGGCCGAAATTGGATTGGCGGCCTTTTGACAATTTATCAGTTTGTATTCGGGTCCAAGGACGCAAGTGAAGAACGAAGAGCTTGTCTCTATGACATCGTTGAGACAGAGGCGTGCTTGCAAACATGTAGGACAAACAACGGTACGGAGTCTGATATCGAAATGAATGTACCTGGAGCATAAATTCTAGTCTCGGAAGCAGGAAAGCTCACATCAACAATCCCCGCTGTTGCAATTCGCCCCAAGCGCTGTCGACGCCGTCTCGGGCGCCATGCTGAAATCGTACCCATTCTATGAGTTCTGGGATCCCCCCATGAAAAGTGATTGATGGTGTCCAATCCAGCAGGCGCTTCGCCTTGTTGATGTCGGCGAAACAGTGACGTATGTCGCCACTGCGGAATTTACCAAGCACTCTCGGTTCAATGTTTTTGTTCATTTCGCGTGAGAGAGCTTCAGCGACCCGTAGAACCGACACGGACTCTCCAGAGCCGATGTTTAAGGCTTCTCCCGCGACTGGCTTTTCCGCCGCCGCGACTACCGCGCTGGCGATATCGTTTACGTGGACGAAATCCCGCATCTGTAGTCCATCCTCGAAAACCAGCGGTGGGCGATCATTGAGCAGCCGGGCACAAAATATGGCTGCTACACCGGTATAGGGGTTTGAAAGCGCTTGTCGTGAGCCGTAGACATTGAAAAATCTCAAAGCCGTGGCTGGAATACCGTAAGCGGAACCAACGCTCAAACACATCTCCTCTTGGTCTCGCTTATTGACTGCATAGATAGAAGATGGGTTTAACGGTTTTTCTTCATCCGTCGGAACCGGTTCCAGTTTCTCGCGATCTTTGGTGTAGACTTCCCAATCGCCGCGAGAGAGCTGCGCTTCCGGACGCAGTTTGGGATTGACGAGCTGTCCGTCGGTTTTCCGATAACGCCCCTCTCCGTAAGCGGACATGGACGAGGCTACGACAAGGCTTCTGAAGGACCGCTTACTATCGATGATCCCTTGAAGAAGTCGCGCCGTGCCAATAACGTTGGTTTTGCAATAATCGACAATCTGATACATGGACTGTCCTACGCCCACCGCGGATGCCAAGTGGACGACGCTGTCGATATCGTCCAAGGCTTCCTCGACCAGACCTGGCTCCTCCAATCGGCCAACCATGAGTTCAGCCCGATTGTCGAGGTAAGCGGGCCTTTGACGGTCTCGACCGTGTACTTGCGCTGCGAGAGCGTCGAGGACGCGCACGCGATGCCCTCTTTCAAATAGAATGTCTACGACATGAGAGCCAATAAAGCCCGCGCCGCCAGTTACAAGGATATGCATGGTTTACTCTCTGATGAATCAGATACGGAGAGAAAACGGATCACGGCCGTCGCCATTGTGGGCGTTTGACAAGGTCAGCAAGGCTTGCGCAATTCGCTCCCCGGCGCGCCCGTCACACGGTCCGCACTCCTGAGCAGCCGCTATCATCCGCTGCTCATGATCCAAATTAGGCTCGCACAAATAGGAATTAATATGTCTCTTGAGCTCGTCAAAGGATCTCGCGATCCGAATGCCGCCGAATGCCAACAGTTTACTCATATGGCTATAATCTGGGCCACGCCGCGCCGACCATTCGTAAGGCAGATCTTTCCGACCATCAAAAGCAATATTGATGACCGGCCGGTCTAGGACACACGCGTCCAAACATAGTGTTGAGTTTGCGTTTAGACACATTTCGCTGCCGAAGAGTAAACTGGCTAGGTTATACATGTCGCTCTTGGGTAAGTCCCAGGCCAGCCGCTCCGAGAGCACCTGAGGCATATCCAGCGCCACCTGCGGGCCGGCCAGAGACTGCAACTTTTCAAGCTCGCTCGGACGACGGGCATAAAGTCCGGAAACGCTCTGAGGATGTGGACGGATCACCAACGAGCAACGCCTAGCCAAGCTGTTCTGGTTGACTTGCTCTGTCAGCCAGCTAAGTATGTCGAGTTCGTTCGGGCATGAATATGAAGGCACCATGCCATAAAAAATGTATGGAAGATCTGGTGAAAGTCCTAGTTGTTTGAGGAGAACACTGCGGGGAATAAATTGATCCTTTTGAGAATATACGTCAAAATGAGAGACTCCACATTCAAAAATCCTTTCTTCAGGAAAGCCGTACAAATCAATTATTTCGTCAGTCATAACTGGCCCCCAGGAAATAAAGTACTGAGGCATAAGTAACGGTGTTCCCTTAGAAGTAATATTGTCCCAACTCAACATTTGACAAGCTACAGGAATCCCCAACTCTCTAGCGTGAAGTAAATAGACAGTTTCCCCAACACCAAACGGATTGCTTAAGATCAATAGATCTGGTCGCAACTCGGTAAGTAAAGCTTTGATTTTTTTGGATCTGTTAATCCGCCGCTCGGCGCTTCGAGCAAATGTCCGAAAGACGGAACAACGGGAGATCGTTCGATTGATGAGATTCAGCGCGAAGCCGAACACATAGCGGTTCTGAAGGTCACGCGCATACCTGGTCTTATGCGCCACATTATTCATTACATCGTCCAGCAAATACGGTCTATAGGCTCGAAACCAATGAGCGATTCGGCCCTTGCTGTCAGGATGCTGTTTTAACGATATACCGTCAATTTGACATTCTTGCTTGAAATACCCCTCGTCCGCATTAGGACTGATAACAGTGATCTCCATTCCTTCGGCGGTTAAACGGCGGGCAAGCCCGCTTCTGAGTACCATGCGTGCTGCAAAACCATGTGAGAAAAAAAAGGCAACGCGCGCGGCGCGCCGGGATTGGGTGCCTGCTTGTTGAACGAGATCTGTCTGCACAATTGATATCGGGAAGGGAAGGTCTGGTAATTCTACGCAAGCGAACAGTCACGTCCCAGCGGCATATTTGTTGTCGACTCTGATCAGCGTCAGGAGACGATCGGCGAGAAAGCATTCCGTTTTATTCATGGATTCTAGAGTGGCACCACCGACATGTGGAGTGATGATTAGATTGTTGTGCTGGCGAGCATACGCAATCAAGGGGTGACTCTCCATGCTTTGGGAACATTCATTGGAAAGGACGTCGACTGCGGCGCCGGCCAGCCATTCTGACCTCAGCGCTTCCAGAATCGCGTCCTCATCCACCAATTCGCCACGGGAGGTATTGATGAACCAGGAGCCTTTCTTCATCGAAGTGAATTGCTCTCGCCCGAAGAATCTCCGCGTCTTATCGTGAAAGTTTACATGCAGGCTTACGATATCGGATTCCTGAAGCAATTGACGCAGCGGAACCATAGCGACATCGGGATCGAGCAAATCTCCACTCGCCAACGGATCAGTGACGAGGATTCGTGTGTCGAACACTTTTAGGTACCGCGATACAATCCGTCCGAGGCGGCCATAGCCGACAATTCCGACGGTTTTCTCATAAAGCTCGCGGCCCCAAAATAGATCGCGATTCCAGCCGCCATCGAGCACGTGGGCCGACGATTGCGGAACATGCCTGAGCAGTGAAAGGATAAGCGCGACCGTGTGCTCTGCGGTAGCGCGCACATCCCGTAAAAATTCGCTCTCTCCACGCAAGGACAGAACCCTAATTTTCCGGCGAGCGGTTTCTTGAAGATCGATGTGATTTAGCCCCGTCGTGGGTGTCACAATAATTTTCAAACGCGCAGCGCAGGACAACATTTCCGAATCGATTCGGTGCCGCAGTCGGGTCCAAAGGATATCCACATCCGAGAGGGCAGACGTAAGGCCGTTACGATCAAGATCGGCCAAGATGAGATGACCGGCTGAACACAATTGAGCGGCTGCAATTGGCGAGAACCGATCGGATTCTGAGACTAGAATTCTAATTTTGTTGGGAGACACGGTATTTCAACATTTGCTCTGCAATAAACAGATCGAAGGGTGTGTCGATGTTACAGGCTCGCTCTTGAGGTATGATCCAGGCCTGGCAGTGACGGCCTTGAACAGAGTTCCGCTCCATTAGAACTCCACGTTGGGTGACATAGACGGACCCTTCGCGAAGGTACAGTTTGAGAAGCTCTTGACGCCGTTGGCCCTCGAATTTTTCTTTGAATGGGGGGTCAATCACTTTGCCCTCGTCGGTGATAAGTTTCATCCGAGCAGGATGTTTTTCGCCAACATCAACAAAGGAAATCACTGAATCGGCGCCAGTCTTTTCCAGAAGCTCGATGGCTCCATCGATGTCTTCGGGCCGGCGCAATGGGTTTGTCGGTTGCAGAATGAAAACAGCGTCATAAACTTCGCCCGCGCGCTCAAGCCGCTGGACCACGTGTTGGAGGACAGGGATAGCCGGCGTATCGTCTTGAGCCAGTTCTGGCGGCCTCAAAAAGGGCACGTCAAGCCCCCATTCACGACCAATACGAGCGATTTCTTCATCCTCCGTTGACAGAACCGTTCGCGTCAGCAACTTGGCCGCTCGCGCTGCCGTCGCAGTGTAGGCCAGAAGCGGCCTACCCAATAGTGGGATAACGTTTTTGCGGGGGATGCCCTTGGAGCCGCCGCGGGCCGGCACAATTCCCAATACTTTCATTCAATAGTTCCGTCAAAGTCGTGACGGAAAAACTCGGTGTGCGGCGCGTCAGCGACACTATTTTGTACCGCAGTCGTGTGGGATGCTATAGGCGCTCGATCGGCCCCGTTTGCCCCTTCGTAGATGTAGTGCAACCGTTTTTGGATGTAAGGTGTGAGTCGGGAGAGAGCCCCCACAATGCGTTCTGAAACATGCCCGTCGCCATAGAGAACACTTGCCGGATAACGGCCGTGCGCCAGCTGCACTCGAATTGCGGCGGCAATGTTCGCGGCGGTAAGTTCCACTGGCATGACATGCTCACCGATCTCGCGGCCTTCCTGCCGCGCGCCCACTAAGACGACGGGAGTTCCAAAATAACCGGCATCGCGCACAAAACTACTGGAGTTGCCAATCGCACAGCCAGCATTGGACAGAGTCTTTAAATAATTTTCCGGGCTCAGATTCGTGAGGGCTCTGAGCCATACTTGTTTTTTTTGATCCCTGAATATCCGAATGGCTTTGCTGATGTGATCGGCCCCGGCGTCTATGTTCGGCCACAGAAGAACGGTCTGTGTGTTTAGAAGGTCGAGGCCTTCCAAGAGCTCTGCCATTTGCTTATGCTCGCCGCCGTATTCTGTCGTGGTCGGATGAAAGATCACCAGAAGGAACGGACTGGAAATATCAATCCAGGCGCCGCTTCCGGTCCCGTTGATGACTTCAGGAGACAGGGTTTTATCAAGAGTTCGCGCGATGTCGCTGCTCGGACACCCGACCGCCAGAATCGTTTCCGGATTCTCGCCCATACGAATGAGATAATCCGCAGACCGGCGCGTGCTTGGAAAATGAAACTGCGCAAATTTTGAAATCGCATGGCGCGTGCTTTCGTCAATGGACCCAGAAACCTCCCCGCCCTGAATATGAGCGATGCAAATGTTCATGAACGCCGCGGCTACCGCTGCCGCGAGCGCTTCGTACCGATCGCCGATCAGGAGAACCAGGTCGGGCTTCAAACGCTGAAATTCGCTCGCGAACTCGACTACGCCAAATCCAACCGACTTTGCCATCGTCACAGGCGTAGAGCCTTCAAGTTCTATATAGATCTCGCCGTCCACCCTGAACCCATCCGCTCGAACCACATTGACAGGTTGATGGAAGCGTTCCAAAACCATAGTCCCCGCCGCAATGACTTGAAGTTCGAGTTCCGGATGTGAAGCGATCGCCCACATGACCGGCTTAAGTCGACCATAATTTGCCCGGTCCACGAGAACGACACAGACCTTGGGACACGATTGGTTTTTCGGAGCTTTCATTCTGCTTGAATACACCTTTTATTGGACCGGCATGTCCTTACAGTCAAAACGCTGTAACGAATAAAGGTCCGCGCCAGCACAGTTGGCTCCCTTTTCCGTGGAGAACGAGCACACAAATCCAATCTCCTCCAGTAGCTTTGCTGCACGCTTATCGAAGGAATCTTTCTTGCCGTACGGATAACAAAACGGCCACAACGGTTGCGGGTATAATGTTGTGGCGAGAATTTCATGGCAGGTATAAAGATCTGATCTCAGTTCCTGATCGGATAAAGAGGAAAGGGGCTTATGTTGATGAGAATGCCCGCCAATAATCATGCCGGCCGACTGCATTTCCTTGACTTCTTGAGCACTCACGTAAAGTGTCTCGGCGAACGATTCCACTTTGGCGATGTGTTCCTCGAAAAGGTTCTTCAGGATTTGATCACGGGCATTGCAGTCTAGGAGAAAGTTGAACATATATTTGAAAGACGCGACCTCGAGATTGTCCCATCGGTATGCGTTTCGCGCGAGGCTCGGGTCGACAGCGGTTGAATTGATCGAGTTTGGAGACATGTCCTCCAATCTTTGCAAAAACGCGTTACGGTATTTCACGAAACCCAGAGCAGCCATGAGAAAGTGGTTCATGTGAACCGGAGCAATGTCGTTCCCGCCGATGCAAGAGGTAATCACGAAAAAGATACCTTGAATGCGGCGTTTCATGAGCAGCGGCGTGACTTCGGAATAGTGTTCCTTTAAGCCGTCGTCGAACGTGAGGAGACACAGGTCACGCGCCGGCGTGTAAGTTCCGTGGACAAAATCGCGGGCCGATTCCAGCGTCGCCATCTCGTATCGAGCCGCCAGCGCCGCAACCTGTTTACAGAAATCCTGTGTGAGCATTCCCTTGATTCGGGGGAACGTTGTATTAGGCAGATCACGGACGTAGTGATACATGACCACATGTAACACAGGGCTCACTATCAGCACTCCCGCGCCACGGCTTTACCGAAAGTCAAGTTGATACGTCGGTACCTTGCGAATTGTACTGATGAGGCGAGGCGGTCCCAGCTCCAGCCGAGCAGAAACTCCGATGTTACTGGGTAAACGAAAGCGGAATTGAATCGCGATCGACTGACCTGCTTGTTAAGCCCGAACTCAAGCAGCCTTCGCTTGGCTGGTCATAAGGCGGCGATGCGGTTTAGTGAGGTCGCCATCCGTCTACACTCCGATCCGGAATTCACTGCTGACTATTTGCTGTGTTCCTTGACAGCCGCGAAGAGACCGTATCCGAGCTTCTGGCTCTTCCAGAAGGACTCCAGGACGTCGCAGGCCTCGAGGAACTGCCGCCATAGACTCTCGCCCACCAGATCGACCACACGACTCCGGTGCTCGCGTGCATTGTGGCGCCAGCAATCGAACGTCGGCAGCGTTTCCGTGCTGGCGTCCTCCAGCACTGTCACGCGAAGCCCGCTGTCTGTGGCCCAGGAGCGGTAGCTCTCGATGGATTCCATTTTCGCGCGACCGAATACCCGGTGGAGTAGGAGGAACTGCTCTCGATATTTGATCAGCTCGGTCATAGGCAGCGGCGCGCGCAACATGATATCACCCAAAACGATCCGCCCTCCCGGCCGGAGCACCCGCGCGGATTCCGCAACCAACCGGTCCTTGTGCTTCATAAAATGCGAGGCCTGCAGGACCCAGACGCAGTCGAAAGACGAGTCCGGAAGCCGGTTGTCCATGCCATCGCCATAGGTGAACTTTGTCCGGTTTCTTAGGCCCCGGGCTTCGGCTTGACGTCGCGCCTCCCTCAATCCAACTTCGCTGGTGGAGATGCCATGAACGCGGCAGCAAAATTCGTCTGCCAGGAAGCACGCCGGACCGCCCGTGCCGCAACCGACATCCAGTATGTCCAAATCTGGGACGATCCCGCCGTGTGTCGCCATACGCCGGGTCAGAGCGCGGGTGGCCTGCTGCAGATCGCCCGCGCCGTCGCCGAAATATCCGTAGTGGAGATCCGGACCCATGAGCAGCGTCCAGGCCGGCGTTACTCGGTCGTAATGCACCTCAGGTTCGAGGTCTTGCAACAGTATCATGTATCTCCTGCACTTCGAGCCGAGTGGGCATCCCGCTGAGACGGCTCATGGCTTGTGTCCTCAGTTGGCCGCGCTCGGCCTTGCCGTTAGCGTTCCTCGGGATGGCGGAAATCCATTCATAAGCGACCGGGATTTTGAAAAGCTCTAGCTTGTTGATGAGGAAATCCGTCAGCTCGCGCAAGCCGGGAAGATCCCCACTATTCTCTCTGGCCACCAGGAAGGCCACCACGCTCTCACCGGTGATTTTCCGGGGGTCGGTCATCCCGATGCAAACACAGTCGGCGACGATGTCGTGCTGGCGCAACGCGCCCTCGACCTCGGCGGGATAGACCTTCCGGCCGCCGACGTTGATAACGTCATCGACGCGGCCGCATAGGTATAGATAGCCGTCATCGGACCGGTAACCCATGTCCCCTGACGGCAGCCACGCGTCGGGCGGTCGGGGTTCGGCTGGAGTATTCCAGTAGCCGGTCATGACGTGATCGCCGCGAATCATGATAGCGCCGGTCTCGCCTGCACCGACGTCCCGTCCTTCGGCATCCACGATACGGATCTTCACGTTCGGCGCCGGCTTACCGATCGAGTCCAGGTGGTCGGCCGACTCATGGAGTTCTATGAATACCGATCGGGACGCCTCTGTGAGGCCATAGTGCATACAGATCCTCGTCAACGGGAACAGCCGAATTAGCCGTTCTTTCTGCTCGCGAGGCATGGGAGCGCTCCCGATTTCGATGTAGCGCAGCTGGTTGGAGAAATCCGCGAGCTTCTCTCCGGTGAGGCGCGTCAACATAGACCAGCCAGCAGGAACGAAAGCAAACCCCGTCGCCTTCCAAAGTTCCATGGCCGCGAACAGCTTCTTGGGAAACAGGAGGCCTTCGCTGAAAATCACGGCCCCCCCGGCCAGCATCTGACAACGCAGCCGCCCTAGGCCGAACGAATGATTGAGCGGCAGAGCGATGAGTTCGCGATCTTCGGCTGTGTTCCCAATAAAAGCATTGATGTTCCGAGCAGCAGCCACGATGCTGCGATGACCTAGCACCACTCCCTTGGGCTTTCCCGTGGTCCCGCTCGTCAGCAATATATCGGCAGGCGCCCCAGGGTCGGGAAATTCGAGATCGCCGCTTGGCGCCAGCTCATCCACGCCCGAGCGGGGCAGGGTTGTGCAGGAACAGTCCAGATCCTGCGGCTTAGCGAGACACGCGAGTCGAGGTCGCAAGGTTTCGACGATGGCCGCAAGCGTCTCGGCAGGGACCTGCGCAGCCACGGGTACCGCGACGGCTCCCAGCCTATGGCACGCGAAGTAGGCATAGACGAAATCGGGTTCCCACAGAGCTGCGAGCAGCACCCGGTCCTGCGGGCGGACTCCCAGGTCGCGCAGCTGTGCCGCAGCGTTCAGTATCCGTCGCCATAGCTCGCCATAGGAGACCGCTCGATTGTCGTGAGCGAGCGCGAGCTTATCGGGTGTGGACCTCGCGTGGCGATAGATATGGTCGACCAGGATTCGGGAAGTCATGTCGATGGTCGTTTTTTTTCAATTACGGCCAGAGAAGTGCCGAAACTTGTCATCTCGATGATCTCATCGGTGTCGAGCTGGATGGAGAACGTCTGTTCAATGGCTGCGACTAGCATCATGTGGCCGATCGAATCCCATTGCTGGATATCCTGCGGCCCTAGCTCCGGATGCACCTTTTCCGGACGGATCCTGAAAATCTCGCAGAACACAGAGAGCAGTTTGTCCGCTGCGCCGCTCCGTTTCCCCTCCGCCGTCCACCCGCCCAGACTCTCTTCTCGACGCACGTTGCACCTCCTCAGAAATAGGAACTTGTTTTGTGCTACACACGAAACCTAAAATGGCCCCGATCGCCGAGCGCCTATGAGGTGAGAGCCCTGACCGATGTGGCTGCTTGCAAGAAATACCGAGCCTAGTCTCCGGAGATTCATCCTTGAAAAGGACGGAAGGCAGGTGGGTTCAAGAGTACAGGATAGCCATTTGTCGGAGTGCGTTTTAGTTGGGACGGTCTTGATCCCCGTCCGATTTAGTCCAGTACCAGAGACAATTCGAACCGACAGAGCAAATTGGTACCTGATTTCTAGCGCAGAGCGCATTCAGGATTGTTCCAGACTTGCCATCTAGCGGTTGAAAGCGAGTTGGAATTGCCTGACCGTCAGGATGAGCCTCGACTTCCCGCAACCCGCATTCCCTCAGCCAAGTTCTGGTCTCGCCGTAGTAACCATAGTAATCGGCGCCGAGGACGTCGGCTTTCTGAAGCTCTTGTAAAAATACGGAAAGGAGCTGTTTGGAGTTGTCTCGAGAGACCGGCAAAAACTCGACCAGCCGGCCGATAGAGTCTACTTCCTCGAATCCTCGATCGGTCGCCATTCGAATCGTTTCCAAACGCCACACGGCCAGGCCCGTCCGCTGTCCTTCAGGCACCGCGAGAAACCGGTAATCAAAGCACGGATGCTCTGTGTATCGCCAATTCAGGTATGCGAGGTCACGGCCCGCGCCAATCGTACGAGAGGCTATTTCCGGCCAATCATAACGATCCCAACTCGGCGGCAGGGTGTTTTCGGCTTGGAGAGTTGTTCGAGGAAGATCGCGCAGTCCAAGGAATCGGGCCAAAGCATGGCAGCGGTCGGCTTGCCAATCAGGATACGTCAGCCGCAGCACGTTGGACATTCGCCCGACTGCATGGGGCAAGACGCAAAAATGGCGGGGGAAATTCCCTAATACCCGCCACCGCAGCGCCTGCAAAAACGGACTCACGGCCGGATTTAATCCCGACGTTGCGATTAGTTCTTGATCCGAAGAGAACATGCTTAAGAGTCGAACCGCGACCGTTCCTCCACGGTAGTCAGGGCGCACCATATAGTTTCCAAGCCAAGCTCCTCGGGAGAGTCGGCCGAGACAGTTGAAGACGACAGGAATTCCGCCCAAGATTCCGACCACTTCGTCCTTGTCCTCTGCCAGAGCGAAGCTGTATCCGTCTCGATCCCATAAATTTCGTCGAGCAAAAGTCCATTCGAATAGCTCCGGCATTCTCACATAAACGTGATCCTTCGCCCAGTATTCATCTAAAAACTTGCTTATCCGACGGTAGTCGCCGAAAGTTGCGTACCGAAACTCGACTGGCATAGGACCATCTTTTCAAACCGGATATTGCGAATTCGGTAAGCCTCGAAATCCTTCGAAATATCGAACGGATACTTTGTTGAAGTCACCCTCGGGGTGATCAGGCGGTGTCGGGTTTTCAAACGGATGGTTCATGCCAAGTCGGCTTCCTCGAGACGGTGATCCGCTTTGACGGAGTAACGTAGAGTGCGACCCAACAGTTCAGGCAACCGGTTTGCCGGAATACCTGTTCCTGGTTTTTTGACGGTTAGATGGTCGCGCTGTAGAACGGTGCCGGCGGGTAAATCGACCTGGGCTACAATACTTTTTGTGAATAGCTCGCGTAGTGACGCCACTTCCGTTGCGACGACATCTTTATCCACCGGGTTAGCTTTCATTTTTTCGATGAAACGGACACCTTCGACCAGTTGACGTAGTTCGCCGGTCGTAACCGAAGCCGGCACGTCAGGGCCGAACATTTCTCGGCTCAGTGTGACGTGCACCTCTAATACGTCTATTCCCAACGTGGCTGCCGCCAGCCCAGCATAGATTCTGCCGGAATGATCGGACAGGCCGACGCCGCAACCATAGCGTTCGCGAAAAAACGATATTAAGTTGAGGCCGATTTTCTCCGGCGGACAAGGGTAAGCGGAAGTACATTGCAGCACGGTGAGCGGCAACCTATAGGCCCTGACTCGTTCTACGGCGGCATCAACTTCGCTCAGTGGGCTCATCCCCGTGGAAAGCAGTACCGGCAGACCCGTGGCGGCCATGCATTCGAACATAGGCGAGTTGCTCACCTCGCCGGAAGCTACTTTCCACGCCACCACATCTACACGTGTCAACAACTCAACCGCTTCGACGGAGAATGGAGAGCTCAGGAACTTCAGCCCCCTTTGATCCGCATGTCTTTTCAGTCCACGCCACTGCTCTTCCGTAAACTCCATCCGCCTCCAGTAGTCATAGCGTGAGGCGTCCTGAGAACTGAACTTCATCCGCCATGGCTCATCAGGCGTGCTCTCCGCGGCCGCGATGTGAGTCTGAAACTTGACCGCGTCGGCGCCCGCGTTGGAGACGGCATCGATGTAAGCATGCGCCATGCCCAGGCTACCATCGTGCGCCTGACCAATCTCGGCGACGATGCAGCATGCATCGCCGCTTCCGAAGGGCCGTCTCGGCGTGACGGCCGTTTCAACAGTGGAAGGAAGATCAGTTTGCACGATCAGCCTTGGGTATCAAGCATGATTGCAGTCTGCGCGCGATCCGAAAGGTAATGGACCACCGCTGCGCCAGACGCCACGTCCATACACTGAACCAAACAACAGGTTCAAAAAGTTGGTACAGAACTTCCTTTGCCAAGCGTGAGCGATACAAAGGGACAAAAGCGGCAAGATGCGCCGCGATGGCTCCCAAGCGTTCCAACCGCGGAACGTTGCCGATGGTCGCCAGATAGTAACTACCCAGCAACAGCACCGTCCAGCATTTCCGTCTATGGATTTTGTTCGCGGTGAAAAGGTGGCTGACGGTCACCGGTACTGCTGGATACATCGGACTGCTACTCGCAATCGCCTTGCGCTCTCGACAGACGATCATCGGGCGCGGCACATATTCCACCGTGCCCAAAAGGCACATCTGTAGACACAGGAGGTAGTCTTGCCCGCAATGACTTCCCAATTTTCCTTGCAACAGCGCTTTGCGTCGATACAGGCCGTAAATCATGGCATTGTGCTCGAGCCCGCGCGTGAATATACCGATGCGTGCGGCGGCGCTATCCCCCATGGCGTTGACGGCATTGGGATATTCGACAATCTCCCCTCCGCCCGTGGTGCGGACCAGGACGATGCCATGTGCCATGACGCCGCGATCGTTTTTGAGGATGGCTTGGACACATGCTTCGATGACAGTCGGTGGTTTGACATCGTCAATTGCCGCCCACATGAAGTATTCACCCGTCGCCAGGGCCACAACGCGCCGATAGTTTGCATAGACTCCCACATTTGCCGGATTCCGAAAGTATTTGACTCGCGGGTCCTTCGCCGCGTATTCCTGGCAAATCTCGCCCGAACGATCGGTCGAGGCGTTATCAGAGATAACCAATTCCAAATGCTGGTGAGTTTGAGCTAGCAAGGCATCGAGCGCGTGCCTGATGGTGCGTTCACCGTTGTATACGGGGATGCCGACGCTTACTAAGGGAGACTTCATTCTACGTAGGACCGTCCCAGCTCTTCGCTATATGAAACATCTCTGGTATATTTAGCCGGCTTAGTCCTGGCAGCTCATTTTGACATTGCCATTCAATGTACTCGTCTCCCGACTCGCGATCTTGGAAGCCCGTACGCTTGCAACGGTCTCCAGCGGCGCTGTATAAGATCGGTTCATCGTCTTGTCAGCTTCGTTCTGCAACAGCCGTTGATAAAGCTCGATATGGCGCTTAATTTCAAGATCGACGGAATACTCATTAAGCGCAATCTGCCGGCATTGCTCTCCCAATCTGCGTCTTAGTGGCTCATCCTCAAGTAGACTCACAATCCCGTCACGCAAATCCTCCCAATCTTCGGCCGCGGCTAGATGCCCAGTCACACCAGGGCGAACGACGTCCGGAACGCCTCCCGCGTCGGTGGCCACCATTGGACATCCACAAGCCATGCTTTCCAAAAGGACATTCGGCAGCCCTTCGTCTTGTGTGGGGAACACCAAAATATCAGCCGCTGAATAAGCGAGCGCTTTCAGGCGATGCCCGTCCACATAGCCGAGGGAAAGTGTCTGGAGATCGACGGAGCCCGCAATCGCGTCGCCTTGCTCACCTAGTAAAACCAATACTATTTCTGATTTCAGCGACGGCGGTAGGCTCCGTAACGCTTTCACCAGAAGGGCTCCGCCCTTGCGCTTACGACTGAGGTTTGCAGCGGCAAACATCAGAACTCTTTTACTTACCGGGATTCCGAGTGCTTTACGGCAGAGATGGGGATCGAGCGGCTGGTACGCATAGGTGTCAACACCGTTAGGAATGTGAACAATCGGAAAGTGCTTAAGCATGCTCTGTTTGGCGCGCTCGACCATTCGTTTGTCGAGGGCTACGACAGCGAATTTTGAGTGGCTATATATCCAGTTTTTAAGTTTCCATTCTAAACCGCTTGCGTCAAAGTTAGACGCAGACACAGGCGATAGATCCGGGTGCGGGCACTGACCGCAACCGATTTTCCACCGCTCACAATCGTAACTGAAACTACAACGGCCAGTGAGCGCCCACATATCACGCAGCGTAAATACAGCGGTTTTG
This sequence comes from Binatia bacterium, assembly GCA_050735675.1. Classification (GTDB taxonomy): domain Bacteria; phylum Desulfobacterota; class Binatia; order UBA9968; family UBA9968; genus DP-20. The sequence goes on along the minus strand of JBOHVN010000008.1, from coordinate 14,471 downwards.
TCTCTTGTCAGAGTGGGCAGCGCCAGGTAACTAAAATATTGTCCATGGATTCCATGAAAATGAATAATATCAGCATCCAGATAGGCTTTGAGGGATTTGACCTTGAAGGATCCGACACAATGAACATCATTGAAACCAAGGCGTGATGTTATTTGGCTGATCAGCCGCTCGACTCTCGGTGAGCGTGGTATTTCGATCGACGAATCCAGCCTCTTCTGTTGACACAAAAACCTTACGTCTACGCCAGCGGTTCGAAGGCCGCAATAAAGCCGATAGGCGGAAACGGCCGCGCCAAAATAGGGGAAGTCTCTTCCCATCACTTGGAGAACTTGCATACACGTCAATTAAGGGGTGTAGGTATAGGCTGCGAAACGTGATCGAGCGGCAATCGTCAAATATGTTTTTGGCCGTGGGCGAAGACACCGCGCAGGCCGGTGCTAGTAAGAGAACTGAATTATGAATCGTCCCGCAATAAAAGCGGCTAAATGTGCAATCTTAACCTCGATTCACGGCTCACATTAGCTGGTTCAATCCGAACGGTTAAGTCGGAATGTCTGTGCCATCCGGTTTCGAAAATGTTTTCTGAGGTTGTCGTCAAGTATTTCTTGACACAGATCGTCGACAAGCTCACGCAGGCGGTGTCTGGGGAAGGTATCCCCGGATTCGCCGAGATTTTCAATTGAGTTTCGAACGATCAATGGAGCCATCGGGCCGGCAGCGTCGGTGAGTTCCAAAATGATTTGTTGAACAAATTCGCGGGAGTCACTATCCGCGCCATTCATCGAAGCAAGCGGGCTTGGTTCGACCGCTCCGTTAGATTTCCAATTTCCCTCATGGCTTCCAACGCCTTCGTTGACTTCGTAATCCCCGTAATTCGGGCCGTAATAGCTACGGTAATAGGAATAATCGGGATTATCGAGATCGATACTGTTGAGAATGCTTCCCAGCACCCGCGCCCTTACACTGAGCAAACGTTCTAATGCTTGGCGCGCTGATGCCATCGTCGATCGTTTGCTGTTCAGCACGAGAACCACGCCGTCGCAGAGGGTGGCGAGCACGGCGGTGTCGCTGACAGCAACCACTGGCGGGGAATCAATCAAAACAAAATCAAATTGTTCCCGCACACTGGCAAGGAGATCTCGCATGGACCCATGTCCCAGGAGCTCGGTGGGGTTAGGGGGGCAGACGCCGCGAGGAAGGAGCGACAAACCCCTAGTCGACGTCGTCTGAAGCGCTTGCCCTACAGACGACTGGCCCAATAAGACATTGGAGAGCCCCAGACGATTTGTAACTCCCAAGGATTTATGGCAACAGCCTCTACGCATGTCTCCATCAATGACCAGCACGCGATAACCGTCCTGAGCGAATGCAATACTTAGATTCAAAGTGGTCACAGTCTTACCATCGCCTGGGGCCGGGCTGGTAAATAAAATAGTCTGCAGAGGTTTGTCGGTTTGATGAAAGAGTATCGACGTTCGAATGGATCGGTAAGATTCAGCGACAACGGAAAGCGGGTGATATGTTAACGCGAGTTCATTCGAAGCCGAAGCGAGTGCCGGCAGAGGCGATCGAAGTCGGGTGGTTAGATGCTCCAGCAGCGGCCGACCGGTTAGTGCGCCGTTCGCACGACGATTGAGGGCGTTAAAGTTAGGGACCACGCCAAGGGTATTCAAAGTCAGGGAGTACCAGACCTGTTGTGGAGTGCCGACGGTGAAATCCAGATACTCCATTAGAAATGCCAGCCCCGCTCCGAGAAATAAGCCGGCAAAAATAGTGAGCGCGATATTAAGGGCAACGTCGGGCGAAGAGGGCATCAGAGGCTTTTCCGCCCGCTGCGTGACTTGCACATTGGAAACCGCGCTGTCACTGGACAGCTGAGTTTCATTAAGTCGTCTTAGCACGCCTTCGTAAAGCGCTCGGTTAACCTTAACCTCTTCTTCTAGAACAGCATACCGGACACCCACTTGCTTAAGATCTAATGCTCTTTGCTGCTGTTTTCCGGCTTCGGCTTGAAGCGCTTCTTCTTTGGCTCGGGCGGCGACAAAGGTCTCTTCTATTCCTCGTACCACAGAGCGGATTTCTGAATTCAGAGAGCGTTTGGCCTCTGCGATTTGCTGGTTTATCTCAATATGCCGAGGGTGTTCCGGTTTAAAGATGGTAGCAAGTTTGATTCTTTCGGCCTCAAGCGTCTGCAGGCTCGCCCTTAGCATTGGGATCAAGCCCTGGGTAACGACTTGGCTCAGATTCTGCAGCGATTTATTCTTGACGGCGTGATTTAGCGACTCTGCTTCGATGCGTTGCGCCCGGGCCGTGGTCAGTTGCCGATTTAGCTCCACCAACCGCTCGACAACGATATTTTCCCCCTTGTCCATGGAAACGACGCCGTACCGCTGCCGAAATTCATTGAGAGCCTGTTCGGAGCGTTCGAGCTTTGCCCTTAGCTCGAGGTTTTTGACATCGAGATACTCGCGCGCTTCGCGCGTCAGCTCAAACCGGGATTTTAGAAGCAGACGGATATATCCGCGTGCATGCGCATTGGCGAGGGTCTGGGACAGAACCGGGTCTGGCGTGGTGAATTCAACCTCCACCAGTCGTGTGTTCTTGACAGGTTGAATGCTGAGGAAGCTGACGTATCGATTGATCAGATCCGGCGCGACTCCGAGTCCATCATCGAGGAACTCGACACGTTTTGCCGCAGATTTATTCTTGGATTCTGTCTGAGCCGGTTGTGCAGTAGCCGGGTTCTTAGCGGGTACGAAAAAAGAAACAATCCAGCGGAGATTCCCAAATATCCACGATTTGAACCTGAAAACAAAGTTGGAGCTTATGACGGTGGCGCCGGCGAAGGAATTGTCAGATTCAAGACTTAACTCTGTAATCACCGCACTTGCGAGATTCCTGCTCTCCAGGAGCTTGAACTGCGTTTGATAATAGTCGTAGGGCCCGCCCAGTTCTACCCGCATGATCTCGGTCACGCCGGTCACCGAAGGGGTCTGTGATTCTATCTTCAGCGTGCTCTTCGCTGTGTAGAGATTAGTCGCGGTAAGCGTTACGTAAGTACCAACAATCAGGCAGGCCAAAAACATCAACCCGACTTGGCGGCGCCGTTTGACTAGGATTTTCCAGTAATCTCTGAGGTGAACTCTCTCGGTTTGGCCGGCATCGGTATATTCAGCCTCCGCCCCGCTCGGAAGGGCAGGAAGTTGCGCAGAGGGGGGGATAATACCGTTCACTGGAGTCGCCTAACGCCTATTAGCTAAGCTAGCTTCCGCTAATTGCTGGTACGAAAGATCCGATGGAAATACCGCCGGCAACGATGTGGCCAATGAACCGTTTGACGAAATACTTCGCGCCACTCATTGGCACAACGATGACATCGTCTGCTTGAATCTGAGGGTCAACCGCCGACCCTGCCATGATAGCATCGAGATTGACTGAAAGATTTTGCATTTCGAGAGAGTCCTGTCGCCTGAAAATCGTGATATCGGAAGAATAAACCTCCCGATCCACTCCACCCGCGGTAGCGAGCGCTTGAGTAAGAGAATAGCGGCGACCAAGAGGAAAGGGACCAGGGTTTCTAACAGCTCCTTCCACGAAAAAGGTTCCCGCCGCAGGAACGTTGATCACATCGCCTGCTTGCACTGGCATCGTTATCAAGTTGGCATTATTCGCGTTAATCAGCGTGGCGTTGCTCGCGAGTGATAATAGATCGATCACGTGGCTCTCCCGGCTGTTCGCGCCATGTCTATAAATATGTACTTGAGTCCCCGCTTTATCGGTGACTCCGCCAGCCATCGCGAGGATATCAATGACTGTTTTGGGTCCCGACAGCTCAAACACGCCTGACTTCTGAACAGAGCCGATGACCGAGACGCGTTGTCTGTATTCCATTACCAGCACGCCGATCTGCGGGTTATTCATGTATTTGTCATATTTTTTTGTGATGACCTCCTCCAAGCCAACAACGGTCAAGCCAGCTACTTTAAGCTGGCCAACTAAAGGCAAAGTCACCGATCCCTGGTGGCTCACTCTGAGGGTTAGCGTTCTAGGAGTGACTCTTGCTTCAGCTTCTGGCAGATTGTACAACGTGATTAGCAGCAGATCTTCGGGACCGATCTGATAGTCACCGGCCGGCAGAGAAGATTGCAAAGCCATCGTCGCCAGTGCCTCATTGATTTTTGACGCCGAGATATTGTCCTTCGGTGACTGAACAGTTTGAGACGGCGGTTGCATCGCCGTCGGCATACACGCCATCGCTCCAATCGCAAACGCCAAAACCAAGCAAACAGCGAGCTTCAGAAATTGCATCATTAGACCCATCAGTTGAATTGGAGGTGGATTCTCGTGGGCATAGCTCCGCCCGGTAAGGAAGTTTAAAATTTGCCCAAGGATGTTAAGAAACTGCTCGTTCGCCTGCGACGGGCGCTTGACAAACAAAAGCCGGTGACACGTTCGTGGATAACCGTAAGCGCCAAGCGGCTCTATTTGTATTATTCATATTCTTCAACAGCCGAGCATAAGAACAAGTGTCTTCGCACGACAAAAACAATTGTCGAAATCGAGATGGTCGCAACAACGAGAGTGAATTTCTATGAGTTCAGTGATGCACCTTGAGCCACCCAACTGGCTTCTATGAATTTAACCGGAACATTAACGTTTGTTTGTCGATTAAGTAGCTGCAAGAGCACTTTCACGCGACCCCTCGCGTTCGGAGGTTCCTGGATAATTCCGACCAAGCCGTCGAACGGGCCGCCGGCGATCGACACCCTCTGCCCAACATCAACGTTGCAACGAGCTGCTATCACTCCATCTGCTCCCGCTTGACCCATAAGAAACTCCACAATTGAGTCGTCAACGATCGCTGGAGTTCCATTGAAACTCACCAGCCGCTTAACTCCTGGGCACCAGACTATCGTGCCGTACTCCTCAGTAATGATCTCACAGTGGACGAAAAGGTAGTTTGGAAAAAGCGGAACGATTTGTGTCTTGCGCTTCGCAGCCTTCGGCAGAAAGAGTTTTGGAAAAAAAGTATCTACGCCTCTCAGTTTAAGACTGAGTTCGGCATACCCTTCCTTTTGCGGTTTGGTGTAAACCGCAAACCAGTACTTCGCAGGTTCGGCCATTTGGATTGCGTACTTATGGCTGCTTGATTTGTGCAACATCGTCCGCAATTACCATGCCGACGTCTGTTTTTTTGTTCATGCAGCGGTGAGATAAGAATTTTCCGAATTTATTTAGCCGAAGGATGACTCCTGAACGAAGTAACGGTCGGAAAGTTTTGTCCGACGAAGATTTCTAAGGCATTGAAAAAAGTAAAAATGAAATTAGATCGGACAATGTTATCCGACCGGATATTTGTGTCAGATGGCAAAAAAAAAGCGCGAGAGCTAAGTGCTAAGGGCAAAGAGCGGGGTGCAGAAGGCTAAAGGAAAGCTAAGGGCAGTGCTCAGGAAGAGTTATGGGTTCCAGTCGTTCCAACAGTTCCAATCGTTTAGAAGTCCCGGGGTTCCGCACCTAAAATCGAAACAGACATTTCACCGCGAAGTCATTTTCCCAATCTCGAAATTCGAATGTCGAAATCCGAAACAAATTCAAAAATGGGAAATACTTACCCGCGCCAAAGCGCCAAGAACGCCAAGTTCGGAATCGTTTTTTCCTTTGCGGCCTTTGCGTCCCTTCGGTGGGACGAGGGGTCAGGACGAGTGGCGAGGACGAGTGAGAGGACGAGTGGGGTCAGGACTCTGGCGAGGACGAGTGGGGTCAGGACTCTTGATTCTTAATTTTACGGTACCAAAACATTCTAACTTATCAGTGCGTCATTCGCACGGTTTGCTTTTCGGATTCGATCCCATTGGCCCGCTCCATAATTTTCTGACACTAAATCGTTTGCTTTCGCCCACGGGCCCAGTGGTAGCATGGCAGTAGGTTTCTAGACCGAAGCAAATTAGCGAGTGCGTTCCATTCGTTCCATCGCGGCACGCTCGCGTTCGATCTCGCGATGCTACCCGACCTCTCTTATCGGATCGCTCGCGCTATCCATCGGCGGAGTCGACGAGAACCGGCTTGACGTCGACGACCGGCGTGCCATCGATGGCTTCGATCGATCCGATCCGCAACCGGGTTCCGGAGATTTCGCGCACGGTCACGCGATGCAGCCCCAACGGGTTCGGTCGGTGCGGAGACCGTGTGGTGAACACTCCGGCGAGTGAGATCTCGGGGTCACTGCGCGGGTGCACTTCGAGCACGTCGCGATCCGCGCGATGAAGCCAGGTGACGACGATGACCTCATCGCCCGTAGCGATCCCGAATAATCCTCGCGCGAAGGTGGGATTCACTTCGAGCCACGCGTCCGGCGCTCCCTCCACACACGAGTGGCACACGAGTGGGGTCAGGACTCTTGATTCTTAATTTTACCGTACCAAAACATTCTAACTTATCAGTGCGCCATCAACAGCTGGAACCGCGGTGGGAGGAGGATTATAAACGCTTGCACTGAGCCGACTCTCAATGCAATAGACTGGACAATCAAAGGAGGCAATTAAGAATGGAGCAAGACTTTGTTGGTACCAAGCGAGGACCTGAAGGCCAGCAGGATAGTCGTGTCGTGCTCAACTTCGAAACGGTGCAATGATTCCATTTTCCTGGAGCAACCCCTACGCCTGGCCGCGCAAGCCGCTGCTCGCGCAAAACGTCGTCGCCACCTCCCAACCGCTGGCCGCGCAGGCGGGACTGCAGATGCTTGCCGGCGGCGGCAACGCGGTCGACGCGATCCTCGCCACCGCGATCACGTTGACCTTGGTCGAACCGGTGTCGAACGGCATCGGCTCGGACGCCTACGCGCTCGTGTGGGACGGGCGCAAACTGCACGGCCTCAACGCCTCGGGCCGCTCGCCGTCCGCTTGGACGCTGGACTACTTCCGCGGTAAGGCGGACATGCCGGAGCGCGGCTGGGACACCGTTACCGTGCCCGGTGCCGTATCCGCGTGGGTCGCGCTGCACGGCAAATTCGGTAAGCTGCCGTTCCGTAAACTCTTCGAGCCGGCGATTCGCTACGGCCGCGAGGGTTTCCTGGTCTCGCCGACCATCGCGGGGCAGTGGCAAGCCCAGGTCGACAAGCTCAAGGACCAGCCCGGCTTTGCCCAGGCGTTCCTACCGGGAGGACGCGCGCCCAAGGTAGGAGAAAAATTCGTTTTCAAGAAACACGCTGCGGCCCTTGAAAAGATCGCCGCCACAAAAGGAAAGGCATTCTACCGCGGCGAGCTTGCCGCAAAGCTTGCCCGGGCGGCAAAAAAACAGGGGGGCGCGCTGCGCGCGTCCGATTTGGCGGCCCACCGCCCCGACTGGGTGAAGCCGCTCGAGATCGACTATCGCGGCTACACGCTGCATGAAATCCCGCCCAACGGCCAGGGCATCGTCGCGGTGATCGCGCTCGGCATCCTCGGCAACTTCGATTTGCGCTCGCACCCGGTGGACGGCGCCGACAGCGTGCACCTGCAGATCGAAGCGGTGAAGCTCGCCTTCGCCGACGCGTGGCGCTACGTGGCCGACATCGATCACATGGACGTGCGCCCGCAGGCGCTACTCGACCAGGAATACCTGAAGTCGAGATCGAAGCTCATCGATCTCAAATGCGCCCAGGATTTCGGCCACGGCAATCCGCCGAAAGGCGGCACCGTGTACCTCACTGCGGCCGACGCCGCCGGGATGATGGTCTCCTACATACAGTCGAACTACATGGGCTTCGGCTCGGGCGTGGTGGTGGACGGCGTCTCGCTGCAGAACCGCGGCGCCGGCTTCGTGCTCGAACCGGGCCACCCCAACGGTGTCGGCCCCGGCAAGCGCCCGTACCAGACCATCATTCCCGGCTTTGTCACGAAAGATAGCCGGCCGGTGATGAGCTTCGGCGTGATGGGCGGCACCATGCAGCCACAGGGCCACACGCAGGTGATGGTGCGCATCGCCGACTACGGCCAGAGTCCGCAGGCGGCGTGCGACGGCCCGCGCTTCCGGGTCGTCGAGGGAATGGAGGTGAGCGTCGAGGACGGTTTTCCGCCCGCGACTCTGGATGAGCTCAAGCGCCGCGGCCACCGCATCGTGGCGGTGGACGACTATAACCAGTTCGGCTGCGGCCAGATGATCTGGAAGCTCGACGGCGGCTACTTCACCGCCAGCGACCCGCGCCGCGACGGGCAGGCGGTAGGTTTGTAGACCCGAGCAAAATCGGCGCGACCTCACGCGCAATCAGCGAGGTCGGCCGTACCTTTGCCGTGGGCGATCGCCCGGACTGCGAAAATCCGCATCGCAAAGCTACCCCACTGCCGCTCCGCCGGCACACACAAGTCACCCGTCCGGTTGACAGTCAAGCGTGAGTTTGACTAGCGTAACTGCCGTCGCCATTGGATACGGACCTGCGCCGTCGCGCCGTCGGACAGGTGATGAGCGTGTCGAAAGGCGAAGTTCCTTGATTTACGGGTCAACCGGGAAGTACTTCATAAAATCGGCAAATAAACTTAATACGGGAGGGGATCCTGATGGTAACCCGCACCACGTCCAGTTTCGGCCTGGTCGGCACCGACTGGCAACAACGGATCAACTGGGAACGGCTACGGAAATATCGCCTCAACCGCGCCCGGGAGGCGATGAAGCGCAACGGTCTCGGCGCCATCCTGGCGATGTACGATGAAAACGTCCGCTATATCAGCAGCACGGTGACTCCCGGCTGGTGCCGGTTGAAACCCGGTCTTCGCTACGCCCTGCTCTGCGAAGGCTCGGAGCCGATTCTCTTCGAGCAAGGCGACATCGGCACCCAGATCAATCGCCATTGCCCGTGGATACCGCGCGACAACGTGCGCTACGCCTACTCTTGGATCAAAGGGGCAGTGGGCGGCGCCTCGCGTCAACAGGTAAAAAAGTTCACCAATGCGATTGTCGAAGAACTGCGAAAATATCATGTCGATAAAGCTCCCCTAGGCGTCGATTTCATCGATATCAATATGATCAACGAGTTCAAGGAGGCTGGGCTCAATTGGACCGACGGAGCATCGCCCATGGTGGAGGCGCGCGCTATCAAGAATGAAGATGAGCTGGAAGCGATGCGCATCGTCGCCGCCATCTGCGATGCCTGCCACTCGGCCATCTCGAAGTTCATCCGGCCGGGAATGCAGGAGCACCAGATTACCGCGTTTGCGATGAATTTCCTCTTCAACATTCCCGGCGTCGAAGACGTAGAAGACATCATCGTCTCCTCGGGCCCGAATAGCTGGCCCAACTGGCGCCATTTTTCCGATCGCATCATCCAGCCGGGAGACCTCGTGATCATCGATATGGCCGCAGTCACCTGGAACGGTTACAAGAGTTGCATGTATCGCACTTACTGTGTCGGGAAAAAGCCGACCCAGGAGCAAAAGGACTATTACAACATCGCTTATGAATGGCTCTATCGGGCGATCGACAAAGTAACCCCGGGAGCGACCACTAAGGAAATTGCCGAAGTCTGGCCGTCGGCCATGTCAACGTGGGGTTATAAAGAGGAAGATCAGGCCGCAGCGAATCTCTGGGGCCACGGGCTTGGGCTCGCGCAATACGATACTCCGGTCATCTCGCGGATTTACTCCCTCGACTTTCCGGTAACAATTCAACCGGGAATGAGCTTCGCTCTGGAGACGCAGCACGGCAAGCCGCTTCAGTGGGGCGTACGGCTCGAAGAGATGATGGTAGTAACCGAGAAGGGGCCGGAGGTCACAACCCAGTTTCCAATCGAAGAAATCACCGTGATCGAATAAAGGTCGAAGCGGGACGCCAAGGACTCAATGGGTAAATTCGAAGCACGAAATCTGAAATTCGAAACAATTCTCAATGTTCAAAAAAACTCAAAATTCCAAACAAACGGTTTCGGGTTTTCATAATTCGGATTTGAGTTTTTAGGTTTGTTTCGGATTTCGATATTCGGATTTCGGATTTTGATCTCGAGGATAGCTTTGTGCTTTTGCGCGAGAAGAGGTGATTTATGGAACAGTTAACAGCCAACGTCTTCATTGAAACCGGGCTCAAAGGCGCCAATCACGGGATTGTCATCACGTCCGACGGTATCGTGCTGATCGATACGCCGCACAAGCCCAGCGACGCGCTCCGGCTGAAAGCCGCGATTGAAGGCCGCGGCCGGCTTCGCTACATCATCAATACCGAGCCGCACGGTGATCACTGGACCGGAAACGCCTACTTCAATGTCCCCGTGGTCGCTCACGAAGGCGTGCGGTCGCGCATCCTCGGCACGGACCTGGCGGCGCATGTCGCGCGTGTGGCCACCTTCGGACCCGAGGAGCCGAAACTGCTGGAGAACTATAAACCCAACGCGCCGGTCATCACGTTTCAAAGTGAAATGACGCTTCATGTCGGCAACCACACCTTCCATATGATCCACATGCCCGGCCACACGGCCTATCAGGCCGCTGTGATCGTCGAGGAAGAAGGCGTCGTCTTTACCAGCGATAATATTTTTTGCAAAGTCCAGACCTGGATCCAGGAAGGTAACCCGGATCACTGGCTGCAAGCGCTCGAGTCGCTGCGCGGCCTGCGCCAGGAAACCTTCATCCCCGGCCACGGTCCGCTCTGCGACAAGCGCTACTTGAATGAGCAGGGAGCTTTCGTCCGCGAGTGGGTGGATTACGTCCGCACCGGGATTGGACGGGGAATGAACAAAGATGAGTGCGTGACCAATCTCACGGCCATGACCGACAGATACCCCATGGACGTCGGCCAGGATGGCATGTCACCCCGGGTGATGCAGATGAATGTCGCCAATCTCTATGATTTTTTGACCGGCGCGGGCATCCACAAGCCTAACTAGAAATTTTGGATTTTGGATTTCAGCCGAAGGACTGATTAGCCTTAGGCTGAGCAGATTTTAGAATGAACTACCTCGTAGCAAGCTGACGGGGTATCAAAAAAACGTTGATGAGAATTTGCCCAAAGCCGTCACCCCCGAATGTTTTTGTCGCGGGTCCAGTCCCAGTTTAGCCTGGATTCCCGATACAAGCCTTCGGGAATGACGGACATTGGATTAGCCCAAGCTGGAGCAATCCAGGAGCACAGCAAAACACGGGAGAGCAATTCATGGGGAAGATCTTGATTCACCTTACGCTTGGCGTTTTGCTCTTTGCGCTTAGCTTTTCAGCCGAGGGACAGCAGCCGGGGAAGATTTCTCGGATAGGGATCCTAAATCCAGGGCGGCGTAACGATGCCGGCATGGAAGCCCTGAGCGAGGCGTTCCGGCAGGGACTCAAGGATCTCGGCTATGTTGAAGGGAAAAATGTCGTGCTCGAATACCGATTCGCTGAGGCGGAGCCAGACCGGCTGCGCGAAATCGCTGCTGAGTTCGTCCGTCTGAAAGTCGACGTCATCTTTACGATAAATACCCCAGCGTCTCGCGCTGCCAAAAGCGTGACTCAGACAATCCCTATCGTCTTTACGTGGGTTGCTGATCCTCTAGCAGGCTGCTGAAAAAGGTTAGGAATGCTTCGAGAGCCTCAGCATGAACGGAAAATGATCAGTGATATCAAATCCCCTCCGTTTGTCCTGAGCCCCGTCGAAGGACTCCGAGAGCGTTTTTCAGCAAACTGCTAGACCTGGTCGCCTCCCTAGCTCGCCCGGGCGGTAATATTACGGGCTTGACCAGCATTGCCACCGATCTGAGCGGGAAGCGGTTGGAGTTACTCAAAGAGGCTGTGTCTGGCGTCTCTCGAGTGGGGATTCTTTGGAATTCCGCGAATCCGACGGCCACGCGCGTATTTAAAGAGATGGAGGAAGCAGGCCCGCGGCTCGGTATTCGAATTTACCCGCTCGCGGTGCGCGATCCCGAAGAATTGCAAAAGGCATTCGGAGTGGCTACCAAAGAGCGCGCAGGCGCGCTCTTTGTGATCGAAGAGGCAGTAATGGTATCAAACCGGACGCGTGTTCTCGGTTTAGCCTCAAAGCACCGGCTGCCAACAAGCTCCCAGTATAAGGAGTTTGCGGAGGCCGGGGGGCTGCTCACCTATGGACCCGACCTTCCAGACTTGTTCCGCCGCGCCGCGAGCTATGTGGACAAGATTCTGAAAGGAACGAAGCCGGTTGACCTGCCCGTGGAGCAGCCCAGGAAGTTCGAGCTGGTGATCAATCAGAAGACAGCGAAGCAGATCGGGCTTACGATTCCGCAGTCGATGCTCTACCGGGCGGACAAAGTCATCAAATGATTTTAGATTGTCGATTTTCCGATTGGGGGCAAAGAGGATGAATAGAAGATTTTGGATTTGCGATGCTTCGACTCCGCTCAGCACAGGTTTTGGATTTTGGATTGAGAAACTCATGAGGAGAAAAATCTTCTTTCCTATCGTGTTTGCCTTGATTCTTCTTTCTTTCCATGTAACCGAAGCGGGGCAAGCTGCCAAGGCCTATCGTGTGGGAGTTATCCTCCAAGGAGGTCCCTATTACGCGGTGATTGACGGGCTCCGGGATGGACTCAAGAAGTTGGGGCTCGAAGAGGGGAAACACCCTATCCTGGAAATCAGAGATACAAAAGGCGATCTCAAGGCGGTGGAGCAGGTGGCGAGGAAACTTGAACGAGAGAAAATCAACCTACTATACGCAATTACGACCTCTGTCACCATAGCAGTCAGGCGTGCAACGGAGGACATCCCCATCGTTTTCTGCGCCGGGGCCGACCCTGTCGCTATCGGGCTCGTCGACAGTTTCGCTAAACCCGGGGGAAGGCTTACGGGCGTGCACTTCCAAGTCACAGACCTCACAGCCAAGCGTCTTGAGATTCTGAAAGAGATTCTTCCGAAGCTCCGTCGAGTAGTGACCTTCTACGATCCGGGCAACCCCGTCGCCAGGGAGAATGCCAGGTCGGGACGGGAGGCAGCACGGTATTTTCAGGTCGAGTTCGTCGAGCGGCACGTCGCTTCTGTCAAGGAACTCCAGGCAGGTCTGCAAGCGCTCAAGGCTGGAGAGGCAGACGCCTATTTCCTTACCCCGGACTCGATGGTGAATAGCCAGGTTCAACTGATCATCGACACGGCGAAGGCCAAGAGATTGGCGACGATGTTCCAGGAGCTAAGCTCCGTCGTTAATGGGGGCCTTGCCAGCTATGGCGTGAGCTACCATGAAGCTGGTCGCTTGTCGGCGAAATACATCCAGCGGATTCTCGCCGGCACCAACCCCAAGGAGCTGCCGGTCGAGACAGTCGACAAGCTCGAACTCGTCATCAATCTCAAGACGGCGAAGGATATCGGCCTAACGATTCCGCCGAACGTGCTGGCCCGGGCGGACAGGGTGATAAAATAGCATGGAGCAAGGAGCATGGAGCTAAGAGCCACAAATCTTATGAGAAGAAAATTCTTTGGTCTTGCCCTTGGCACTTTGCTCTTTGCACTTTGCGCGTCCGCCGCAGCGCAGCAGCCGAAGAAAGTCCCTCGGATAGGTTACCTAGATGGTGCCTCTCTTTCCGCTAACTCGGCGCGCATTGAGGCATTTCGGCAGGGTCTGCGCGACCTCAGCTACATCGATGGAAAAAACATGGTCATTGATTATCGATATGCAGAAGGGAAACTAGATCGCCTTCCCGAGCTAGCGGCCGAGCTGGTGCGTCTCAAGGTGGATGTCATCGTGGTAGGAGGAGGGACCGTTTACGTCCAGGTCGTCAAGAACGCGACCAAGACTATTCCCATCGTTATGACTGGCCCCGGTGGCGATCCTGTGGAGGCAGGCCTAGTTGACAGCCTTGCCCGTCCTGGCGGCAACGTCACCGGGCTGACAAACCTTAGCAGAGACCTAGGCGGAAAGCGGCTGGAACTGCTTAAAGAAGCCGATCCCAATGTCGCTCGTGTCGCGGTTCTCTACGATCCGTCCAATCCGAGCCACGTACGGGAGATGAAAGAGGTTCCAGTTGCGGCGCGTGCGCTGGGGTTGACTATTCAGCCTTGGGAGGTGCGAGGCGCGGACGGTTTCGAGAAGGTTTTTGCTGCGATGGGCAAGCAGCGCCCGGATGGACTCTACGTGCTCGGGGGACCACTAATGATTATTGACGCAAAACGGATCGCGGGCTTTGCGTTAAAGAGCCGGTTGCCGTCGATGTACAGCAACAGAGGATCTGTAGATGCCGGCGGGCTGATGTTCTACGGGGCGGACCTCGCCGATAGTTACAAACGGGTCGCTTATTACGTGGACAGAATTCTCAAGGGCGCCAAGCCCGCCGATCTCCCGGTGGAACAGCCCACCAAGTTTGAGCTGGTGATAAATCTAAAAACCGCCAAGCAGATCGGCCTCACGATTCCGCAGTCGATGCTGTATCGGGCGGATAGGGTGATCAAGGATGCGCCGGGATAAACCGGCATGGAGTAGCGGATGAGAGAGCCGCACAAGAAAGGAGTAGCGCACCATTTTGGCTCCGAGTCATGCGCCTGGGTCCGCAAGGACGCGGGTGAAGCGTTGACAGG
>JBOHVN010000007.1:0-3616 GCA_050735675.1 Binatia bacterium | reverse complement strand
GGAACGTTTTGAACTCTCAAGCTGCCTACTTTTCTTTGGAAGGCAGCGGACTCACGAGATCACGTTCGGAAAGATGAGCAACTGTTTCGCCGGTTTCCGTAAAGGTTCGAGTCACCTCGGCGCTCGTGTATATCCAGAGGATCGTGAGGTGTGACGTCCCGACGTTTATAAATCGATGGGGCTTATCTGCGGGGACCAGTGTCGTATCAAAAGGACGCAGGCGGTGACGTTGTCCGTCAACCTCTGCCTCGGCCTCACCTTCGAGGATCGTCACCTGCTCGTCACAGTTATGCGAATGGAGCGGAACTTGCGCGCCGGCCGGAAAACGGGTCAGACCGGTCGTGATGTGCTTAGCGCCGATCTCCTTGGTAACCAAAGGAGTCGTGCGGATGCCGTTGCCGCGCTCGACAACCGGCAGCGAATCGATTTTCAAAATATGCGTATCTGCCATCAAGATTATCTCCTTTTCGCAGGAGTTCGGACCGTGCGGCGAGTCTAGGCATGCGGCTGAAGGCCCGTCAAGCTGAGCTAAAGCAGCTCAGCTAAAGCAAATTGAACTCCTGCTGGGTGTGTCCCAGATAAAACTATATCGGCTTCAAACGCGATTTGGCGCATCGCGCCAACATTGTTCCCGGCGACAAAAAGAAGATATAAGAACAAAACTACAAAAGGATCTGGCGCTCACTGGGAGGAAACGGATATGAAAGTGGGTTTTATTGGCCTCGGGACGATGGGCGCCAGCATGGCGCTCAACGTACGCGCGGCGGGCTACGGCATCGTTGTCAACGACATCCGCCGCGAGGCAGGCGCGCCGCACTTGCAGGCGGGCGCGACATGGATCGATTCGGCGCGCAAGCTGGCCGAAGCGGTTGACGTCGTATTCACATCGCTGCCGGGACCGCGCGAAGTCGAAGAGGTGGCGCTCGCCGAGGACGGATTGCTCGCGGGCACGCGTCGCGGGACGACGTGGTTTGACCTGTCGACCAACTCGCCGACCGTGGTCCGACGTTTGCACGAGCGCTTCGCCGCAAAAGGCGGCGCGATGCTCGATTCGCCGGTGAGCGGCGGTCCCGCCGGCGCAAAGAGCCGCAAGCTCGCCCTGTGGGTAGGCGGCGACAAAATCGCATTCGACCGCCACAAGCCCGTGCTGGACGCCATCGGCGATCAGGCCATGTACGTCGGCCCGATTGGCGCCGGCACAGTGGCGAAGCTCGTGCATAACGCCGCGGGCTACGCGATACTTGCCGCGCTCGCCGAAGTGTTCACACTCGGCGTCAAGGCCGGGGTCGAGCCCCTCGCGCTGTGGCAGGCGGTTCGCCAGGGGGCATTCGGCCGCAGGAGGACCTTCGACCGGCTCGCCGAGCAGTTTCTGCCTCGCCTATTCGATCCGCCCGCGTTCGCTCTGAAACTCGCTCACAAGGACGTAACTCTGGCGACCGAGCTCGGCCGCGAGTTGAATGTTCCGCTGCGGATCGCCACGCTTGTGCATGAGGAGCTCACGGAAGCGCTCAACCGCGGCTGGGGCGAGCGCGACTCACGCATCTTCATGCTGCTCCAGGAGGAGCGCGCCGGCGTGGACATCGCCGTGCCGGAGGACGAAGTCCAGCAAGTGCTCGCGCACCGGTAGCCGCAAAGACAAGGTTGGTGTCCACCGTGAGCAGGAGCAAGTGTCGGTTTCATCGATACGGTCTCTGAATTAACCTTCTTACTCAGGAGAAGATATGAACCAAATGGTTTTCATTCATGGGCCCGGGGCGGGCGGATGTGCCGAATCGTTTGTCCATCAACTCAAACACTATCCGGGCAGCCTTGCGCCTGCGTTGCCTGGACATCTTGAGGGAAAACCCTGTCCCAATGTGGAACGATATACGGAATGGTTGAGGGGATGGTTATGGTCCAAAGGTAAACAGCAAGACTTGGTGCTGGTCGGATTTACCCTGGGAGCTTGCATCGCGCTACGGTATGGCCTGGACTATCCGGATGAGGTCAAGGCGCTGGTATTGATGACCGTGGCCATGCGGCCCAAGGAGCGGCTGCCCGGCGCTCTGGAGCTGCGGCTCAAGGCTGCAAAGGACGCTGCAGCGTATGAGAAATGGCTCGAACTCATGCGCCATAACATGATGTTTATCGATCCGGACCTTCGCGAGCGTCTCGTCGAGTGCCACCGCAGGGTGGGACCGATGAGCCAACATCATGATTTCGTCGTGATCGATCAATTCGATGTCAGAGAGCGCATTGGCACTCTCAAACCACCGCTTCTCTTGATACGGGGCGCGGATGATCCCGGTTCACCGCCCGAGTATGAAATGGAGATCCATCGGGCCGTACCCGGCTCTCAGTATCTGCAACTGAACCACGCCGGCCACTTTCCTATGGCGGAAAAGCCTCGAGAATTTAACCAGGCCATTGACGAGTTCCTGGCATCGCGTACGTGATTCGAAGCCAGAAAAATCCGAAACTCAAATCCAAAATTCGAAACAAATTCAAATGATCAAAAAGCACAGAATTCCAAACAAGGTCGTTTCGGATTTCAGATTTGAGTCCTGCGTTTGTTTCGGATTTCGGGTTTCAGATTTCGGATTTTGATTCGGTAGCGTCTTGGCGCAATGATCGTGCCTACCGTGTTCTGGCTATACAGATAAATTCCGCGCCACCGTTAAGGAAATCAGCTCGCTGATCTGCTCGACTTCGTCCAAACGGCGCACGCAGACCAGGAGATCGTTAATTTGCCTCTTTGGCAGCAGCGGCTCTGCCAGCGGGCGAAATTTACGCTCTTGTTCCTCGTCCGTCATGAACCGTTTGAAATGGCCAAGGTGGTAGGCCACTTTTGTCGAAAGAACTTTTCCCGACTTCATCTCGACATCCACAATGTTCAACGGAACTTCGGGCCACGCGGCAACGGGTTCTTCGCCGATACCCACCTTGATTTTTTGCATGAGCGCCCGCACCTCCGGCCGCTTGAAGTACATCTGGTCATAATGGCGAGTTTCTACATTACCTTCCATCAGCGCAACCGCCATCACGAAGGGCAGACTGTGATCGGCGCTCTCCCTGGTTTCCGGCTGCCAATTCGCTTCTCCCGAACCCATGACCTCGTACCCGGCGGGAAAAGTCTGCAGGCGGATCTCTTGAATGTCGTCGAGATCGGTGATTTGCGATCGCAAGTTGACAATCGCCTCGATCGCGCTTTGCGAGAAATATCCTGCGGGAAATGCTTTCAACCGCGCTTTCATGATGCGGTAGGTGTCGGCGGAGTCCGCGAATGGCCTGATCTCGAAGCGGATCCCCGTGCTACTCAGGAAACCAGCCTTACCTTCGAATACTTCCTCCGGTCCTGTCATCCCTTTGGCGGCGAGCATCGCGCAAAAGACGGCGTTCCTCGATGCATTGGCTAACGCGCATCCCTTCCAATGGGAAATCTGACCTCTTCTAATTTGCTCGAGGCTGATATGAGACGAGACCGCCAGGCTGATCGTATTAGCCATCTGCTCTTTCGTATGGCCGAAAAGTTTAGCCGCCACTACGGCCGCCGCGATGACGCCATAGGTAGACTGATCCCAAGTACGCCCGCGCTCTTTCGATCCGAAGTCGGTGAGCCCACAAAGCACCTCATAAC
>JBOHVN010000006.1:0-12252 GCA_050735675.1 Binatia bacterium | reverse complement strand
AGGCGAAGTAAAAATCGTGAAAGTCATAGAGGTGCACCCCCATGAGTACTAAGAAGAAAAGTGATGCGATGCAGTTCTTAGAAAGCCTGGTCGGGGAGTTAACGTTTGGCGGACTGATCGAAGCGATCCGCCAAGCTGAGGAGATGTCTCAGGTTGATTTCGCTAAGAAGCTCGGAATTTCCAAGCAGCACCTGTGTGACATCGAGAAGGGTCGTAAGTTTGTGAGTCCTGAGCGTGCCGCGAAGTTCGCCAAGATACTGGGCCATTCGGAACAGAGCTTTGTAGCTCTCGCGCTCCAGGACATTGTCAATCAGGGGGGGCTGAAGCTAAAAGTGAGCGTAGAGGCTGCCTGAAATGTTCTGAGGCCTTCACCTCGACAGATTCCAAAGAGAGTTGACTCGCCCCAGATCCCGCTAAAGGGAGAAAAGACCGGCTACGATTCCCTAATCGGGCGGACAAGGTGATGAACTGGAAGATTTCGACTTTCAGGTCTCTAGTTTCGGGGATCTCCCGGTGGAGCAGCCGATGAAGTTTGAGTTTTTCATCAACCTAAGGACTGCGAAACAGATCGGCCTGACGATTCCGCCCAACGTGCTTGAGCGGGCGAACAAGGTCATCAAATGACAGAGGTCAGAGATCAGAGGTCAGCGGTCCGTAGTCAGAAGTTCGCCTTCAGCAGAAGTCTTGCGCTTAGCCCTTTGCCCCTTGCGCTTGGCTTTGTTGGCGCTCTGCTCTTTGCGCTTTGCGTTTCTGTTGAGGCGCAGCAGGCAGGGAAAGTCCCTTGGATAGGATACTTAGGCGGTATCTCCCCTTCCTCTAACCCGGCTCGCATCGAGGCATTCCGGCAGGGTCTCCGTGAGCTTGGGTACGTCGAGGGCAAAAATATTGTGATTGAGTGGCGACATCATGAGGGAAATATCGAACGCCTCCCCGCGCTCGCGGCTGAGCTAGCGCGCCTCAAGGTCGACATCATTGTCACAGTTGGTCCGCCAGCAGCCCGTGCCGCCAAGGAAGCAACCGTTACGATTCCCATTGTGATGGTGCAAGTTGGCGATCCTGTTGGAAAGCGGGTTCGTGGCCAGCTTGGCGCGGCCGGGTGGGAACATTACTGGATTGTCAAGCCTTGCCCCCGAGCTAAGCGGAAAACGGCTGGAGCTTTTGAAGGAGATCCTTCCTCGGCTCTCCCGCGTGGCGGTCTTCGGGACCTCAACCAGCCCGGACAACGCACCGTCGTTACGAGAAGTGGAGCTCGCCGCGGGAGCGATGAAAGTGAAGCTTCAATACCTAGACGTTCTAGATCCCAGAGACCCCAAGGATATTGAGACGGCATTCCGAGCCGCGAGCAAGGAGCGGGCTGAGGCAGTCCTTATGATGGTCGCGGGCGCCGTCAGCACCGCTCATCAAACACGGATATTGGAACTCGCGATAAAGAACCGGCTCCCGGTGATATACCGCGGGCGACCATCTGTGGAAGCCGGGGGCCTTATGTCCTACGGCGTGAACACTACGGACCTGGCCCGTCGCGCCGCCACTTACGTGGACAAGATCTTGAAGGGGGCGAAGCCAGCCGATCTTCCCGTGGGAGCAGCCGACGAAGTTCGAGCTGACCGAATAATCTAAAATCCATCTCTAAATCGGAACGCGGGCGGATAAGGTCATTGGGTGAGGCGAGAGAGGTGAGCGGTTGGGCGTCAGGAAAGATTGGAGTGGGAGCAGGTGTCGTCGGAACAGGTTACTGATCGGTAGGGCAACCAGATCATGCTGCCCGATGAACGATGGCAGCCTGTCATTCAGTCTCGGCCGTCGTTGTTCAGCAATCGAACCGCAGTAGGGAGTCCGATGGCCTATGCGTATAGCAGCCGCCCCTTCGGATCGGGGATCGGACGCTTCAGTTCCTTTGCGGTATCAATCCACTCTTGGATGACGACCTCCACGTTGGCCAAGGCCTGTCGGTACGTGGGTCCGTCGGCTGCGCAACCTGTTAATTCTGGCACCTCAGCGATATAGGCTTGATCTTCCTCGCTCCAATAGATGATGATCTCGTATTTCCACTTAGATCTCATTGGTTCCTCCGGCCAGATGGTATTTCACAAGCACGCCCCGCACCTGCTTCACCTGATACGGCTTCGCATGGTGTCCCTTCGGTTGGAGATTGAGGATCTCCTCAACGCCGTGTTTTGTAAAGATATGATGATCCCCTCGTATCCGTTCGTTGAAGCCGAAACGCCGCAGCAAGTGACGCAGCTGGTTAAAAGGGATGTTCGCGTCGGAACTGCTCCGCATTATGCGAGCGAGCAATTCGTCGTACCGGACCACACAATCTTATATAACATTTGCGGCCTCGTTCCTAACGCAAGACGGGCGTCCTGAACTCAGAGGTTTTGAGGTAGACGGCTTAAACACGATTCGAAATGGAAGGCGGAGGCAGGACCCTATCAACCCGCACAAATACAGGACATGTACCCGGTGCAGGGTTTGCCGTTCGGTTTGACACATATCGTTGCGGTTGTCAGGATAGCGGCTCGCCATGTATGTGGACGAGATTCTGTAACGGGCGAAGCCCGCCGATCTTCCCGTCGAGCAGCCTAGCTAAGCTAGGAAGTTTGAGCTGATTATCAACTTGAAGGCAGCGAAGCAGATTGGCCTCACGATTCCTCCCAACTTGCTCGCGAGGGCGGATAAAGTCATCAAATGATTTTAGATTTTCGATTGCCGATTTTCGACGCAGCAGCCAAACGTGCTGGCGCGGGCTGATAGAGTCATTCGCTGAATGTCGGATTGGCGATTTTGAACTTGGAGGACATTGGGCCGCTCGAAAGAAATTTCTAAAACTCGATTTTTCGGTTCACAAATTCTTGGCGAGAAGTCCGAAATTCATAAACCGACCGCTCCTCGCAACGTCGATTCGAAGCTGGTAGCATGGCGATGACATGGATTTAGTTGATCTCAGTCCGTTTCCAGGTGGTGTGCTAATTCGTCAGGGTCTCGATCATCTCGCTCAAGGGCTGGAGTCCGAAGCCGCATTGCTCGTGCTGATTGGGGCGCCGCGGCTGCGGCGACTGGGACTCAATGTCCGCGGATGCGAGGGGGAACCGCCCGAGCATAGGCTCTATCAACTGCTCTCCATCTCGGATCCTGATTCCGCTCATTCCCGTTACAACGCTTTGATTCGCCGCCTAGTAAGCTTCGAGCGAGCCGTCGAATGCGCCGGGTAGCGCAGCGCGAGGACATCGATCATTTCATTACGGCTCTTGCTCGCAGAGCCACACAGCAGACCCGACTTTATTTTACCGGCGGCGCGACCGCAGTCTTGCTGGGATGGCGCGCCAGTACCATCGATGTGGATATCCATATCGTTCCAGACGATGACCTCCTTCTTCGCGCCCTGCCCGAGTTAAAAGAAAGTCTTGAGCTGAACGTAGAACTGGCATGTCCTGCGCACTTCATCCCCGAGCTTCCCGGCTGGCAGGAGCGCAGCTTGTTCATCACCCAAGAGGAAAAATTGAGCTTCTTCCACTATGATCTGTACGCGCAGGCCCTCGCCAAGATTGAGCGCGGTCACGCCCTCGACGTCACGGATGTCAAGCAGATGTTTCATCGCGCTTTCATCGAACCGGCGCAGCTAAAGAATCTTTTCGAATCGATTGTGCCGAAGCTTTACCGCTACCCAGCGATCGATCCACCGACTTTCCGGCGAGCGCTTGAGAAAATTCTTGCGGATCTGAAAAAATCGTGAACGCGCCCAAGGCACCAAGCCCACCGATCTACCCGTGCGGTAACCAACAATGTTTGAATTGTGTCAATCTCAAAACGGCCAAGCAGATCAGCATGATGTTTCCGCTAAACGTGTTGCCGAGAGCAGATCGAGTGATTAAATGAGCTGTGAGCAAAGGACATAAGTAATGCCTCAAGACCTTCGTAGCTATCTGGATCTGATCAAACAAAATCACCCGGAAGACTTCCTTACTGTCTCCCGCGAGGTCGATCCGGCGTTCGAGATTACCGCAATCACTGTGAAGCTCGAACAGGAAGCCAAACGGAGGCCGATTATATTTTTCGAAAACGTTAAAGGCACAAAGTTTCCCGTGGTGACCAACCTTCATGCCGGCCGTCCTCGATTGGCGGCGGCGATCCATGCCAAGCCTCAAGAGATGCAACGCGCGTACCTGCGCGCCATGGAAAACCCGATCCCGCCAAAACTCGTCGCCAAAGCACCGGCGAAAGAGGTGATCCTCACGGGCGAACAGATCGATTTGTATAAGCTGCCGCAGATTCTGCACCATCAGGAAGACGCCGGCCCGTATATCACGGCCGCTATCTCCTTTGCCAAAGATCCAATCGGCGAGACGTGGAACTGCGCCTACAATCGGCTCATGATCAAGGGCCGCGATACCACTTCGATTCATCTCACGTTGGCCAAACATCTTTGGGAGTTTCAGCGCGCCGCCGAAGCACAGGGGAAAGCGTTGCCCGTAGCGTTTGCTATCGGGGTCCATCCGGCCATCGCGCTCGGCTGTCTCGCCATCGGTTCCATCGATGAGGATGAGCGCGCCATCATGGGCGGGCTGCTCGGCGAGCCTCTTGAACTCCTGAAGTGCGAGACTTCCGACCTGCTTGTTCCAGCGCATGCGGAAATGATTATTGAAGGAGAAATTTTACCGCATGAGCGCACGGCGGAGGGCCCGTTCGGCGAGTTTACCGGCTACAGCCTTGGCGAGCGTCAACGCGAAGTGCTAAAAGTGCGCGCGATCACCCATCGGCGCGATGCGATCTTCCAGGACATCACGGTGGGGCATCTCGATCATCTGATGCTTTCCACCACGCCCATCGAGGCTAATCTTTACCGCGCGGTGCGGGCGATGGTGCCGACCGTAAAAGCGGTGCGCGTGCCGGCGCCGTTTACCTGCTACGCATCCATCGAGCAACGCATTTCCGGCCAGGCAAAAAATGCCATCCTGGCTGTGCTCGGCGCCGATCTCTACATGAAGCGGATCGTTGTCGTTGATCACGACGTCGACGTTTTCAATGACCGCCAGGTCAACTGGGCGATCGCGACGCGCTGCCAGCCGGATCGCGACATCCTGATTGTTTCTAACACCAGGGGCTCCGATCTCGATCCGTCAACCAAAGAAGACGGCAACACCGCAAAGTGGGGCGTCGACGCCACGGCGAAACCGCTGCTAGGCAATTTTACTCCGAGGCATAGAGTTCCCAAGGACGTCTTCGACCGGCTCGATTTGAAAGACTTCGTTCCCGGTTCCTGGCTGGCGCAAAAGGATGGCAAGCGTTAACGGTTCACCGAAAGTCGGAATATCTCGCGCAAAGGCGCAAAGGCCGCAAAGAAAGAACGATCCTTCAGGACGTCCGAGTTTTCTGTTGTGTCATGCTGAACGAAGTGAAGCATCTGCTTTGCGCTCTTCCGGATTATTTCACCCAACGGAGGGAAAGGCAAAATCAGATCTTCGTCACAGAGTCTATCCTGAGCGTAGTCGAAGGACTCCTCAGAATGACCTGAGAGTAAACCCGGGTGCTAACTCGTGAGTGTCGCGGGAAGGAACCAAAGCCAAAAGCTTAATCATGAGCACAAACTGATGAATCAAGAAATATCCGAACCCTTCGTGTCCTTCGTGTGCTTGGCGGTGGCAATAGAATTCGATGGACCTCAATAAATTATTTCACCCGCGTTCGGTGGCTTTGATCGGCGCGTCCACGGAGCAGACCAAGCTCAGCGGCAGACCGATTCGTTATTTTCGCGAATTCGGCTACGCCGGCCGGCTCTATCCGATCAATCCGAAATACCGGGAAATTGCCGGATTGCCTTGTTTCGCAAATCTGTCCGAGGTGCCCGGCGAAGTGGATTTAGCGGTGATTACCTTGCCGGCTTCCGCCGTCCCGCAAGCTCTCGCCGAGTGCGGCGCCAAAGGCGTGAAGGCAGCCGCGATCATCAGCTCCGGATTCGCCGAAGTGGGCGGCGAAGGTGTCGAGCTGCAGGAAAAATTGCGGCGCGTGGCGTCCGAGTATGGCATCGCCGTCTGCGGTCCCAACTGTTCCGGATTCGTTTATGTTCCGGAAAAAGTGACTGCCTCTTTCAGCGTCGGTCTTCATGGCGGATTCCCGGAAACGGGCCCGGCGGCATTCGTGAGCCAGAGCGGCGCGTTGAGCTCGTATATTCTCGGCGCGGCGCGCGAGCGGGCCTTGGGGTTTCGCTACTGGATCACCACCGGCAACGAATGCGTGCTGAGCTTCACTGATTATCTGCAATATCTTTTGGAAGATTCCGAAGTTCATCTGGTTTTGGGATATCTCGAAGACGCCCGCGACGGCGCGGCGTTTCGGACCAGCGCGCGCCGAGCGCTGACACTGGATAAACCGCTCATCATCATGAAGACGGGACGCTCCGAAGCAGGCGCCAAGGCCAGCGTTTCACATACCGGATCGCTCGCCGGCGCCGACGAAGTTTATCAGGCGGTATTTTCCCAGAACGGCGTGCTGCGCGCCGAAAATTTAGACGAGCTTTTCGATCTCGCCATCATTGCGCAGGCGGCGCGTAGACCTCGTGGAAAGCGTGTGCAAGTCGTGTCGATCTCCGGAGCGGCAGGAATCTTGATGGCCGATATCGGCGCTGAGGCCGGACTGGAATTCGCGGATCTAACCGGCGCGACCAAGGCAGAATTAAGAACGATCATGCCGCCGTTTGCGTCGATCGCAAATCCGATGGACGTCACGGCCGAGGCGGTGGCGCGCCCCGAGCTCCTGAGGCAAGCCGCCGAGGTGATCATAAAAGATCCGAACGTGGATAATCTGGTGATCTTTTACGGTATCGTACCGGGGGCTCACGAGAGACTTGCAAAAGACATGGCGCAAGTCGCCGCCAGCACCGACAAGCTCGTCATGGTGACATGGTTTCCATTGCCTGCAGCGGAAATCTGGAAGAGCTTGGTGCGCGCCGGTGTTCCGGTGTTCTCCGAACCGGCGCGAGGCATTCGAGCGCTCGGCAAAATGGCGCGGTTCGTCGAGGCTCGCAACAGGCTGCTTTCGCGGCAGGCCGGCTCGGCGCGGAAAGCCAGCGTTGCAGTCGGATCTCAAGTCGAAAAGATCATCGCCCAGGCGAAAAATCAGGATCGCAAGGTCTTGACCGAGATCGAGGCGAAGCTGCTGTTCAAGACTTGCGGTTTGGCGGTGCCTCGCGGAGGACTCGCCCGCACCGCCGCGGAAGCTAGAGCGTTGGCCGCCGAACTCGCTCAGCCGGTAGCGCTAAAAGCCGCGTCGCCGGATCTGCCGCACAAGAGCGACGCCGGCGTGATCCGGCTTAACCTTGGCAGCCCAGCCGATGTCGAGCGGGCTTTTGATGAAATTGTGGCACAGGTCAAGAGATGGAATCCCCAAGCGCGGTTGGACGGAATCTTAGTGGAGGAGATGATCGCGGGAGAGACGCGCGAAGTGATCGTCGGAGCGCGCCAGGATCAGCGCTTCGGGCCGGTGGTAACTTTCGGTCTGGGCGGAATCTTTGTCGAAGCGATCAGAGACTTCTCGGTGTGGCCGGCGCCGCTGGCATTGGAAGAGGCCCACGAGATGATTCGTCAGGTTCGCGGCTACCGTATTCTGACCGCGTTTCGCGGCCGTCCGGCCGCCGATCTCGAGGCCGTCGCAAAAGTGCTCTGCCAGGTCGGCGAGATCGCATGGCAGTGGCGCGGACAAATCGCTGAGTTGGAGATCAATCCTCTGTTTGTCTTGCCCGAGGGCTCGGGCGTGATCGTCGGCGACGCGCTGGCGGTGTTGAAGTAAGCGCCCCAATGGATTCGCGGCGCGGCAAATCCAATCAGAAAATGACAACTAATCAAACCACTAATAACGAACATATGCGGTTCGTTACCGCATCAGCTAAAGAGATCAATCTGCCTCACAACTCACTACTCACGCCTGACCGCCTTACTGCCTCTCTGTCCCTTGACGCCTGCTTGTGATTCCGATAAGCCTTGGCGCGGTTCGATTCTTCGAATCTAGACTGAACTGACCGACAAGAGATTCAATTTCCGGGGGGTACGAAATGACCAAAGCATGGTTGTTGATTCTGTGTTCGTTGCTGTGGATTCCAAGCGCATTCGCGCAGGCGCCGTTCTACCAGGGAAAGACGATCCGCGTCATCGTCGGCACGCCGCCGGGTAATCTCTACGATCTCTGGGCGCGCCTCACCATCGAGCACATGAGCAAAAATATTCCGGGCAGCCCCAGTTTCATCGTGCAGAACATGCCCGGCGCGGGACACGTCGTCGCGGTGAATCACCTTTATTCCAATGTGAAGCCGGACGGCCTGACCATCATCGGTTCCGTCATCCCGTCGCTCTACCTCAACCAAATCATCGGCCGCCCGGAGATCCAGTTCGACTGGGCGAAGTTTAGTTGGATCGGCTCGCCGGCGCGCGGCGCCAGCCAGATGTATATGCGCGCCGATAGCCAGTACAAAACCATCGAAGACGTGCGCATGGCCAAGGAGCCGCCCAAATGCGGCGCCACCGGCGTCACCGGTCCGGATTCCTACTTGCCGAAACTCATGCAGGAAACCGTCGGCGCGAAATTTAACATCGTGACCGGCTATCCGGGCGGCACGGATATCGATCTCGGCGTCGAGCGCGGCGAGATACAGTGCCGCGCCTTCACTATCGAGGCGTTCTTCGGCCGCGAGCCGTATCATACCTGGCGCAAGAAAGGATTCGTCCACCACATCTTCCAAACCGCCAAACAGCGAGACGCCCGATTGCCGCAAACGCCGACAGTGTTTGAGATTATGGACCAACATAAGACCCCCGAGTCGGGCCGGCGTTTGGCCACGGTGCTGCTCGGAGCGGACGGCATGGGCCGGCCGATGTTAGGCCCTCCCGGCCTGCCGGCCGATCGGCTGAAAATCCTCCGTGACGCCTACGCGAAGACCATGAACGACGAGCAGTTCCGCGCCGAAGTGAAAAGAAGAAACTACGAGTTCAACCCGGTCGACGGCGAGGAGCTGCAGTCATTGTCCAAGGAACTGACCAGCCAGCCGCCTGAAGTGATCGACCGTCTGAAAAAAGTATTGAGCAAGTGAGCCGTGCGTGAAATTTAAACGCATACGGGAGGCGCTATGAAAACTAAACGTTCGCTACTGCCGTTCCTCGTCGCGACGCTGTTGATCGTCGCCGTCCTATCGCTCACAAGCGCCGGCGCGGTCGCGCAGACATCGTTCTTTAAGGGCAAAACGATCGCTATCATTCAAGGCCGCGACCCCGGCGGCACCGGCGATCTGCGAGTGCGCGCTCTCGTGCCCTTCCTACAGAAATATATTCCGGGAAACCCGACCATCGTGATGGAATTCATGCCCGGCGGCGGCAGCCGCAAGGCAGCCAATCACGTCTTTCGCTCAGCGCGCCCGGACGGCCTGACCATCGGCAACTTGAGCGCGGGCATGGTATCACTCGCCGTGCTCGGCGAGTCGGGCGTGTTGTACGACATCGACAAGTTCTCCTATTTGGGCTCGGCCTACAGCACCTACCATTCGGTGTTCGTCAGCCGCAAAGACGCCGGCTTCGACACAATCGAAAAGTTGCGGGCCGCGACTGGAGTCAAAGTCGGCGCCCAGTCGCTCGGTTTTTCCACTTACAATGAAGGGCGACTCTTCGGCTACATACTCGGACTCAAAGATCCGCTGTTCATCGCCGCATTCGGCGGCGCCGAGCTCGATCCGGCGCTCATGCGCGGCGAGATCGACGCCCGCGCCACCGGCCCCGATACGATCCTGTCGCGCAATCGCGAATGGCTCGAAAAAGGTTTGGCGAACATTCATGCGATCATGGAAACGCCGAAAGGCGACAAGCATCCGCATCCGTTTTTCGCTAAACTTCCCGAGCTCGAGACCTTCGCCAAAAACGACCTCGAGCGCAAAGTGATTGCTTTGCAGCGCGCCTTTCGGGTCACCGGCTCGCCCTTCGTCCTGCCGCCGGGAACGCCGAAGGACCGAGTCGTGATTTTGCAAGAAGCCTTCCGTAAAACCTACCGGGATCCGGACTTCTTCAAAGAGTATAAGAAACTCACGGCGGACGATCCCTCGCCGCTGCTGCCGGAAAACCATGAGAAGGCAATCAAAGATATCCCGCGCGACCCGGAAGTGATTGAGCTATTCAAGATACTGGCGGGTCCGAAAAAACTGCCGCCGCGTTAATAAAATATATTCATGCATAGCCTTCGTGTCCTTCGTATATAGTTGATGAAAGTTTTCGCAGCTTGCGCAAATTTGCTTGCCGATGTTGTCTCTTCAGCCGTAGGGGCGCAGCATACTGCGCCCCTACACCGCTTATGCGGCTTTGGACTCCTTCAACGGAGTGTGTACTAAGCATGGCGGACGGCTTAGGACATGCCGTTGCGCTCGGATCCTTGGACCTCCCTCTTTCATTCTCCCCCGGCGACCCGAGGAGAAGAATTTTTTGGTGACCTTTGCTCCCTTTGTAGCTAATCTTCTTTTTCAGTTGCGGCTTTGCCGCGCTAGGTTCCTCGTGGTGACTAATTTTTGTCATTGTCACGACCTAAGAAAGAACTTGCGCCGCGAGATTGAAAACTTTATAAGTGCGCTGCGCCGTCGGCCCGGATCGATCAAGCCGGCTTCGTCGCCTTGTTCGGTCATCGACTAACTCAAAATTACGACATCGACGAGCCAAGGATTATCTAGATGGAAATTTCTCTCTTCAGCGCGGCCGCTCAGGGCTTTTTAAACCTGCTTCATGTCAAAATTTTCTTGGCCATGGCGATCGGCGCGAGCGTCGGCACCTTCACCGCCGTAGCGCCTCTGCCGCTTCTAGTCTTTCTTTACACATGGATCGAAGGCAAGGAAAAATGGTTCACGGCTCTGATCGCCACGGCTTGTACTTATGCTCTTGTCTGGGGTCTATTCGAATACATGCTGGAAACGCGATGGCCGCGCGGAATTCTTTTCGACTGACGAAAATATTTTTTAAGCACTGGAGATACTATGAGATCACGAAACATCCATCCGTTAATTTTCGTACTGTTTTTAGTTTCATGCTTTATGGTGCGCCACGCGGCCGCGCAGGCGCCCTATTTTCAGAATAAGACGATCAAGATCATCCGCGGCGGCACACCCGGCGGCACCGGCGACTTGCAGGCGCGCGCGCTGATTCCTTTCTTAAAAAAACACATTCCCGGCGATCCGACCATCATCGTTGAAAACATGCCCGGAGCGGCCGGGCGGAAAGCCGCGAATTATATTTTTTCCAGCGCGAAACCGGACGGGCTATCGATCGGCGCGGTCGGCGCCGGACTGGTGGCGGGACCCATCTTGGGACTTCCCGGTTCGCAGTATGATCTCGCCAAACTCATCTATCTCGGCTCCACCGAGAGCGGCGATCCCTACGTGTTCGTCAGCCGCAAAGAAGCCGGTTTCGACAGTATCGACAAGCTGCGCGCCGCCACGGGACTTAGAATCGGCGCCCAAGCCGTGGGCCATCCGGTATTCGTCAGCGGGCGCATGTTCGCTTACCTCCTCGGTCTAAAAGAACCCAAGATGGTCGTCGGTTATGGCGGCCCTGAGATCGATATCGCGCTCGAGAAAGGCGAGGTGGACGTGCGCGCGAATGGCGCGGATACGATCTTCCAGCGCCATCGCGGCGGTCTCGACCAAGCGTCGCTCAATTTTCACTCCTTTATTTCGATTCCCAAGGGAAAAATCCCGCAGGGACTGCCCACGTCGCCGGAGTTGGAAACCTTCGCCAAAAACGATAAGGAAAGGCAACTCGTAAACCTGTTTCGTACTTTTCTTTATCCCCGCTGGCCCTACATCGTAGCGCCGGGAACACCCAAAGAATTGGTCAGCATACTGCGCGGCGCGATGGCCAAGGCGTTCAAAGATCCGGAGTTTCATAAAGAATTTAAAAAACTGATGACCACCGATCCGACGCCGCTCACGGGCGAAGAAATGGAAGTCGCGATCCGCGAGTTGCCGCGCGACCCGGAGATCGTCAGTCTGTACAAGAAAATGGCCGAGCACGGTCCGCTGCCGGCGCGTTGAAGTGATGAGTTCAAAACGTTCAAATAGTTCAAGTCGTAGCGGTTGAACGGTTTTGAACGATTGAACCTCTCGTTGAGAAACAAGGAGGGCTCTAATGAAGCTGAATAGACGAGTTAAGTTTGCGACAGCCTTGGTTCTACTCATCTTCTGCGCGGGCGAGGCCTACCCTCAGACGCCCTTCTATCAGGGCAAAACACTGACGA
>JBOHVN010000005.1:0-12108 GCA_050735675.1 Binatia bacterium | reverse complement strand
CCGTTAAAGAGGATGCCTGCGAAGTTCACCATCTGGCCGAACGGATGCCCCAGTGCGTTGACGGGCGCGTAGGGGCTCATGTCATCCAATCCCATATGGTCGTGCACGCCGCCGTGGATGCCGATGCAGCACTGCAGACGATTGGCCTCTTCGTAGATCGGCCAGTAGCGGTCGTCGCCGAGATGATTTTGTGCCCCCATGACTCCCGTGCTCGGCAGCATGGCGCCGCAGAAGCCGAGATCTTTGACGATCCGGCGCAGTTCCTTCACCGCCTCCGCCGGCTCCTGCAATGGTATCAAGCCCAATGCCTGAAACCGGCTGCTCTTGCTCAGATACTCGTCATGCATCCAGTCATTGTAGGCGCGCGCTAGTTCGATCGCCCAGTCCAAGCTGACGACACGACCGAAGGATAAACCGTTGGTCGGATAAAGCACTGCGCTTGCAAGCCCGACATCTTGCATAAAATCGATCCAGCCCTCGCGGCCGACCTTGGCGAAGGCGCCGGGCGGGAGAAAATGTGCATTGGCCGCATGCAAGTGATCGTTGGGCGGGTAGGGGCTGCGGCTCGAGCCAAAGCGGTCGCGATATTGCTGCGGCATCCGCGCCGCGATCGCCGAATGATCTTCGACGACGTGGCCGTCGCCGTCGATGATTTTGTGCTTCTTGGTGCTCATGTTCTCACTCCTTCGTGTCATTCTGAGCCGGAGGCGAAGAATCTGCTTTTGCAGCCGAGGCCGTGAACAATACCAGATCCTTCGCTCCGCGCTCAGGATGACCCTCTCGTCACGAGAGGGTCAGTTCATAAAACCGTTGCGAGTTGCCGAATAGGATCGCGTCTTTGTCGGCATCGCTGAGCTGGCTGTTCTCGCGCAACTCTTCCAGCTCGTGCTTGCAAGTTTGCGCGTCGACCTCGTGCGGGTAATCGGTGGAGAACACATAAGGTTTGTTGCCGGTGATGCGCACCGCCTCGGAGATACTCAATTCTTCACCTTCGCATCCGACGAAGATGCGGCCGTCGTCGATGTGGCGGATAATATAGTCGATGATTTTTTCGCCTTTCTTAAGCTGCAGGAAGCGGCCGCGCGGATCGTATTGCACATGGCTTTCCCACGATCCGGTGAAACGCTCCATGCAAGTCAGCAGCCAGGCACAGCCTGCTTCCATGAAGCCCATGCGCAAGCCTGGAAATTTATCGAACACGCCGTTGAAGATGATGCCCGCAAAGCAGATCATCTGGCTCATCGGATGGCCGAGCGCGTTGGCGATGGCATAGGGGCTGGCATCGTCCATGAGCAGATTTTCGTGCGCGCCGCCATGGATTGCGATGGCGCAGCCGAGCCGCTCGGCCTCGCCGTAGATGGGCCAGTATTTCTGCGAGCCCAAGTGCGGCATGTTGACGCCCATCGAAGGCAGCATCGCGCCGCAGAATCCGAGGTCGCGTACAATCCGGCGCAGCTCGATGACGGCTTCGGCGGGTTCTTGCAGCGGAATCAGGCCCATCGCCTTGAAGCGCGGGCTTTTTGACGTGTAGGTGTCGTACATCCAGTTGTTGTACGCGCGCGCCAGCTCGATGGCCCAGTCGCGGCTGACAATCTTGCCGAAGGCGAGCCCCGCGCTGGTATAGAGGACGGTGATGCCGATACCCACGTCTTCGAGAAATAGCTCCCAGCCTTCGCGGCCGACGTTGGCGAATGCGCCCTTCGGCGTAATGTGGCGGTTGGCGGAATGCAAATGGTCGATCGGCGGAAATGGATTTTTGCCGCGCGCTTCCGAAAAACTTCTGCCGACATACTCTTCGGGCATGTACTTGACGATGCTGGCGATGTCTTCGACCACATGGCCGTCGCCGTCGATGATCTGGTGGCTCTTATCGCTCATTCGTCTCTCCTGCAATTGTATCGATGGTTGCGTTCTTTTCGGTTCGCACGATCGCGTCTCGGGTGTTGATGTCGTCGTATCGCTTTGCCGGATTCTCCAACAGCTCGAAACAGGAGTCAACCGATCCAGTGCCAATAGACTGCGCGGCGCCGGCGATCCATGCCTGCAGTCCGCAGGCGTCGGCCTCTTTATGACTCAATCTAGCTGGTTCTTAACCATAGTCGGCTCGGCGCACCGGTTGCGAAATTGTCTTCAGGGAAAATCGGCGATGTGCTATGTTAGCCAATTATGACCAATCGAGCGCTATTATACGTGTGCCTTGTGATCGGGCTCTCAGGTTGTTCCACCGCCGCGTTGACTCCAGGCGCGACCCTCCTGTCAGGGCTAAGCCAGTATCAGGGCGAGATGCAGGGTCTCGGTGGCTCGACAGCGCGGTGGCCCGAGCGCCAGCGCGCCGGCGGTACTCTGAAGCTCATCATTACCGCGACCGTCGGCGGTTCGGCGGAATTTTATCGGCTGGTCGATCTCGACGTCAGAAAAAGAGAGTTTATCATCACCATGCGCGAGACCTCGGTGCGCGCCGATCGGATCACAGAGATGAAAGACGAACTGTCCCGAATGAACGATGAGATTGCCGCTCTGAAGCCGGTTGTTCGCACGCAGCTCGCAGCGCTGCGCGTTCAGAGCGACCGGGAGCAACGGGTTGAAGAAGCCGCGACCCGCGGGCTCTTGAGCCTGGCGCTGGACTCCTTCGCGACAAACGGGGGCAGGCGCGGACTCAAAACGCCGTCGACCAAAGTCGGTCAATTCGTCGTCACCGATCTCGGCGCATTCTCCACGGTAAGAGCGCCGGACGGCCAAATCTTTCGGTGCGTCATTTTCGGCGTTGCCGAAGATGGCGCCGGGATCAAGTGCGATCCGGCGCAGTAGCATCGTGGCTAGAAATTCGCCGTTTCTGCTAGGCTGATTAAAGTAGATCCTTCACTTCGTTCAGACTGTGTGAAAACTAGGTTCAGGGTTCGACGACGCTCACCACGAACGGGATCACTTCTTGAAAATTAGGCACATGGCCGTTCGCCCTGAGCCGCGTCGAAGGGCTCCGAAAGAGTTTTTACACAGTCTGGCGCTCGAAAATGACAGACACATGTTAGTGTATCGAGTTATCGTTGACACAGACTTTTGATGAATACGGAATCTTCAAGCTGCTGGAGCACGCTGTTGTCTGTAATCCTTTCAAACGAAAGATTTTTGGATGATGTTCTCTTGGATACTGGTCGAAGATGGCTTGCACCGAGTTGCGCTGGACGTGAGGCCGACTGGATTCAGGCCGAAGATCGTGCCCGCGCAATCTGAAGCGGGCGACCACAGGGGTCGCCCCTACGGCAGCAGGCGGAAGGAGCGCGTCTTGACGATGAGAAATATGGGAGTCCCGACGCTGAGGGCAAGACGCGTTACGGCGCCGGAGGTGAGCCGCACGCAGAAATCTTCGCCCGCGTCCGCGTTGACCAACGCTTGACCGTGGATCATGTCGATGGCGCGAACAGTGCCGGGCAAGATATTTCCCGCCGATATGCCTACGGGGCGCTGGGTGCCGATGAGAATGTCATCGGCGCTGACTCGAATCTGAAATCTCGGCCGGTCTGGTTGGGTAAAGTAAGGGATGAAAAGCTCCGCGCCAGATGACAGCCGCACTCGTGATCGGCCCGCTGCTTCGTCCGATTCGATGAACGTCACGGTGAAAACGTTCTCCAGTCGCTCCTCGGGAATCTCCCTGACCGCTCGGCCGGACGTAAGTGTCGCCTTGGGCGCGCCTTGAGCGACCAAACGGCCATCGCGAATGACCAGGACCCAATCCGCCAAAGTGAGCACCTCGGTAACATTGTGCGTTACGTAAATCATCGGGATGGCGAACTCATCGCGGACGCGAGCGAGATAGGGAAGGATTCTTTCTTTGAGGCCGATATCGAGCGCGGCTAATGGCTCGTCGAGCAGGAGCAATTGCGGGCGCGATAAGATCGCGCGGGCCAGGGCGACGCGCTGTCCTTCGCCGCCGGAGATTTTCGTGACGGGCCGCGTCAGGAGATGAGCGATCTCCAGCACATCCAGCACGTGATTCACGCCGATGCTTTTCGCGTTGCCTGCGTGCGCGCCGCGCTCGGCGCCGAAAAGAACATTCTTCCTGACGGAAAGGTGCGGAAACAACGCGCCCTCTTGAGGCACGTAGCCGATGCCTCTCTGCCGAGGGGGAAGATCGATTTTCCGGGCCGAGGAGAAGAGTGTTTTGCCGCCGATCTCGATCTCGCCGTCGGCGACGGCGCGCAAGCCGGCGATGGCGTCGAGCAACGTAGTCTTGCCCGAACCCGAGGGTCCAAATATAGCGGTGACGCGCGCTTGGAAAGTCGCGTCGAGGTCGAGGTCAAAATGTGCCAGCGGTATGCGGCAGCGCAGCAACATGTTACGTTTTCTTCCCCGCGCGTAGCAGACACTCCGAGCACCAGACGAAAAGGAAGGCCAGGGCGACGGTGATGCCGAGCAGTGTGTAGGCTTCAGGATCTTTCCCCAGTTGCACGAAGTTGTAGATCGCCAACGACAATGTCTGCGTTTCGCCGGGAATATTTCCGGCAAGAAGAATGGTCGCCCCGAACTCTCCTAGCGCGCGGGAAAACGCCAGGAGAGCGCCGGCGACAATGCCTTTGTAGGCGAGCGGGATCGTGATGACGAAGAAAATTCTCAGAGGCGACGCGCCGAGGGTGGCGGCGATCTGTTCCAGACGCGGATTCACTTCCGCGAAAGACGTGCGCACCGAGCGGACGAGCAGGGGAAAGGACATCACCGACATGGCGATCAGCACGCCTTTCCAATTGAAGACGATCTCGATGCC
Source organism: Binatia bacterium (assembly GCA_050735675.1). Taxonomy (GTDB): domain Bacteria; phylum Desulfobacterota; class Binatia; order UBA9968; family UBA9968; genus DP-20. The sequence goes on along the minus strand of JBOHVN010000005.1, from coordinate 7,349 downwards.
ACGCTCGTAAAGCCATTGCCCGAGCGAGCTGCGCCGTCCGAAGATTTTCAACAGGATCAGACCCGTTGATACCGGCGGCATTACCAGCGGCAGGAGCACCAGCGTTTCTACTACGCTCTTTAGCGGCCAATCTTTGCGCGCGAACAGCCACGCCAGCGCGATACCGAACGGCAAGATCAGCAGCATGCTGGCAAGACCGACGGAGAGCGAAAAAAGCGTGATTTGCCAGGTCTCGAGCGAAAAGATCACGAAACGAAAAAATCTCCGTTCAATCGCTGCGGGTTAATTCCCCGCCGCTTACTGTGCAATGGTGAATTTTTACTCCGTCATTCCCGCATGCTTTTAGCGGGAATCCAGGCGAGATCTGACTAGACCCACGATAAAAACATTCGGAGGCGACAAGAGGTTTCGATACCCCGCAGCTTGCTGAGGAGTAGTTCATTCTAAGACGACAAAGCCGTATTTCTTGAAAGTGTCTTTTGCGGCGGTGCTCTGAACGTAATTCATGAAATCGCGGGCGGCATCCTTGCGCTTCGATTCTTTCACGACCGCGACCGGATAGGTGATCTTGGGGCCTTTGTCGATGGGCACTTCGTAGGCGATCTTCACTTTCTTGGAAATGGCGGCGTCGGTTTTGTAAACGAAACCGGCTTCGACGTTGCCGGACTCGACAGCAGCCAGGGTCGCACGGACATCTTGTACCGGAACCACCTTCGGCTTGACCTGATTCCACATACCTTCGTCCGCGAGATACTTGCTGCTGTAGACGCCCACCGGGACCGACGACGGCTCGGCGAGCGCGATTCGTTTGATGTCGGCTTTCAATAGGTCCTTGGGCGACGAAATGGCGAGCTTGGAATCCGACGGCACGATGATCACTAACTGGTTCGAGAGCAGGTTTTTTCGCGTGCCAGGTTCCAGCCGGCCGTTCTTGTCGAGAGTGTCCATTTGCCGCAGGTCGGCCGAGAAAAATAGATCCGCCGGCGCGCCTTCCTCGATCTGCCGCGCCAGGCCGCTAGACGGGCCAAAATTGAATTTCACCGTGTGTTTGGATTTTGACTGATAGGCGGCGCTGATCTCCTTCAAGGCGTCGGTGAGGCTGGCCGCCGCCGAGACCAGGATCTCGCTGGCGTCTCCGGGCGTGGGGATGCACGAGAATAGAAGGAGAAGCAATCCCACGCTTTTGATTCGATTGCGGGTTTTCATCTTGCTCTCTCCAGGGTCTTCAATGGCGCACGGCAGGCGGAGCCGTTGTGTTAGGAACTCAACTCGACGATTTTGCCGGTTTCGCGCGTGTCGTAGTCGCCCAAAGCTTCGATTTCGTCTCTAAACGGTTTGCCGACAATGAGATCGAGCAATGCTCTCAAGCCCTGGAGCGATTCATAGTGCGCTTTGGGAATCACCAGATCGTAGCGCTCGCGTTGCAGCGGGATGAAGTCGAGCGCGCAGATCGCTGCGGCGACGCGCACGCCGACGCCGGCATCCGCTAGGCCGACCTGCACTCGCGCCGCCACATCGAGATGGGATAACACTTCATTGCCGTAACCTTTGACCCGCGCGGATGAAATACCCGCGGCTTCCATCTCGCGGTCGAGCAAGCGGCGCGCTCCCGAACCTTTTTCGCGATTGACGATCTTCACGGTTGGCCGGGCAAGGTCCGCGACGGCACGGACCTTTTTCGGATTTCCCCGGCGGACTATGATCCCTTCTTCCCAGTGGGCAAAAGTCACTACGGTGCAGTCCAGGCCGCCGAGATAGCGCCTTAGATTCCAAGATCCCGAGCGCTCGTCGATAAGATGGATTCCAGCCACGTGAACATCGCCGCGCTTGAGAGCTCCGAGCGCGCTGCTGCTACCCATGAGCCATGGCGCGAGAATGCCGTTGCTGTGCCTGCCAACATGTTCGGCGGCGAGAAACATCGCGGGGTCGCAGCCGCCGATGACGACTTGGCGCCGCGCCGCAGAGAGATCCTTGAGAAGCTGCACCTTGGCCCGTCTGACCTTGGAATCAAATGCGACAATCAGCCCGTCGGCGCTGGCGGTCAAGCTCGTCAACCCGCCCGCGCCGTCAAGCGGCCGTGCCAGTAACCGGTCGCCAACCTGGGTCACTTGCGCGCGAATCTTCGCGTTGCCTTTCGGTATCGAGCCGAGCAATTCAGCCTCGATGAGGTCGCTGCTGCTCTTGATGCTGAACAGATCTTCGACCCGGCATTGCAGCGCGCGCGCGAGCTGGAGAGCGACCGAGGTGGCGGGGGAGTATTGATTCGCTTCGACGGCTGAAACCGCCTGGCGCGTGATGCCCGCCGAGTCGGCGAGCTGTTTTTGCGAAAGACCCAGCGCCTGGCGTTTCTCGCGCAATCGATTCTCAAGCGCCGGCTGGACGTTTTCTGCGGCCTGTTTGCGGATAGCCATAATACCTGACCTAATGTCCGGTATTATGGCCGAACCGATTCGTCAAAGCAAATGGCGGTAGCTGGCGCAGGAAGGAATTGCGGGCAGAAACAGCAGCCTCGCCTTTCAATGATCGAGCCTGAATCTGGCCTGGAGTCGTGCAGCAGTGAAAGGGCTAGGAACGGCTGTTACGGGCGGCAAGCGGACTAACCGTGCGCCGCTTAATTTAGCTTCTAACTGTCCGAACTCGTCGCGTTGACGCTTGCTGTTTTCTTAAACCGGCGTGAATGGCGGCTCCAGTCGCAGCCGCAGGCTTTGCAGTACCACTCGGTCATACCTTCCCACTCTTCGCGGTTGGCGAGGATCGCACGGCCGGAGTCAATGGAGCGTTGGAGTGCTGGAGTAATGGGATTATGGACGACTGGGATGATTTGGTCAGAGCCACATTCGGGGCAGACTGGAGTCTTCTTCTTGCGCGGAGATTGCCGCGCGGGTCGTGCCCTGCGTTTTGGACGCGCAGGATGCTTGGCGCGAATCATTTCAAATAGCCGCGTTCGCGATAGAAACGTCTAGCGCCTGGATGCAGCGGCACATTGACGGGTGCTTCCTCGTCGCTCGCGCACAACTGCCGCATGTCGATGGGCTTGAAATTATCGCTCGGGATCAGCTTCCGGCGTTTCTCGATAGCTTCGCAAATGGCGTAGGCGACATCGTTTGGCAGATCGGCGCGCACGACCATCGGCCAGCCGCTGAAATCGACAGTCGGCACATCGTTCGCCATACCTTTGAAACGCGACCTGGGCACGACGGAAGTTTGATAGCCCATCGCGGTGAGGCGTCTTAGAACTTGGCCTTCGACCGGCAGATAAATGAATCCGCTGTCCACCGCGGTCTGACCCCAGCTCTTGATGCCTTCGTCAAATACCGCATTGACCGTACCGTTTTGAATCGCGTCGCGGCGGTCGGGATGGCTGGGGCGTGGAATCGATTGAATCTTACCGCCCCATTTTTTCAAATCGGCCAATGTGAAACCGGCCGCTTTCATGACCGCCGTGACGGTGAACATGGTCGGGCTTGAATTGATCGTCTGCGCCGATGACGTGACGTTGGTCGAAAGACGCAATGGATAGCGCTGATTTTTGATTTGCGCAAGCGACGTAATACCTGTCGACCTGTGCACCGCGAAGCCCATGACGTCGTAGGACGGAAAGGTGGCAATCACGCGGAGCGGTATTTTCTTTCTGAAAGGACCGGTGCCGCGATAGGCGAGCGTCGCCGCCGCCGATGGATTGACCCAGGCGAGGGTGTACTTGCCGTCGGCGACACCCTTGATCTCCGCGAAGCTGTCGGCGGCGAACGAGAGCGGCACGCTGTTGGAGCCGTCGCGGTTCGCCGCGACTAATTCGACTTCCAGCACATGGCCAAGGCGCGATTCGGTTTGCAGCACCCGCTCCGCCGCGCGCGTGGTTTGAAAGGAGAGCGAAGTCTCGTACATGGCTGCGGCGATTTCGAGCAGGCCCTTGGCGCGTTGGATTTCGGCGTTGTAGCGGGTCTTCATAACTGAAAGGCGCTGTTAGTTCATCGTTCGTGAACGGCATTTATAGGCGTCATTCTGAGGAGCCGTGCGACGAAGAATCTGTTTGTGTTCTTCATGACGAATGGGAGATCGAGTGCATCGCGCTCGCGGAACAAAAGCAGATCCTTCGCCTCCAGCTCAGGATGACAGCCAAAGAGCCGGGAATCAGTGTGTCTTGTCTTCGGTTCTCGCTGAAGCATGAGCAACAATTAGATCGTCTTTCGCACTTCCTTCGCCACGTCGACGAGCAGCTTTGCCTTGGCATTGGCGAGGTCGCGGCTGATGGTCATCAAGCCGCAATCCGGCGCCAGCCAGAGATTTGTAGGCTCGATGTACTTTAGCGCGTCGCGCACGCGCTCGACGACGGTCGGCACTGGCGGCAGCGGAGTATCGCCCGGGTCGACGCAGCCGAACATGATGATCTTACCTTTGCATGCTGCCAGCACGGCCGGATCGTAGTTGCTGCGGGTAAACTCGACGCCAAAGCCGCCGATCTTGGTTTTCATTAGCTCCGAGAGCAGTTCCGGATATTCGTATTCGTGCTGCCGCCCGCCGGTCCCAGTGCCCGGATAGCCATAGCAGAGATGTACGACGGTCGGTACGTGAATACCCTCGAGGCAACGGTCCAGGGCGCGGGCGCCGTAGGCGAAAACCTTTTCATGATAACGCGTCATGGCCGGTTCGTCGATCTGCAGTACGTCGCAGCCGGCGGATTGCAGATCACGCAGTTCGGCGTTGAGCGCGCCAGCGATATCCATCGCCATGGCTGCTTCGTCGTGGTAGGTCTCATCGAGAGTGCTGTCGATCACGGTCATCGGTCCAGGCACCGCCATCTTGACCGGTTTGCTTGTTTGGGTTTTGGCGAAGCGAAGATCGTCGGCGATGACAGTGTGGCGCCGGGATATCTTGCCGATCACGCGTGGCACCAGACGATTTTGCTCGCGGCGCCGATAAATCTTCTTTACGGCTTGGGTCTCCAGGTCGACGCCGTCCAACGCGGTTAGCATATGAGTGATGAAACCTGGCCGGCGTTGCTCGCCGTCGGTCAAGAGATCGAGGCCGATTTTCTCCTGGTTCTGTATATTCAAAGCCGTAGCGTCATCCTGCGCTTCCTTTAGAGTCGCCCCTTCGAGTTGAAACTTGACTTGGGTGCGCTCTGAAGCCGCCAGCCATGTGGGGCGGGGAAAGCTGCCGACGGTGGTAGCGGCGATGTTTGGGAGTTGCATGAGTTCACCTCTGCTCGAAATTTGTCCTTCGCTATATATCCACGCCGGGCGAAACACAAGGTGAGGGGAGAAATGGAGTGATGGAGTTTTGGAGTAATGGTGGTCAGATGGAGAATGGAGGATCGAGAATCGATGATGGAAACGCTTAGTGGCATGCGTAGGCGAACGGCCGGCGGGGGCGCGTTGTAATCCAAAATCGAAAATCGAAAACCTGTACTGAGCGAAGTCGAAGTATCCAAAATAAGGCGCGGTTCCGTTGACAGCGAAACACTTTCGGATTACCTCGAAGTGAACATCAAGTTAAGGAGACCATTGACGTGAGCTACGATGATCGCAGCGTGAAACCGATGAGCGCGAGCTTGATGCGCGCGCGGATTGCAACCAAAATTCTCGCTGGGCTTTACGAGGACGTGCCGACGATGCTGACCAGCGCGATTCGGCTTATGGTGGAGCTGCCGGGAGGTAAAGGACGAAAAGGGCCGCCTTATCCGTTCACCATCGGCGTGAGCCCGGCGTGGTGCAGCGGACTCAACGGCGCCAAGCTGGTCGCGGGCGGGAAGCTCGATTTGGTCTGGCTCAATCCGTCGATCATTCCTTCGATGGCTGTGCGAGGTGTGGGACCGTTTCAGAAAAAGAGTCCGCTGCGGGTGCTCGCGGTCTTTCCTTCTTGGGACCGCTTGGTCATCGCGGTGTCACCGCGCCTCGGCGTAAATAGCATGGAAGAGTTGATCGCCAAAAAGCCCAAAATGAGAGTATCCATCGCGGTCAACGACTGCGTTGACTTTGCGATCAAGTTTTTGCTCCAAGCGCACGGCATCTCACAAAAGCATTTCGTCAAGTGGGGCGGCAAAGTCGACGAAGTCGTACGGCCGAGCAACCCGCACCGGCGCGAGGGAATTATGTCCGGCAAGCTCGACATGGTGATCGACGAGGGAATGGACTCCTGGGGTGACGTAGCCGTGCAGCACGGCATGAAGTTCCTGTCATACTCCGAGCCAGTGCTGCAGAAACTTGAGAAATACGGATTCAAGCGCGCGCGGCTGGATCATGGACGTATCGCCGGCATCAACGATCCGACGACCGTCGTCGACTTCAGCGGCTGGCCGATCGTCGTGCACGAAAAATTTCCCGGCGAGCTGGCATACCATATCGCCGCCGTGTTGGATAAAATCCGCGGAGAAATTCCCTATGACGCGGCGGAGACGCCGTCGATGAAACAGTTATGCACCGACACCGAAGCCGGCCCGCTGGATTTTCCGCTGCATCCGGGCGCGGAGCGGTATTACCGGGAGAAGGGGTACCTGTGAGACAAAAGCCGTGTTCGTGATCGTGGGACGTGATCAAGAGGGAAATTTAGCGCTGTATGACGGGATCCTGTGTTTTGTGGCCACCAGCGCACGAACACGAGCCCGCTCCACGATCCCGTCTTTTTTCGGATCCCCGCTAACACGCGCTTGGGGTGTAGATCGGCGCCTCCGTTCTCACATTCTTCGATGACGAAGTCACCGAATTCTTCTGGGCCCACGCCGCCGGCAAGGCGTGATGTTTCTGATCGCTGTGGGGAAATCGGTGAAGCGAAAGGCGGCAAGTGCCTGAATATGGAAAGTAGGAGGATGCTATGACTGTTCTCAAGACCGCGATCGCGACCTATCCGTACACGAAAGGCCTAAAAGGTGGCACGGTGTCCGTTCCCGGCGTGGAGTTCGAACACGTCGAGATCTCGCCGATCATCGGCGCTTTCCGCCGCATGTGCCGCACGCTCGAGTTCGACGTCTGCGAGATGGCCATTACGACATACCTGACCGCCAAGGCCCACGGCAAGCCGTTCACGGCGGTGCCCGTCTTCGTCATGCGCCAGTTCCACCATGCCCCGATCGTTTACAACACGAAGTCCGGTGTGAAATCGCCGAAAGATCTCGAAGGCAAGAAGGTGGGCGTGCGCGCGTACACCGTCACGACCGGCGTGTGGGCGAGGGGGATTCTCGCGACGGAGTACGGGGTCGACCTCAACAAAATTACCTGGGTGGTGGTCGACGAAGAACACGTGCAGGAGTACCGCAAGCCCGCCAACGTGTTGGAGCGGCCCAAGGCGAATCTGGCAGACATGCTCGTTGCGGGTGAGATCGCCGCTGCCATTGGCGTCGGCAAGATTGATTC
>JBOHVN010000004.1:0-9623 GCA_050735675.1 Binatia bacterium | reverse complement strand
GCACAAGCCTGCTACGAAATTCATTCCGCCGATCAACCTAGAACGCTTCTAGCTAGCTAGTTCTATTTGTCAACGATCATGTGTTGAAGTTAAGATGGCCTGGAGTTTTAGAATTGAAGCGAAATCGCCGATGGCTGTCCGTGTCGTTACTCTGTTACTGCTCTTTTGTTTGGTGCTTGTTCTAAGCGTCGCTGGAGCGCAGCAGTCCAATTCCGGCGAGCCATCCTCCTGGGACATTGAAGGCGAGTATGAAGTCAAGTTCGATTACCGGAAAAATTTTTCGCTTCATCGGCGCAACAGGGATGACCTATTTCGCTTCGATCAGGAGTTTCAGTTGCGCTGGTCCTATCGCTACAACGACTGGATTTCATTTCTGCTGGAAGGGAAGGTGATTGGCGAGCACCAACTCTACACCGGGGGCGGCGGCCGAAGGTCGGAGTTCGAGCCCGAGCGCGGCGAAACTTGGGTACGTTTCGACCAGCTCTTCGGACGTGATCTAAGCGTTAAACTCGGCCGGCAGAACTTCGAAGAGCCGCGCCGCTGGTGGTGGGATGACGACCTCGATGCCGCCAGTATGCGTTACCGCGGCGATTCATGGTTCTTTGAACTCGGCGCAGGTCGGGAGCTGCCGCGGAAATCGCTGCGGGAAGATTTCAGTGATCCAGAGAACGAAGGAGTTGTCCGTGGGCTCGCGCGCGCCAATTGGCGCTATCTGAAGAACCATGGCCTCGATCTGTTTTTCCTGCACCACAATGATCAATCGCGTACTCCATCCGTCGGCTCGCTGGTGAAGGCCGATCGCGAGGATGATAGCGATGCAAAGCTGTGGTGGAGCGGCATCCGCGCCAGCGGCAGTGAACCTGCAGCGGCCTACGGCGAGCTTTCGTATTGGGCAGATACCGCGTTGGTTTTAGGAAAAGAGACCTTTCTAGAGTTCGACAGCGCGCCCGGCAATCGACAAGTCGTCACTTCCCGCAAGAGGCGGCGGGTGCGCGGTTGGGCCTTGGACTTGGGCGTTCGCTGGGCCTCGCAGCTTCCCGCTGAGCCCCTGTTCACTTTAGGGTACGCCGTCGGCTCGGGTGATAAGAAATCCGAAACGGGTCCAGATCGGGCGTTTCGTCAGACCGGTCTTCAAAGCAGCGACGAAGAGTTTCGGATCTACGGCGAACTGCTGCAGCCCGAACTTTCCAACTTGAGCATTCCCGTCGTGGCGGTGCAGTTCCCGATTTTCTCGAGAAGTTACATCGAGTTTGCCTACCGCCATTTTCGCCAAGTTCACGCCGCGCCCTTTGTGCGCGATGGACGCATCGACGCGGACCCTACCGGCATCAAGAAGAATATCGGCCAGGAGTGGATGCTCTATTCTCTCATTAAACAATGGAAGAACATCGAGATTGAGTTGGCGGGCGCTGCCTTTCGGTCGGGCAATGCTTACGGCGCGCTATCGGGAAAGATGGCGTACAGCTTTTTTACACAACTGACCTACGAATTCTAAGCTGGCATCACAGTCGAACGGACATCATTCGCGACCACGCACCGATCTCCTCACCATTTCAACGAGCGACTGAGATTCTATCACGCCTGGAGCCATGGGAATTGACTCACTCTCGTCTGCAAGTCGAGAGTGAGTCACCCTGAGCGGAGCGAAGGGTCTAGATTCTTCGGCGGAGTTTATCCTGAGCCTGACGAAGGGCCTCAAAATGACATTCAAACGCGTACCTCTGATTGTAATTAGGTGTATTCGCCACACATCCCTACTCCACCATCTTCGCCGCGAGCCAGCACGCCTGGCTCTCGCGTTATAAGCGTTGTCACTCGAGAAGCTCGCCCGTCCAAAGTAGGTTGAGAAAATGATCCGGCGACATGACCTCCACGCGGTCATCGGTCACGCGCGCCGCTTTCTCCCGGCAAATGACGATCTTTCTCTTCAACCGTACTTCCTCGCCCAGGGCAATCAGTCCTTTGTAGTCGCGCTCGGACACACGAGCTTTCGACTTGACCTCGATACCGATCTTATCTCCTAGCAAAAAATCTACTTCAAACTGAGAGCGGCTCCGCCAATAGGTCAGCTCTTCGTCCCGTCTGTGATAGTCGAGAAAACTTCGCAGTTCCAAAAAGACAAGATGCTCCAATGCTCGACCGAAAGCTTCCGAGCCCTCCTGGATAGCCGAAACGCGCTTCAGTGTGTTGGCAACTCCAACATCAAAAAAATAGAACTTTGCGGTCGCCACCGGCTTGCGTTTGCGCGTCTTCTGATAGGCCGGAAGCAGATGGCCGACCAGAGTGTCCTCAAGGATCTGGTAATGCTCGCGCACGGTTCTCGGCGGAAATCCGGCATCGTCCGCGACCGCGCTATAATTCACCTGCTCCCCGCTCGTGAGCCCCGCCACCTCGAGAAAACGAGAAAAGTTTTCGATGGATCGCGTCAGTCCTTCGGCTCGAATCTCTTCGCGGAGATAAATTCCAACATAGGCTTTCAGGTCTTCCTGATAGCGCTCGGAGTCGATGATCGCGGGCAGGCTGCCCCGATTGAGGCGATCGAGCAATCGTGACTCTTCTAACTCTGCCGATACCAGTGGGTGCAGGCGGCACACCCACGCCCGCCCGCCGAGCAGATTCACGCCGCCCCGTTTGAGCTTCCTCGCGCTGCCGCCCGTCAGAACGACGCGCAGGTTCTTGTTGCGATCGAGCAGTAGTTGAATTTCGTCCAGTAGAGCCGGTAGTTTTTGAACTTCATCAACCACGACAATGGACCGCCGCGGATCGAGGGTTTGGCGGAGATATTCCGGACGAGCGCTGAGCTCGCGGAATGTATCCGCTTCGAGCAGATCGTAGTATGCGGCATCAGGAAAAGTCGCGCGCACCAGAGTGCTCTTGCCCGTCTGGCGCGGCCCAAAGAGAAAGATCGATTTGTGTTTGACTGTCCGTCGGAGGTCCAAAACACGTTATACATATCGGCAATTATATTGCCAAAATTCATGTATTTCGGCAAGATAAATGCCGAATGGTGCTCAGCCGGCGATCGCTCGGAAAGTTTCGGGAGCAAACATGGCGCACAGCCTTTTACAAAATTGACCCACGAATTTTGACCGACCATCGCCGTCGAAATCACAGAACACGCGGATTCCGAATAGTTACTAAGAGTTTCACTACTCAGCGGCAATTCGCGCCGCCAACCAGCGCGCCGTGCGCAGCAAGCGCGCGTCGCCGTGACGTGGGCCAACGAGTTGCACGCCGATGGGCAAACCATCGCCGCTTTGCAGTAACGGCAGACTGATCGCGGGCATGCCGCACAAAGTCCAGAGAGTGCAAAATGATGGATCGCCGGTGCTGGCAAGACCACTCGGCGCGGCGCTGGGCGCGGCGGGCGTAAGAATCGCGTCGTAACGCTGTTCGAACAGCTCGACAAAACCATCATGGACCGGCGCAATCCGGCTTAGCGCGCGCAGGTAATCCGCCGCCCGCACTTCGCGCCCGCGCTCGATCTGCGCCCGCAGTCGTTCAGACAGACGATCTCGCCCGTTCGTCCATTCGCGCTCGAGGTTGTGCGCCATCTCGGCGCCCATGATGGTCTGGTGCCACTGCCAGGCATCCGCGGCTGACGGAAATAGCTCTACTTCCTCGGCCTGGCTGCCGAGATGTTCGATAATTTCGGCGAATCCTTCTTTGGTGTCTTCGTCGGCGCGATCCCAGTAAGGTGTTTTGATGAACGCAAGCATCGGCGGCAACGGCGGCTCTTCGGCGGCGACGTTTGTGAACGGCACAGGCGCCCGCGGGCGGGTATCGGGATCGTTGGCGTCGTAACCGACGATCTGTTCGGCCAAGAGCGCGATATCATCGACCGAATTGGCGAACAGGCCGACGTGATCGAGGGTGCGCGACAGCGCAAATGCGCCGTGACGTGAAATTAGACCGTGAGTGGGCTTGAAGCCGATTACGCCGCAATACGCGGCGGGACGAATGGTAGAGCCGTTGGTTTGGCTGCCAATAGCGAGCGGTATCATGTTCGCCGCCACCGCCGCCGCGGAACCGCTCGAAGAGCCCCCAGGCGTGTGCTCAGGATTGTGCGGGTTGCGCGTCTTACCGGGAGAAAAATAGGCGAACTCGGTGGTCACGGTTTTTCCCATGATCAGCGCGCCCGCCGCGCGCAGCATGGCGACTACAGTCGCGTCGCGCGACGGCGTCCGCCCGGCGTAAATCACGGAACCATTTTCGGTGGGCATGTCGGCGCTGTCGAAAATATCTTTGATAGCGACCGGCACGCCGTGCAGCGGACCGATCGGCTGGCCGCTCAGGCGCCGCTCGTCCGCCGCGCGCGCCTGCTGCAAAGCATAATCGGTATCGAGAAACGCCCAGGCTTGCACTCGCGCATCGATCTCGTTGATCCGCGCCAGACAAGCTTCGACGAACTCTTCCGAGCTGATCACACCATCGCGGATCAAACGCGCCGCTTCGGTCGCGGAGAGCAAATGGAGGTTGGTCAATTCCATGATTTCGCCCCCTGTCAACGTTATAGAGATCGGTTTGTGCCGTGTCGAGAAGCGAGCAACCCAAGGCCCGAAGGAGAAGGGCGCCGGAAACGTGCCCGCCGAGTGAGAACGCCGGGATGCGACGCTTATCGTCGCGGCACTAGTTGCCGTACAGGAACTGCGGCAACCACAACGTCATGCCCGGCCAGATATACATGCAAGCGAGGCACAGGCAGACGATCAGCATGTAGGGCATCATGCCGGCGAAAATCTGGTTGAGCGTGACATGCGGCGGCGACACGCCCTTTAAATAGAATGCGGACATCGCCACCGGCGGCGACAGGAACGCCGCCTGTAAATTGACCGCCACCATGGTACCGAACAGTATCGGGTCGATCTCGAAATGGCTCAGCAATGGAATGAAGATCGGACAAAAAATCACAATGATCTCCGTCCACTCCAGCGGCCAGCCTAACAAAAAAATAATCGCTTGCGCGACCAGCAAGAAACCCAGGGGCGAGAGATTCATGCCGAGCACCCAGCGCTCGATGAGCGCCTGGCCGCCATGAAGCGCAAAGACGCCGGAGAAAAGCGCCGACCCAATGAAGAGCCAGCAGACCATAGCCGTGGTCTTCGCAGTCAAGAAAACCGATTCTTTGAGGTTTTGCCAGAGATCCTTGGAAGTTCGCAGCCCCCAAAACCAGGGAATCACGGTTCCCACGAATACGCCTCCGAGAGACGCTGATACCAACAGAGTCACTATGTCGGCGCGCTGCCAGCTGAGGACCACCCCAATAATTGCCCCGACCAGACTCCACCACCAGACCTGGCTCGGGTATTTGGCCATCACTGCGAGATAGAGCGCGCCGAGCGCGCCGATCGCAGCCGATTCGCTCGCTGTGGTGATGCCGAACAGAATCACTGCGAGCACCACCACCGTCAGCACGCCGAGTGGCACAACCGAGACGACCAGTTCTTTCAAAATTTCGAGCTGCTCGCCATCCATACGCCAGTAGTAGATGGCAAGAAGAAGCGCCGAAAACGCCGCCAGCCCCCAGAACCCGGGATAGAAGTACTCCGGAGTTTTCCCCGCGGCCAATGCACCCGGCGGCTCGGCCAGGGAGCCCATTTCTTGAGGCGGCGCATCCGCGGGCAGAGGCGATTCGGAGGAGTCCGCCGTAGTTTCTGCCGCTCCGAGCTCTTGCGGCTTCTCCTCCGGCGGCTCCTGCGGCTTTTCGAATTGCAAAGCAGCCGGTGGCAAAGTCAGCGGCTGCAGGCCGCCTTTCTGCGGCGCGAGCGCCGCGCTGGGCGCGTTGTAGATGACGACATACCACCAGGTCAGGCCTAATGTTCCAACGGCCAGCGCCAGCGGGACCATCAAAGCAAGAACATTCTTGACGATAAACCCATGACTCACCGGCTGGCCTTCTGATGTCCTCGCACCGCGCAGCAGGCTGGGTCGAAATAAAGCAGCTAATATGCCGGCCGCAACCCGCTTTGATGCCCCGCTCTCAAGCCGCTGGAGCCACTCAGGGACCGCGATTCGATACTGATCGGGGGGCAATTTGGGCGCGATCTTCGGATTGATGATCGCCCAGCCGAGGATGTAGGCAAGATAGAGAAAGGTCAGAAAAAAGCCTGGAAACATCGCCGCTGCGTAAAGTTTTACAATCGACTCCCCGGCCACCGCGGCGTAGACGATCAGCATGACCGAGGGCGGAATTAGAATGCCGAGCGTGCCGCCAGCCGTGATTGCGCCCGACGCGAGCCTGACGTCGTAACCGGCGTTGAGCATCGGCCGCAAAGCGATGACGCCCATTAATACCACCACCGCGCCGACGATGCCGGAGGCGATTCCCCAGAACGCGCACACGAGCAAGGTCGTCACGGCAAGCGACGCGGGCACGCGCCTAAAGGCAAGCTGGACGCTATGAAACATCCGGTCGACCAGCGCGGCGCGCTCCATGATGTAGCCCATGAATACGAATAGCGGCACAGACAGCAAAGTGTCATTGGTCATCACCCCATAGGTCCGCTGCACCATCAGATCGAAGACCTGGTTCTCATACCAATGCAACGAGGGATTCCAGAAGGCGAGATAGCCGAAGAGCATGCCGAGCCCCATGAGGGTGAAAGCTGTGGGGAAGCCCATCATGATCGCGATCACGATGAGCCCAAGCATGGTCAACCCGAGCGCCGGATCGCTCACCGTTGCCTCCGCTCCGTCTCGTCGACCACGCTGCGCTGGCGCGCCGCTTCGTCGAGCGCGTGGGCCGAACCGGCCGCGGCACGGCGGGATTCTTCGTCAACGAACTCGCTATGCGCCAGCTGCTCGCCGACGACGTCTATTTCCTCGACATCTTCCAGCCGCACGGGCCAGGCGCCGGTGCGCAAGCACAGGACGCAGCGCACGATTTCTGCCACTCCCTGAAATATCACTAACGCGCCGGCGACTGGGATCACTGACTTGAAGTGATAAACCGGCGGACCCTCGGCGGTCACGGTCGAGTGCTCTCCGATATGCCAGGACTCGGCGGCATAGCCGTAGCCGGCATAAATCAGCGCGAGGATGCCCGGAATGAAAAAGAGGATATAGAGCGCCAAGTCCAGCGCCGCCTGCGCCCTCGGCGACAGCCGCGCATACACAAAGTCGGCGCGCACATGCCCGCTCAGTGCCAAGGTATAAGCGCCGGACATCATGAACAGCGTGCCGTAGAGCATACTGTTGAGGTCGAAGATCCAGGCCGTCGGCGCATTCAGGATGTAGCGCTTGAAGACCTCCACTGAGACCACCAGCGTAAGCGCGACGATGAGCCACGCAAAGGCCTTGCCCGACCAGTAGCTGGTCAGTTCGATGGCGCGAAGAATTCGTTGCGCGGTCATGGGTCCTGAAACAAGCCAGCCATCCAGCGGGCACCGGATGGCTGGCCAAAAGGGCGAGGTTGAATGGAAAAAGACTAGCTCTTCTTGGCGGCCGGCTTGGCGAAATAATGGTTATAAGCCATGCGCGAGCTGACCTGGGTGTCGAGGTGCCACTTGACCGCCCGCGCGGCGAACTGACGTTGCGAGGCTTCGATCTCTTTGAACATCGGGTTGTCGGCCCCCTTCTTTGCCGCGGCCTGGTCGTACACTACGAGCTGCCTCTGCAGCACCGAGTCCGGTGTCCGGTAGAACTTGACGTTCTGCTTGGTCTGCATCTCGACGTAGTCCTTCGAGTAGCGGTCGATCGCCTTCCACGACATGTCCTGGGAAGCGGCCTCCACGGCGTACTCGATCAGCGCCTTCATCTTCGCCGGCAGGGCGTCGTACTTGGTCTTGTTGAACGTGATCTCGAACTGCTCGGCGTTTTGATGGTAGCTTTGCAGCATGCACACCTTGGAGACGTCGGGGAAGCCAAGGATGCGGTCCGAGCTGGCGTTGTTGAACTCCGCAGCCTCGATAAGCCCCCGGTCCAGCGCCGGCACGATCTCGCCGCCCGGCAGCGCGTTTACCGCCGCGCCCAAACCCGTGAACACGTCGATCGACAGGCCCACGGTGCGGAATTTTAGCCCCTTGAAGTCGTCCGCCTTGGTGACCGGTTTCTTGAACCAGCCGAGCGGCTGGGTCGGCATCGGGCCATACAGGAAGGAGACGACGTTCGCATTGATCGATTTGTAGAGCTTATCGAGCAGCTGCTTGCCGCCGCCGTACTTGTGCCAAGCCAGCATCGTGTTGGCATCCATGCCGTAGCTCGGACCCGACCCCCAGAGCGCGAGCGCGGTCTGCTTGCCATAGTGGTACACGACGACGCCGTGGCCGCCGTCGAGTGTGCCCTTCGACACAGCATCGATAAGCTGGAAGGCCGGCACCACCGCGCCCGCGGGCAGCACCTCGATCTTCAAGTCCCCGCCGGTCATGTCGTTGACCTTCTTGGCGAAGTCGAGGGCATACTCATGAAAAATGTCTTTTTGCGGCCAGGTGCTTTGCCAGCGCATGGTGATCGGCCCCGCCGCGCCCTTGGCGATCATCGGAAAGCCGAGCGCCGCCGCGCCGCCTGCCGCAACCGCCGCTTTGAGAACGTTGCGGCGGGAAAGTTTCCTTTTAGGCTGATCCTCGACTTTAGCTTGGTCGGACATGTTCCACCTCCATTTGTTTTAGCCTCTCAATATCACTCCGGAACCACGCGTCCCCCGCTTATATACACTTCGCTAATTTCCGTCAATCACTCTTCCGCTTCAGCGAACAGCGTGTTCGCTCCGCGGGCAATCAGAGACCTTTGACCGCGTCATCCAGCGAGTTGTAAATCGAGAGAATCGAAGAAAAACCGGCCAAGTCGAACACCTGCCGCACGGGCTCTTTAAGCGCGCACAAGACGATCTTCCCGTCTGTGCTATGGAGTCGCTTGGCCGCGAGGAGAAAAACCCTGAGACCGGAACTGCTGACATACTCGAGCTGGGAAAGATCGACGACGAGCCGCTGCGCTCCTGAATTGATCACGCCGAGAATTTTATCCTCGAACGTTTTTGCCGTCGTCGCATCGAGCTTTCCCGACAGCGCCAAAACCACAGCGTCAGCTTTTCTGTCTTCGCTAATGTCAATCACCTACGACTCCTGTCCTTTTTTTGATGGTCAGCAGATTTTTATCTCCCTGCCTTTTGTACTGGAGGCCATCCATTAGTTGGCGCACGAGATGGATTCCGAGTCCGCCGACGGTCCTTTCCTCCAACTATGTTGTGCCAGGCTCCGGCGCTTCGAGCGGATTGACCGGCTGGCCGTCATCTTCCCCATCAACCGAACCTCTCCCGGTTGAACGCTAAGGCCCACCCTGATTTCGTGTTCTTCTTCGTTGTCCGTGTAACCATAAGAGATGATGTTAGTGAGAATTTCTTCCACGGCGAGGTTGACATCGTCCATAATCTTCGGGGCGAGACTATGGCGGCGGCCGAATTCCGTAAAGGTTTGATTAAACCTCTCGATCTCGGATAGTTGGTTGGCAAGCTTGATCTCCAGTTCTTCCCTCACCTCTTGTCGTTCCAAAATAAAACAACGCCAGAGCCGTGATATCATCTGACTGCGCTGCTGCGCCAGCGAAATGCCTCACGTCGCTGACCAAGTCACCGATGATTTGGCGCGGCGAAGAGCCGCGGTTGCTCGCCAGGAATCCCTCGAGCCGCT
>JBOHVN010000003.1:0-28818 GCA_050735675.1 Binatia bacterium | reverse complement strand
TGGGCATGTTTCTCACGCCGGTGCTTTACCCGCCGCCCGTCCGGTGGCCATTCGTCTTGGTCAATCTCTTAAATCCACTCAGCCCGCTTCTGACCGCAAGCCAGGATCTCATCGCCGAGGGATTTTTAACCCGGCCGGAAATGTTCGCCGCGGCATCCTTTCTATCGCTGGCATTGGCGCTCGGCGGTTGGCGCGCCTTTCGAGTGACAATTCCCCGCGTGGCGGGATACGCGTAAGATGTAACCCGGTCTATGTCGACAGATACGACCATCAGTGTCAAAGGCGTCAGCAAGAAATTCTGCCGCTCGCTAAAACAGACCATGCTCTACGGCGTGAGAGACGTGGCACGTGACGTGTTCGGCTTTTCCGAGAACTCTTACGGCTTACGCCACGATGAATTCTGGGCGTTGAACGATATTTCATTCGAGGTCGAGCGCGGCGAGTGTTTAGGACTCATCGGTCCAAACGGTGCGGGCAAGAGCACACTATTAAAATTGCTGAACGGAATCACTCTTCCCGATAAGGGGACGATTAAAGTCGCCGGCCGCGTCGGAGCCCTATTGGAATTAGGCGCCGGATTTCATCCGATGCTTACCGGCCGCGAGAACATCCATCTAAACGCAGCGATCCTGGGACTTAGTAAAGAGGAGATAACGGAAAAATTCGATGCGATCGTCGATTTCGCCGGATTAGACGAATTCATCGATACACCGGTCAAATACTATTCATCGGGGATGTATGTAAGGCTGGGATTTGCGGTGGCGATCAGTATCGATCCCCAAATACTAATTATTGACGAGTCCATGTCTGTAGGAGACATGTCGTTCAAGAAACGCTGCCTAGATCGTATTGACGCCTTTATCAAAGCAGGAAAAACGGTTTTCGTAGTCACCCATAACTTGCAAGAGATCCAAAGAATCGCCACTAGAGCGCTCGTATTGAATCACGGATTAATTCGAGCGGATGGATTCCCTGACGACGCTATCGCTAGTTACATGACCTTGTTAAATACTCAACAATCGAAGGATGGGCGGGAAGAAAGGCGAGGGACGGGCAAGCCGTATGAATCAGTCATTGAGATCACTGCCGTCGCATTATGCGGTAGTGATGGGAAAAGAAAGTGTTTTTTCAGGACGCAGGACGAACTTCAAGTGCGTGTTCAATACGTAGCACATCAGTCAATTTTCAATCCAGTCTTTCGTGTTCAAATATTTCGGAGCGACGGTTTGTTTTGTCACGGGATGAACACTGAACGACATGAAATGAGCTTGGGTCGAATCGACGGCGAAGGAACGATCATACTGCGGTACCCAGCTCTTAAACTCCTCAGTGGTGATTATTCACTACGGGTGTCAGTCCTGCTGTCACAGCACGATGAAATCCCGCTACACGAGTTGGTGGCATCTCAGGGAATACATATGGAAAGTAAAATGAAAGACGGTGGTGGAATTTTTGCAATGCCGACAGAGTGGATTCCATCGCGGTTCGACGACGATTAAGATTTTCAACCCAAATGACGTCAATTGATTCCTAGTCCTCCGGCAGAAGAGGGCTATCAGTCATTAAGGCAATTCTTAGAGGGACGACTTCATATGTCGGTTTACGAGAGATGAGAGCGATCTGTTCGGAAAGGTCGTTTGCGAAATATGGATTAAAGAAAGGCCGGTTGGATATGTTAAGAAGCATTATGAAATCTCTTGGCGCCGTGAAAGGGGGCAATCCAGTGGTTGACTTCAAGGTGGGAATCCTGGAAAAGGCAATGCCCGCAGAATCTTCGGTTGTCTTCGGCGATATGTGGAAGGTGGATGGGTTTTACACCAAAAAGACATTAGAGCTTGGGTGCAAAAGGGCCGTTTTGTTCGATTCACAGGAGACGGAGAAATGGCTCCACACGAGGTTACAAAATCGATCAATGGAGTTTTTCAAGGGTGATTTCTCAAACACGCTATTCATGAAAAGCATTCAAGAAAAGTGCGATCTCGGAGTCGTTTTTGATATTTTGCTACATCAGGCTCCTCTATTAAATACACTTCATTTAATGCTCGAAAAAATCGAGAAGCGAATTTGTATTGTTCAACCGATGCTGCGGGAACAAAAGTATCCCAATAGCCTTGTTTACTTACCAGGAAACACGGGCGAGCTGTATCCATTGGCAGAGAAACACGGCGATTTTAAGCTGTTCGATGTTTCTGAGATCAACCAAAGTCATTGGATTTGGGGTATAACATCGACGTTTCTTCATGCGGTTCTTAGTGGAGAAGGTTTTGGACTCATTCATCAGGAAGAACTGTCATCGCTTCCCAACGAGAACTGGTTTTGGGGTGGCTATATATACGAAAAGAAACGAGAGAATCCCAAGCATTGGTCGAATTCCAGGGTGACCCCCGGGATATTTAAGGCCGATTGATAAGTAAACCTGCGGACGGCCATGTTTCGAATGTGCATGAAGCGGTTGCCATAGGGTTTTCGAGGGTTATGGACGGTCAAAAACACCAATTGGATAAGCAGCCGTTGGTACTTCAACCATTTTGATGAACAGGATTGGCGAAAAAGAAGTAGAGCCGCGCATTGTTTGTATCGTCGGGATGCACCGGAGTGGTACCTCGATGGTTACACGACTGCTGAATTTGTGCGGCCTAGACTTAGGGGCGGAGCAGGATCTTCTCGGGCCGGATAAGGGCAATCCGTTAGGCCATTTCGAACACAAAAGGTTCAAGGAATTGGACGAGTCCTTGCTTGCTCATTTCGGCGGCTCCACGGATAACCCACCTGACCTAGAATCTAACTGGCAGGAAGATTCTTCTTTGCATGAAATATTTGAGAAGGCCAGATTCCTATTGGCGACGTTCAAGGAGAAACCTGTTTGGGGGTGGAAAGAACCGCGGACTACTCTTGTTATACCCTTTTGGAGGCGGCTTCTTCCAGATGCTCGTTTCGTCATTTGCATTCGCAATCCAATTGAAGTCGCGAGGTCAATTGCCGTACGAGACGGAATGCCGCTGGAAAAGGGGTTTTACCTTTGGAATTGTTATACACGGGCAGCCATCCGGGACACCGAGGGGTGCCCGAGAATTTTTACTTTCTATGAAGATCACTTCACAAATGGACTTAATGAGATCAAGCGAGTAGCGAATTTCTGTGGTCTAAGCTTACCCATAGAGCCTTCTAGGCTTCAGAGAGTTGTTTATAGAGAATTGCGTCATCACTCATGCAGTATTGCGGATCTTCTCAATGCCGATTACGCACCGAGTGGGTACAAGTTGCTTTACATCGGTCTTCGAGCTCTTTCATTAAGTGGAAGCGTCACTTCACTCGGTAGCGCCCGTGAGGACGAGGTTTCCAATAACATTAAAGGGTTATTGCGGGCAATGAATGAACTCTACCAGCAAGAACAATTGGCCGAAAACTGTGAACTTTTATTCAAAAAAAATTACGAGTTGATGGAACTTCAGTCTCAATTAAAACAGCAAATTGAAACCCTTGCGGACGACAATGCGCGGCTCCAGCGGTTCGCAGAGGCGGTTCGACAGACGGTGATTTATCGTTTGTATTGCAAGTTCATAAGACCTCTGAGAGGCACTGATCAAGGGTCGGTTAGGCAAGTCACTGACGATAATGAACGCAAATAACCCCCAAGTGTCAATTGTTATTCGAACGAAAAACGAAGCTCGTTTTATTGGCGCAACCCTAAGAAAAATTTTTGAGCAAGCGACGAAGTTGAATTACGAAGTCATCATCGTTGATTCCGGATCAACAGACGATACGTTAGCGATCGTCCATAAATACCCAGCGCGCTTATTTAAAATCGCATCGACCGAGTTTACATATGGATACGCCTTGAATTATGGCGCAAGGGTCTCCAAGAGCGATTATATTGTAAACTTATCGGCCCATTGTATTCCGGTGAATTCCTGCTGGCTTGACCAGCTTGTCACCCCCTTATTATCCAATCACACGCTGGCTGCAACCTACGGAAAACAGGTGCCCATCCAAGGCCATAACCCATTCGAGGAACGCGCAACCCTTGATGCGTTCAGGGTTCAAAGCAACGGACGAATCAAGGCAATTTTTTCGAATGCAAATTGCGCGATCAAGCGAAACATTTGGGAGGCTCATCCATTTGACGAGAAAGCTCCTTTTGCAGAAGATTTCATCTGGGCGACACAGGTGTCGTCGGATGAATGCGCAATTCATTACGTAGAAGGGGCGGCGGTGTTTCATAGCCACGCGTTTGACATTCGCTTTTGGTCGAAAAGGTATTAC
The DNA here is from genome assembly GCA_050735675.1 of Binatia bacterium. Classification (GTDB taxonomy): domain Bacteria; phylum Desulfobacterota; class Binatia; order UBA9968; family UBA9968; genus DP-20. Next base: position 24,555 of record JBOHVN010000003.1, on the reverse strand, counting down.
GACAATGCATTGCTGAGCCATTATCTCCAAAGCGTATACAATTTTACATATCCCTGGCAGCAGCCTCGTTTCGAGATGCGTAACATTTCCAGCGTCGCTCGGGATCTTGTCGTAGAGTCTTTGGAAGTGGGCCTATTTTTCCTTAAAAATAGATACTATCGCTATATTCCTGTAATCCCCGTTGAGTTTTTGCTGAGGCATTATTTCTCCAACAAGGGGCGTAGGATGGCGGCGAAACTTTATCCCACAAGAAGCATTCAAAGTGACTGAAGAGGGTCTCGATATCTCGATCGTCTTGCCCTGTTACAACGGGGAGCAATACCTGAGCGAGGTATTGGCTTCCATTTATCAGCAACGAACCGGGCTCCGATACGAAGTGATTATTATCGACTCGGGTTCCACTGACCGAACTGTTGAGATCGCTTCAACCCATCCAGTGCGGTTATATAAAATCGCCAAAAGCGAGTTTGGTCACGGCAAAACGAGAAACTTGGGTGCCCGCGTGGCGCGCGGCCGTTATATCGTTTTTTTGACGCAGGACGCGACGCCGGCAAACGAATGCTGGCTCGAAAATCTCGTAATGCCATTTTCGGAAGATTTGCGTGTCGCTGGTGTTTACAGCCGTCAAATCCCTAGGTCTGATTGTAACCCGTGTGAATGGCGCGACATAGACAGAGGCGCGTCGCCCGTGAGCCTAGTAAAGCGGGTTAACTTCGACGACGACTTGCAAAAAAAGAACTATGATAAGCACATGTGGATGATCATCGCATTTTCGAATGTAAGTTCTTGTATTCGCAAGGAGGTTCTTAATCTTTTACCATTTTCTGAAACAGTCGTAATGGTCGAGGACCAAGAGTGGTCGAAGCGTGCCATTGAAGCTGGCTGGACTGTACGTTACGAAGCGTCCTCTTCGGTCTATCACTCGCATAATCATGCTTCACGGGCGTTATATCGGCGACACTTTGATTATGGCGTATCCTATCAAGAGTTTCTCCACTTCGAGTTGTCATTTGGAAAGGTGTTGGTCTATGCGATCTATAATTCGTTAATGGATGCGAAATTTATTTTTTCACAGTCTCAAGGAATTGTTTGGAAGCTCCGGTGGCTTGCAAAGTGTCCGATCATTCGTTTTGTGATGCAATATGGCCTTTACAGAGGTTTGCGTGCAACGAATCACGCGCGGGTCGTAAAGACGCCTGAAGTTATGCCCAACCAAACGCAGTCGAATGCTCGACGATAGGCATTAGGTTTTGTCTACGCGCAGGGGTAGCCATGCAACAAATAACGAACAGAGCGGAGCCAAAGATCGGTACCGGCAACATCGCGCAGTTGCACGGCTGCCAAGGCCAATGAGTTTGAATAGTAGAAGAAATGGAATCTCAACAGGATGCATCCACGTCTTCCAACTCAAGAGCAAATGTCCACGGGCCATATGGTACTCATAGAAAAAGCTCGAACGGTCTACGGATGGGCCATATTCATGCTCCACGTAGACTTTTTTGGCGCAGACCATCTTCTTCTCCTCGTTCGTTAGGCGCCAACCGAGTTCGGCGTCTTCGCCGTACATGAAGAATGCTTCATCAAATAATCTGGCTTCACCCACCAAATGCCGTGGTATTAATAGGCAGCAGCCCGTAAAATAATGAAAGCGAAATTGTCCCGGCTGCGAGAGCAGCAGCCCGAGGTAGCGATGATACCAAATGCCATATTCGCGGCCGGGTTGGCTCGACACGACTCTCGGCGCCGCGAGAACGGCTTGGGGCTCTTTTTTAAGCGCTGATAGTAGGCCGCTGACAAGGCCGGGCCCGGCGACGGCGTCGTTGTTGAGCAGCAGGTAGTAATCGTGTGGCGATTCCGAGTGTATGTCATGCGCGAGAACGAAGTTGATCCCGCGACCAAAGCCGAGGTTTTTTCCTGCGGAAAGGATCTGAGTCTTGTAATCGGTAGTAACCAGCTCTTCAATCGCTTTTCGCAGCTGCGCCGCCGCCGCGGTGCTGGCCGAGTTATCTAGGATGTAGACGGTCGTGAGTCCCTGGTTCACAAGGGAAGTCAGGCATTTAGTTGTTTTTTCAGCACCGAAATAATCCAGAACGATGGCGCAGACGGAGACTTTACTCATGGTGATAAGACAATGACTTATTTACACTCGATTGGCGCATTCGTTTTCATCTTCGGCGCCATGGTCGGCAGCTTTCTCAACGTTTGCATCGCCCGGATCCCCAACGAGGAATCGATTGTCCATCCTCCGTCTCATTGTCCGAAGTGCAAGGCGCCGATTCCTTTTTACTGTAACATACCTTTGCTCAGCTATGCACTTCTTCGTGGGCGCTGCCGTGCATGCGGGGAGCGGATTTCCTTTCGGTACTTTGCCGTCGAGCTGTTGATGGGGTTGTTTGCGGTGGCACTTTATTACCGCTTCGGTTTGAGTTTCGAGTTTTTGGTCGGGTTTATCTTTGTCGGCGCACTGATCGTCATTTCATTTATCGATCTAGCCGTTCGAATCGTGCCGGACGTCATCAGTTTGCCTGGCATCCTTCTGGGGCTCACGCTGTCTATCATCGGGTATTTTATGACCGGCGGTCCGTCCAGTATCAATCCTTCGCCGCTCAGTTCTTTCATCGGTATTCTTGCCGGCGGCGGCTTTTTATTGGCGACGGCTTGGGTCTATGAAAAAGTCACCGGCGTTGAAGGGATGGGCGGCGGCGATATCAAACTGCTGGCCATGATCGGGGCATTCTTGGGTTGGCCGTCAATTCCCGTTACGCTTTTCTTTGCGTCTCTGGTCGGCTCGGTCGTCGGACTCACGTGTATGCTGCTCACCGGGGCCGGGCGCAGGCTGGCTTTGCCTTTCGCGCCGTTTCTATGCTCGGGCGCAGTGTTGTTTATCTTTTTTGGCGAAGATCTAATACAATTGTACTTGCCATCTTAGTTGAGCTTAACCTATCAAGTAGCCAATTTTTGTCACCGTCCCGGATTTCGTTACCTTTAGCCCGTATCCTCTTGACGTGAGAGGGTAAAGGTATTCTTTAGCGCTCCCTGTTTTTCCTTTCAGTAGCCATTAGTCTCCAATCCGTTCTTGGTATGCTTCTTGCCAGATTATTGCCGAAAAAGGAGCCCGGTCGATAGATCGACCGTCAGTGTAATTTCGGCGAATCCATAGGGCGTTGAAGGTGATTCTTGACGTTACTGATTGGGCAGTCGTTACGGAAGAGAATTTACAAGATTAATGCTCACGCTGGCTTCACAGTCGCTGAGTTGTTGGTAGGGTGCGCCTTATTCGGGATCCTGGCGGCGATCTCTGTGCCGCGTTTCATGGCTTTCCAACCCTCCTTGCGTTTAAACGGGGCGACTCGCGATGTGTTTGCGCAACTAATGTGGGCACGCGGCAGAGCGGTGGAAGAAAACAACCACTACATCGTTTCTTTCCCAAATAACCATACCCTTTCAATTCTCGACGACAACAACAATAGCGGCGCGGCTGATGGAGGAGAAACGTCGATCCTAGTCGATGTTCAGTTAAGTTACCCTGATATCATAATCACAAAAGGCGCCGGCGATCCTGATCCGGTATTTCTGCCGAGAGGGACAACCCAAGGCAATACGACACTAACCGTGACAAACTCCGCTGGCTCCAGAACCGTTTCGGTCAACATCACGGGAGTAGTGAAAGTCAATTAATGTTAACGAGCGAATCACGTGTAACGATGGCGATCATCAAGCAACAGGGCGGCTTTACCTTGATGGAAGTCTTGGTGGCGATGGTTTTACTGACCGTAGGATTGCTTGGAGTGGCGAATCTGACGATCGGGATCATCAAGGGGAATTCTTATAGTAAGAACGTAACCACAGCGACAGTTGTAGCTCAGCAGCAAATCGAGCAGGCGCAGCGAATCGGTTATACCAACGCGAATAACCTCGCGGGGAGCGCGACGGTATCGATGGGTGGAACGAGCTTTACAAGAACGACAACTGTGAGTGACTCTACGCCGGCCGCGAATATGAAAACAGTGATCGTCTCGGTGTCGTGGAATCCGGGAAATTACTCGATGAGTTTGAACACGACGATTGCACAATAGACGATACGGCAATGATGAAAATCCCCAAGGAATTTGACAGTCAGGGCTTCACACTGATGGAGTTGGTGGTCGCGACTGCAATTTCCATGGTCATTCTTGGGGCCATTGCCGGTACGTTCATGACGCAGACCAAATTTTACAACGCGCAAGAGCAGGTCAATGAAATGCAGCAGAACGCCAGAGCGGCCATGGATCTCATGAGCCGGGAGATTAAATTGGCTGGGTACAAGCCTACGGGGAGCGCCGTAATCGGCGTGGCATACAGCGCCTCCGAACTGCGAATCAGAGCTGATTTGAACGGTGATGGCGCGATCAACGACACTTCAGACGAACATGTCGTCTACACTTTTGACGGCGCCAATCTCCAAATTAAACGGGCTTATGGTGTCGTCGGCGCCACCCCGGAAGTGCTGGCAAATAGCATTGCGGCTTTTACCTTTGGTTACTTGAATTCCAGCGGCGCGGCGACCACAACGCCGGCGGACATACGACAAGTGAGTTTAAATATTACTGCGCGAACAGCCAAGCCTGATCCCAACCATAGTAGCAATAACGGCTACCGAACCTATGGCCTTTCAAACGTGATAACCCCGCCCAATTTGGCTTACTAATCAAGGAGCAAAAGGATATGCGCGCAACCCGACAGGTCAAGAATGGTGAGTTGGGGAAGATTCTAAAGAGTCAAGGCGGCTTTTTACTGGTTGCCGCCCTCGTGCTCCTAGCCAGCCTCACGATGCTCGGCACCACAGCGTATTTGCTCTCGTCGACCGATATCAAGGTCGGAGGGGGCTTTCGCAACTCGCAGCAGGCGTTCCAAGTCGCTCAGGCCGGAGTCGAACGAGGAAGGGAAATCCTGCGGCAGGTTAACGCAAACGAAACTACCGGGGCGGATCCGACCGTGTTCAACTCGGAACTTGTTTACTACGCTGGGGGAGGTGTCGCCGTAACCGGCGGAACAGTGGGAAACTATTCCTATACTGTCGTGCTGAGCAACGACCCCGGTGACGCCGGTGGACCTTCGGCGGATAGCAACAACAAGGTACAATTGACGTCGACTGCTACCGGACCGAACAATACCAAAGCGGTCGTCGAAATCGGCGTTTCATTACCGCCCCCGCCAACGTCAACGCCTATGACCTTTCCCAATAATCCGGGCACGATCTCCCTTTTGGGGAACAGCGCAAGTTTCATCGGCGGTAACAGCAATGCCAAATCCATGAACGGGGACGATCAGTGCGGCGCTGCATCGTCTTTGCCGGTTGTATCCGTCAGCGCTGCGGGGAGCTTGCCTGGAATACAGAGTTCCATTAACGACTCTAAACCGGGTACTTATCACACCAACGTGAGTGGCGTTAGCGTTGATGCCAGCACTAATATGAACGACATCGCCAAAGCGATGACCGCGGGGCAAATGAACAGCGCCGGCTACAATCTTAACGATCCGGCATCGCTTAACCAGCTCGTGAACGATATCCAAGCATTGCCACAAGCAGTCACGGTTGCGGACGGCACAAGCAGCTCTGCAGTGCCTGGAGGTATCGGAACCGCCGGCAGCCAAAAGGTCGTAGTTGCCGACGGCGATTTTACATTGAGCGAGGGGGCGGCTGGCTTTGGAATACTAGTCGTCAAGGGCACCCTTACCTTCAGTGGAAACATCAACTATACCGGGATTATCATGGTTATCGGCGATGGCGCGATGATCAGAAATGGTGGTGGCAACGGAACGATCAGTGGCGCGGTTTGGATCGCGAATACCTCAGGTGCCGACGGCAATCCTGGGACCGCAGACGATACCATGGGCGCCTCGGTGTTGAACACTTCCGGCGGTGGGGCGAGCAACATCCAGTACTGCTCGTCAGCTGTGGCCAACGCGCTCTCCTTGACGGCGCCGACGCCCACATACTCGCCCTTGGTCGTCAAGTCCTTCCGACAGGTTTTGTGATGCTGGTCGTTGGCAACGATAATTCGACGGTGAATTATCAACGAGATTAATTGAAGCTACGGGCTGGCCTTGAGATAGCTCTCAATGGCGCGTTGAAGTGTTCTCATCGCGTCAAGCTCGTCTTGGTGCGCTTCCGCGAGCTTTGAATTGCCCAGCTTCTGTCTGAAGGAGCCAATGTCCGCGTCGAGAGCGTGAATCTCATGTTTGGGTAAGTCGTTTAGTTGACCGAATCGGGTTTGTAACTCCGCGTATTCCTTCAATACGCTTTCATCCTTTTTGACGGGGTCTTTTTGCGTCGCCGGCGCTTTTGTCGCTTTGTGATCCTTCTCGTCGGTTTGCTGATTGCTCATTTCCTTTCCGGCTAAAGAACTGGAAGACTCTTGCTCGTTTGCGAGAGGTTTCCCCATGGACGACATGGAGATTGGCGACGGCACCACCCGGTTAGTTTGTTCGATTCTAGCGACAAAAGTCTTGTCGATTCCAAATATGCCACCGTAGGTATCAAAACGCACTTGCGTACCTTCATGCCAGTAACGTGTGGTCAGGTACTCATTGCCGTTTTTGAGTTTAATGACGTAGGCGGCGTCGACGAATTCGAACCGGCCTAGGCACCCCGTCAATATTGCCGCATAGAGTAATCCTTTGCGCATCCCGGCTCCCTCTACAAAATATAATCAGATTTTATCATCGAACCAGGATGTCGTGAAGGGCAATTCCTAATCCTTGTCTACCTTAGCGGCTCTTGACATCTACGCGCCCGCGGCAGTATTTTCCGCGAGTCTTGGAGGGGGCCTTGAAGATTTCCGCGCTGAGAAATGGCTTCTCAAGCATTGAGTTGGTGGTGGTTCTCGCGCTTATAGGCATCATCACCGCGATTGCGTTGCCCAACTGGCGCAGCTGGATGCCAGGTTACGCGTTGAATAGTTCGACGCGGCAGATTCAATCCGAACTGCACAACATCAAAATGCGCGCGGCGGCGGAAAACGCCAGCTTTCAATTGGCTTATCTTCAGGGCGCCAGCGAATACACCATCGAACGAGACTCAAAGCCGCTTCAGACAAAGCCGCTCGCGCCGGGAACGAGCATAACGAAAGCGGGCACCATCTCATTTTCACCGAGGGGTACCGCCGCTTCAAATCGGGTCAGACTGCGCAATGCCAATAATTCGTGCAGACAGATCGTCGTGAGCGCGACGGGCAGGGTCAGAATCTGCACGCCTGGCAGCTGCTCTGAGGACTGTTGACGAAGCGAAGGACGTCCCATGCGTCGCGGAACAGAAGATGGTTTCACCTTCAACGAGATCCTGGCCGCCATGGGCATCGTGGCCGTGGCCGTCATGAGCTATTCGCTCAGCAGCGTCAATCTCATTCGCCGGCAAACCGTCAGCGACAACTCGACGGTGGCGATCCATTTGGCGCAGGACAAGATCGAAGAACTACAGGCACTCCGTTCCCTGACGGACGTCGATCTATGCCCAGGAGGCGGCGATCGGGGTCTTTCGGCAAAGACCGGCGTCGCTGGAGTCTTCGATCGTTGTTGGAAAATATCCGCATCGTCTCTCGGGTCCGATCTCCAACAAATCGACGTGACCGTGTCATGGCGCGATCACCAAGTCCATGAGGTCACGCTGTCGACGCTGGTCTTCACGGGAGGATAGCTGTGATGTTGACCCTAAACGAAAGCGGCGCGACATTGATCGAACAATTGGTGTCGTTGCTGCTCGGATCGCTGATGATCGTTCTTCTCTACGCCTATTTTCGCAGCGAGATCTATCATTCGCTGGCGCTCGAGGCGAAGACCGCGACCCTCGAGGACGCCCGCGGAGCCTTGGATATCATAGGGCGTGATCTGAGAAACGCCGGCTCGTGGGGCAGCGGCAGCGCACCGCCGGAGACCGGCGGTGCGGATGATCCGATGAACGATGCTGATACGTTCTGTAACCGCGTCTACCAGGCAAGCCCCGGCGTAATTCACATCCAGATGGACCTGAACGGCAACGGCAACTGCGCCGATACTGATCCGCGAGAGAGCATTCGCTACGAGTTGACGGGGCCGACGTCGACATGTCCGAGTCCCTACATCATTCGGCGAAACGGCGATTGTCTGGTCGCCTACGTCGTGCCTGCGGTTGCCGGTAGAATTTTTACATATTTTGATCGAAACGGCGCCGAACTCGGCAGCACGCCTGCTCTCGAAGCGATCAAACGAGTCAAAATCGAATTTACCGTGCAAGCGAAGAGTCCTGATCCCAAGGTTGCCGGGTATCTGAGCTCTGCACTATCGAGCAGCATCGAGTTTCGCAATTGACTTTGGCCGTTATGAAGATGCGGAATAAATGTTTGCGCAGCCAGCGCGGCATGGTCCTAATGAGTTCGCTGATGATTCTCGCCGTGCTTCTGGCCGTCGGTATCGGCGCCGGCGTGATGCTGCGTAACGACTTCCAGGTTTTGGCTAACCTGCGCGGTAGCACGGAAGCGTTCTATTTTTCAGCCGCCGGAGTGGAGTGGGGGAAGCGAGAGATTGCCCAGGCTACGACTTTTCCACCCGCTCCGCCGAGCCAGTCTAGATCTTTCTCGTCCGGACAATTTGCCGTTTCGTTTCTGTCATCGACGGCCGTTGGACCGCTTGCGGCTCAAGTCGTCGTGCACTCGACCGGGAGGAGCCGCGGCGCTCAACAGGTTCTTCAGGCCCAGTTGACCAAGTCCCATGATCTGAGCGACGCCGCGGTGGCTCTCAGGGGAAACGGAGCCGGAATTAATTTCAGCGCCGATACCATTGTTATTTCCGGCGCTGATCACGATGTGACGACCGGTAACCCGATCGCCGGGGCCAAGTCGCGAAACTCTGTTTCGAGCGCGGACGACACGGTCCGCGGGTTAGTCTTGCAGGCGCTCGGCAACCCTCCCCGGCAAGATATTCTTGATAGCGGCCCGGACACGCCGGCGATCGCGACGAGTGGTTATCTTCCCGCCGGTTTCGTCACTCAGCTCGCTGACGAACTCTGCGCTTCGGCGTCCGCTACCGTGCATTCGATCCCAAGCTCCGGCGGCGTAATAGTTGAAAATCAGATTTGGGGCAGCCAAACGTCACCGCAATTGCACTGCGTCGACGGATTATTGGCCTCGGGTGATTCAGCCACGCTGGCGGGAACCTTTTCCGGTGTAGGAATTTTAGTGGTTAAAAACGCGGATTTGATTTTAACCGGGACTTTGCGCTGGTCGGGGCTTATCATAGTCACAGGGACCGATATTAGTTTCAAGACGAGCGGGCCGAGCAGCAAAGACTTGCTTGGCGCCGTGTTGGTGAACGAAACCGGCATCCCGGGAAGCGATAGGGCAATCTTGGACATTGAAGGCACTGTTCGGCTGCTCTTTAGCCGCCAGGCTTTGAGCCGAGCCGTGCCCTTGATCCCACCCGGAACAATAAATAGCGCCCATGGATCTTTTCCATCGATGATTTCACAAAATTACTGGCGCGCCGTGACGCCGTAGTGTTAAGCGTAAGTAAATTGCCAATTTACAATGCGCCCGCAAGGTGCTAAATTACGAATCTACTACGCTTTGGAAACCCATGACGTGGGGGTTTTCATACCTTTTGTCACAGCCAATTTCGCTGGTTCCTGCTCGTTCCGTGGTCCCGGCTGCTGGCAATAGATCACGGATGAGGCGCGAGAGGGAGCAAGCATGGATACAAAGAAGACCATAATGGTGGTTGACGATAACCCCGACATTATCACGATCGTCAAAACCATTCTGGAAGGGCGCGGCTACACGGTTTTTAGCGCCTCAAGCGGCCCCGAACTCTTAAACATGCTGCCGAACCAAAAGCCTGACCTAATCATTTTGGATATCATGATGCCCGAGATGGACGGTTTGGAAGTGCTGACCCGGCTCAAAGGCAAGAACGAAACCTCGACCATCCCGGTTATTTTGCTGACGGCCAAGGTTCAATATGAGGATGTCCTAGGTGGCTATAAGTTGGGGGCGGACTATTACATCACCAAACCGTTCACCAGCACCCAGTTAGTCAACGGCATCAATCTGCTCCTGGGCGAGGGCAAGGCTTAACAGCTTCCCAAACTCGCAGCCCACCCACGTTCGTTGAATTAATTCTCTTTTTTCCTGATTTGCATCTTCTGCCGGTTTTCTTCATTGTTTGAATTGATGATTCGTTTCGTCACGTTCGAGGGTGGGGACGGGGCCGGTAAGAGCACGCAAATCAAGGCCGCTGAAAAGTATCTTCGCGAGCACAATCGAACCTGCGTGGTGACGCGCGAGCCGGGCGGTACGGCACTCGGCAAATTGATCCGCAAGGTTTTGGTGGAGGCCGGCGATGATGCAATCGCGCCGTCGACGGAACTCTTTCTCTACTTGGCGGATCGGGCGCAGCATGTCAACCAGATCATCCGTCCCGCCATCGATGCGGGAAAAATCGTGCTGTGCGACCGCTTTACCGATTCGACCTTGGTGTATCAAGGATATGGTCGAGGCATCGAGCTCGATTGGTTACGCCGTTTGAACGATACCGCCAGCGAAGGACTTCGTCCGGACTTAACGTTTTTACTCGATTGCCCGGCCGATGTAGGCCAGGCGCGAACGGCGCGCCGGAAGGCAGCAGCGGCGGACCGGCCGCCGGAAGACCGGTTTGAGCGCGAAGAAACTGAATTTCATGAGAAAGTGCGAAGAGGATTTCTTGAGGTGGCGCGCGCCGACCCAGAACGGTTTCGCGTCATCGATGCGGCGCGCCCGGTCACCGAGGTGGCCGAGCAAATCCGGGAAATTATCGACCGGGAGCTACTTTGAATGGGTTTCGCTGAGCTAATTGGCCATGCCAAGCAATTGGCAACGCTGCGCGCGGCGCTGGCAAACCAGCGCCTGCATCACGCTTATTTGTTCCTCGGTCCCGAGGGTGTCGGCAAGCGGACGGTTGCCAGGGCTCTTGTGCAGGCGATTCATTGCTCCGAGCTGGCCGGCGATTACTGCGGCCGCTGCGTCAACTGCGCCAGCATCATCGACGGAAACCACGCCGACGTGCGCTTCATCGCTCTGTTGCCCGACAAAAAAGAAATCAGCATTCAACAGATCCGCGAACTGGAGCGCGAACTACGCTTTCGCTCCTTCGGCGGCAAAAGGAAAATCGCGATCGTTGATCCGGCCGCGTTGATGAACGCCGCGGCGCAAAACGCCCTGCTGAAAACTCTTGAAGAGCCGCCGGCAAATTCGCTGATCATTCTCATCGCGCCCAACGCAGGCGGGCTCTTGCCGACGTTGCGCTCGCGTTGTTTGCGGCTTTCCTTCGCTCCCTTGCCGCGAGCGGAGGTTGCCGCATTTTTACAAGCGAAGCACAGCGTCACGGCCAAGGATGCAGAGTTTTTCGCAGCCATGGCGATGGGAAGCATCGGCGTGGCAGTGAATTTAGATCAAGCAACGTTGGCTGAGAAACGAAAAATTTGGACCGGCACGCTCGGTGCGTTGAAGGCCGGCGATTATCAAGCCGCCATCGTAGCGGCGGAGGCGCTGGCGTCAAGTCGCGATGACGCGCTGGAATTTCTTAGATGGGCGGAAAGTTGGTACCGGGATTTGCTGATTCATGGCGTCACGAATAAGTCGGATGAGCTGGTGAATTTGGATATGCTGGCGCAGATCGAACAGCGGTCGGCCGAATGCAGCGCGGATCGCGCACTTGCGGCGATGGCGCAGATCTCCAGCGCGACCGCGGGGATTCAACGTAACTTAAACCGGCGCATGGTGTTGGAAAAATTCTTGTTTGGCGTGGTTGGGGGGCGCTGATGGAAAACATGTACATCACCACGCCGCTCTATTACGTCAACGCCGAGCCCCACCTGGGTCACACTTACACGACCGTCGTGGCCGATACACTGAAGCGTTACTATCAATCGATGGGCGCCAACACTGTTTTACTAACCGGGACCGACGAACACGGGGACAAGATCGCGCAGGCCGCCGCCGCCAACGGCACGACGCCGAAGGACTACGCCGACCGGATCAGCGATTTGTTTCGCACGACGTGGGATGCCTGCGGTATCGCCTACGATCATTTCATTCGCACGACCGACGACTACCATAAGGCATACGTTCAGAAGATCCTGCAAAAGATTTATGACGCCGGCGACATTTACTTTGGCGAGTACGGCGGATTTTATTGCTATGGCTGCGAAAGATTCTATACGGAAAAAGAGCTGGTTGACGGTCAATGCCCAGACCACCGGACGGCGCCGGAGTACATCAGCGAAAAGAATTATTTTTTTCGCATGAGCAAGTACCAGCAACGCTTGATCGAGACTATACAAGCCAGGCCCGATCTCATTCGCCCGGAGCGCTATCGTACTGAAGTCTTGGCATTTCTCCGAGAGCCGCTCGAAGATCTTTGCATCTCGCGGCCAACCAGCCGTTTGCGGTGGGGCATCCCGCTGCCCTTCGATGCCGACTACGTCACCTATGTTTGGTTCGATGCGCTGCTCAATTACGTGAGTGCTCTGGAACACCACGGCGGAAATGCGCTGCAATCCTTTTGGCCAAAGGCTCAACACCTCATCGCCAAGGACATTCTTAAGCCTCACGCGATTTATTGGCCGACCATGCTGATGGCCGCGGACTTGCCGCTCTACGAGCATCTAAACGTGCACGGCTACTGGGTGATGGATTCCGGCAAAATGTCCAAGAGCTTGGGGAATGTGATCCGGCCGCTGGAGATGAAAGCGCGATTCGGCATGGATGCTTTTCGGTACTTTTTGCTGCGTGAGATGGCGTTCGGCCAAGACGCCAAATTCTCCGAAGAAGCGTTAGTGACAAGGATCAATGCCGATCTCGCCAATAACTTGGGCAATCTGGTTAGCCGGGTGCTCGCCATGCAGCAGAAGTACTTCGGCGGTGTGGTGCAGCCGTTGAGCGCCGACTGGGCCGTGGAGGATAGTGAACTGCGCGATAAATTTGCCCAAGCCGAAGTCGATCTCAGAGGTTTCATGGTGGAACTGCAGTTTCATCGCGCGCTGGAAGCGGTCTGGTCGGCGCTCGATCATGCCAATCGGTATATCGTTCAAACCGCGCCGTTTACGCTGGCCAAAGATCCGGCCAAACAGGGCCGCGTCGGTGAAATATTGCATCACTTGCTCGAAGTCGTCAGAATTCTCGCCCGTCTCCTCGCGCCGTTTATGCCGGATACCGCGCGCGAATTGCGCGCGCTGCTCGCCGTCGATGAAGGCGGATTGGAGACACTATGGGGTCAGGGGTTCGCCGCGGGACATAAGATCAATCCGCCGAAGAATCTCTTTCCGCGCATCGAAACCGGAGCGAACAAGTAAAATTAATTGTGAGTCAAGCTTTGGTGGAGGACTTGCAAAGTTTGACTGTCGCGGGAGTGGGTGGTGACGATGGAGCAGGGGATTTCTTCCGAGCCTTCCCCCTCGATGAGGAAAGGTTGGATAGGGGTGCCGTTAGCAAAGCTCAAGCAACCCTCACCTCTGTCCTCTCCCGTCGAGGGAGAGGAAGTGAAGTGCGCCGTGGATTTTTTGGCCGGTGTGGGCCGGCCAGACCGCTTTGAGCGGTTCACCATTCAAGCCGCCGGCTGTGTCGGAGGTACATGAGCTTCCAGCAATGATGCTGATCGACAGCCACGCTCACATACAAGGGAAGGAATACGCTGGCGAACGAGAAGCCGTCATCGCGCGCGCTCGCCATGCCGGTGTCGAGAAGATCATCGCCGTAGGCGGCGCTGGCGACATGTCGAGTAACACCGAGGCGATCGCCTTGGCCGGATCGTTTGCGAACATCTACGCCACTGTCGGCATGCATCCGCACGATGCCAAAGATGTCGGCGAGGATGAGCTACGCCGTCTTCGCGAGTTAACTTCTCACCCCAAAGTGATCGCCGTCGGCGAAACGGGACTCGATTATTATTACAACCACTCGCCCCATGATGTGCAGCGCCGAGTCTTCACCCATTTCATTCATATGGCGCGTGAGACCGCGCTACCGATCGTGGTTCATGAGCGAGACGCGGCCGAGGAGGCCGCTGAATTGCTGCGCAGCGAAGGGTCAGGTGAACTGCGCGGCGTGATTCACTGTTTCACGGGTAACTACGAGGCGGCTCGCGCGTATTTGGATCTTGGCTTGTACCTTTCTTTCACCGGCATCATAACTTTCAAAAACGCCGAGCCGCTTAGAGACGTCGTCCGCAAAGTGCCGTTGGAGCGAACGCTCGTCGAAACCGATTCGCCCTATCTCACGCCGGTACCTCATCGCGGCAGGCGCAATGAGCCTGCCTACGTCCGTCACGTGGCGGAAACCATTGCGACTGTGAAGGCGCTGTCGCTCGAACAGGTAGCGCAAGTGACAACGAACAACGTTCATGCGCTGTTTCATATTCAAACCGCCTAAGAATTCCGCCTTAGAAGCGTACCCAGATCAGGCGGGTCTAACTCATTTTCTTTGTTCGCCGAATGGATTGCTGTTGCCACGTGATCTTCGGCGTTGCTGAGCAAATCAACTCTTTCATGATGAACTCCCTTGCGCTGCCAGAAGCGATAGCGCCGCCAGGCCATGACCATTCCGGTCCAAACCAAAAAGCAGCCACCGAGCGACGCCAGGCTGGCGACGGTTTGGCCGAGAAAGCCGAGCGCTTCGCCGGTATGAAGTCCACGCACTCAGATTTTAAGCTTCCGTCCGAGACTGGCAGCGGCATAGGGCTCCCATTTGATTAAGGATTGACGTAGATCGCACCGTCGCGGCCGAAGCCGACGGCGCGACGGAAGCGGTCGGTTCGCTGCGCACGATCACGCCCGTGGGCGATCACGCCGGCGAGCAGGTGAGACCAAAAGAGAATTTTATGAAGCAGTCTCATTTAACAACACGCTCTGCCTTAATTGTTGTGATGGTCGGCGAGTTTTTTACCCTCACCCCCGCCCTCTCTCACTGTAAAAAGCCCGCCCGACCTAGTATCCGAGCGGCGACCTTCGCGCCCTGGCCGCCGTGGCCATGGAATCCGACTTCGATCGTCGTTGCGTCCTACCGGCGCAGGTCAATGCCATGACGCATCAATGATCCGAACGCAGCACCGCAAGCGCTTTTCTGCGAAGGGCACGCGAGGGAGCGAGGTAATCGCACAATTGCGACAAAGTCACGCTATTTTTTTCAACCTTGAGAAAGTGACCGTGAGTCACCGTGAAAAAGCAGCATTATCCACTGGCACAACGATTGCGGCTTGTATTCTCATTCAAATCCAATTAGGGAGGGAAATGCTATGGCAGACAAAACACCGGCTAAGGAAAGTAAAGCCGTCGCCCCGCGCAGGTCGATTATGGATTTGGGCCGGTGGGAACGCGACATGGATCGGATGGTGGAGGACTTCTTCGGCCGCAGAACGAGACCTTGGTGGCCTGAACGATGGTTCAGGGCCGATGAGTTCGATGTGAGAGCGCCGGTCGTCGATGTCTTCGAAGAGAAGGATGATATCGTGGTCACAGCCGAGATCCCGGGCATGGACAAAGACAACATCAACGTGAATCTGAGCGATCATACCTTGACGATCAAGGGCGAAAAGAAGAAGGAAGAAGAGGTCAAGGAAGAGAACTATTATCGTTCGGAGCGGAGTTATGGATCGTTCGTCCGAACGTTAGAGTTGCCCAAAGAGGTCCATGCGGACAAGGTGAAAGCGACTTTTAAAAACGGCGTGCTGGAAGTCCGGATGCCCAAGACCGAGGAGGCCAAGGCGAGAGAGATCAAGGTTAAAGTCGAGTAGGAGCGTAAGGTGCGAGCGTAGGGCAAACAAAGGCGACTGAAGAGGAGATGAGGAGAAAACTATGTACAGCAAGATACTGATCCCCTTGGACGGCTCTAAAACGGCGGAAAAAGTCCTACCCTACGCTCGTTTTTTGGCAGGCAAATTTAAAATCCCAGTCGAGCTTCTCGCCGTGGTCGATATCGCCGAGATGGCTACGCATATGTCGGCTGAGAAGGCGCGTTTTCTCGACACCCTTGTTGAAGACAGCGTGCGCGCCAGCGAAAACTACCTGCGCGGCATTGCCGGCACGTTTAAAGACGTCACCGTCAAAAACACGGTTGAGAAGGGTCGGGCTGAAGACACGATCGTTGAAAAGGGCGGAGGCTATAAGGACATCCTGATCGCGATGGCCACGCACGGCCGCTCGGGGCTCAATCGTTTCCTTTTGGGCAGTGTCGCGGAAAAAGTTCTGCGCGGCACCGCCAATCCTTTGCTATTGGCTCGCGCGACTGAAACGTCGAGTGCCGACGGAGAAGCAATCTTCAAGACGGTGATCGTTCCGCTGGACGGTTCGGAAGTGGCGGAAAGCGTGCTGCCGGCGGCCGCTGACATGGCAAAGAAATTGGGTCTCGAAGTTGTCCTGTTTCGCGCTTACCACATTCCCTACACCGTTTACTCGGGAAACGAGGGTTTTTACGCCGTCGACTTTAACGAACTGATCGCCGGCGTGCGTGATGAAGCCAACGAATATCTCGAGAAAAAAGTGGCCGAGATGAAAACTTTCGGCGTCGAAAAGGTCTCCGCCCTCACCAAGGAAGGCTTTGCCGGCGACGAGATCATCACGCTCGGGCGTCATACGCCGAACGGCCTGATCGCGATGTCTTCGCACGGCCGATCGGGCATGAAGCGCTGGGTGCTCGGCAGTGTGGCCGAGACCGTCGTGCGCCATACTTCGGATCCGGTGTTGGTCATTCGGGCGACTTGATGGATCTTATGCAAACTGTGGGAGGCTAGCGCGCATCATGATCAAAAAAATACTCGTGCCCCTCGACGGTTCGAAACTGGCGGAGCAGATTCTGCCCTATGCCCGACTGCTCGGTGAAGCTTATCAGAGCCCGGTGGAGCTGCTGAGCGTGGATGACGCTGAGAGCAGAGCGCCCTTCGGGGCATCCGGCGGAGACGGCGATTATCTAAAAGTTATCGCCGGACAATTTCCCGCAATCGTAAAGGTCGATTCAGTGATTGAGCTCGGCAGGCCAGCCGATGTTATAGTGAAGCGCGCCAAGCTTGAGCCTGATTGTCTGATCGCCATGGTGACGCACGGTTTCTCGGGAGTCAAACGCTGGCTGATGGGCAGCGTCGCCGCCAAGGTGGTTCAGGCCGCGGAAAATCCGTTACTGCTCGTGCGCGCCACCGGCGAGGCTGAAACAAAATCGAAAGTAAACTTTGATTCCATCATCGTGCCGTTGGACGGCTCTGAGCTGGCCGAGTCGGTGCTGCCCATCGTTCTCGATCTCGCCAAAACGATAAAAACGGAAGTCGTGCTTGTCCGTACCTATGAGCTTCCCGCGACGGCTTATTACCGAGCCGACGATTATACTGGAGCCGAGGCGTTTATCCCAAGCTACCAAGAGTTGGTCGCGGCGATGAGCCTGGAGGCGCGCGAATATCTTGACGCCAAGGTAAAAGAGATCCGGGCTCAGGGGGTTGAAAGAGTTCGCTCGGAGATTCTCGAAGGAGCGGCAGCGGCGCAGATCATTGATCTGGCGCGCAACACGAGCGGTGGCTTGATCGCCATGTGCACGCACGGCCGCTCGGGGGTCAAGCGCTGGATGCTCGGCAGCGTCACGGAGAAGGTTGTGCACCATGGGGCGAGCCCGATGCTGATTATGCGCGCGCGCTAACGGCTGCGCCGCGGCCGACGATATTCCGATTAAATTATGATTCTGCTGAGAAACCCTATGAATGTTTCGACTAGGCTCAGTATGAACGGAAAAACTCCAATAATTTCCACCGCTCCTCCGTTCGCCTGAGCGTCTCGAAGGATGAACGGAAGGTTCTTGAGCAGAATCAAATTATTCACCGTGACCGATCCGGACGCGCGTCCGGGCCGCCCTCGAAGGCGACCCGGCGAGCGAGATCAACGACATCGCGCGCAATACCGCGAATAATTTGATCGCCATGTCGCTCATGGGCGGTCGGGAATCGGCCGCTGGGTGCTCGGCAGCGTCGCCGAGAAAGTCGTCCAGCATTCGCGAGACCCCGTGCTGCTCATTCGGGCGGCTTGAAACGGCCCCGTGATTTCCGTTAGCCTAAAACCAGTAGACAACGATTCCTCCGCCGGCGTGCGCTATGATGAACCTGCCATTTAACGCCGACCAGTTCTTTCGCGTCCTCGCTCAGTATAACCAGGCCGTGTGGCCGATGCCGCTGGTTCTCAACGGCGCCGCGCTGGCATGCGCGGGACTTCTCTTTTGTGCCCAACCCTGGGCGAGCCGAGTGATCGCATTGCTGCTGGCGGGACTGTGGCTCTGGATGGCGCTGGCCTATCACTTTAGCTTTTTTGCACTGATCAATCCGGCGGCGTGGTGGTTCGGAATTTTGTTTTTATTGGGAGGCGCCGCCTTCGACTGGTTCGGCGTCGTCGAAGACAGACTGCGATTTCAGGTATCGAGCAACGCCTGGAAGCTGACCGGTGCTATTCTAATCATTTTCGCAATCGCGATTTATCCGCTCATCGGCTACGCGATCGGCCGCCGTTATCCCGCGGCGCTCACCTTCGGCCTGCCCTCTCCGACGACGATATTCACCATCGGCTTGTTGCTCTTTGCCGAAGCCCCGCTGCCGCGGAGCGTTTTTCTCGTTCCGATCATCTGGTGTGCGATCGGCTCGCTGGCGGCGCTCTGGCTGGGAGTTTTGGAAGATCTCTCTTTGACCATCGCCGGCCTGGTGGGGCTAGCGGCGGTTTTCTATTTACACGGCCGGCCCGGCCAGATCATCTGGCACTCGAACGCGCCGCACAGCGTGCGCCCGTGAAAGGAAATACCATGAATCTCATCACGGTCAGGATCGACAAGCCCGATGATATCAACTTCATCCTCGGCCAAAGCCACTTCATCAAAACCGTCGAAGATATTCACGAAGCGATGGTTCAGTCGATTCCGGGGATCAAGTTCGGCGTCGCCTTCTGCGAAGCCTCCGGGGCGATGCTGGTGCGCTGGAGCGGGACGGACCAGGCGATGATCGAGCTCGCCAAGCGCAACGCGTCGGCGATTTCGGCCGGGCACAGTTTCATTTTGTTTCTCGGCCCCGGTTTTTTTCCGGTTAATATACTCAACACCATCAAAATGGTCCCGGAAGTTTGCCGCATCTACTGCGCCACCGCCAATCCGGTCGAGATTGTCATCGCCGAAACCGATCAAGGCCGCGGTATCATGGGAGTCATCGACGGCGGCAAGAGCAAAGGCATTGAAGACGAACAGGAGATTCTCTGGCGCAAAGATCTGTTGCGCAAGATCGGCTACAAATTATAGCATCGCCGCGCCGAAGCGATCAAATTATCGAATCAGTTCAATGGTGTTTACGGCGCACGTCGGAATGTGAACTCGCCGCCCGCGTGTTTTACGATTTACCACGTGATATTGTAAGGCCGATGACGGACGTAACTCTCTCAAATGCTCAATCTCTTAGAGTGATTGGCCAGGATCTCAACGCCCTTGACATTAATGTGTTCAATTTGGGTAGGAGGAATGATGAGTATACGTTGGGGTTGGAGGGAAGAGAAGCTGGCAAACAGCCAACCGAGCACAAAACCGCGTTTAAGAGAATCGTTCAAGCTATTTTAAGACGTGACGATTTCCCTAGAAAGATTTCGGAACCGAGACAGTTTTCCGCCGCGGAAATTTTTTGGGCGCATATTGCACGGGGGATAAAACGCCAAACCTCAGATGGTGTGACGGACCTGCATGAATTGTCCTTACTTTTGCGTGTACTCGGCTCTTATTTAGACAAAAATGAAGCCGACGACTTCATAATCTTCTGGTCTACAGACTCGGTCAAGGTTGTGTACGATAACAAAGAGGACAATTTCACAATGCTAAATCTATATGACCTTGGGACGAGTATGTACCTGAAAAGGTCCAACCGTCGTCAGGCAAACTGATGTAAAGTTAGGGCCCACCGTCGCCTGATCCGAGCTTCGCCGAACCGCCGTTGTCTTGTTAGCGGGGAACATTTCACAAGGGTTGTCCGTGCCCTGCCAAGGCGATCGCTAGAGATTGAACCATTTCACAACCCGCTCCGCATCCCTCATGCCACCGATCAAATAGACTATTATTGCGAATGGCAGCGTGAGCAGCGCCCACAGGCCCGACAAGCGTGCGTGATCTCGGTCAATGTCAGTGATGATGTTGATCGTATCGAGGAACTCAACAGCGACGAACGGCCCAATAGACATGACCAGGAAAACGACGCCGAACATCAGGCCGTAAGGCCGGAATCGACCACCCGGCGTAGCGGCAGCCGACCCCTTACGGTTAGTTTTCTCTTGGATATGCGCGCAACGCTTTTGTATCTCTTCTTCGAGCCGCTTGTCTCGTGTCGAATCGCCATCGGAATTGAACCAATAACGTGCCTTAAATAACTCTAGAAGCGTGTACCTGGCGTACTCTGGCTTGACGCGGGTTGGATTCGTCTCGCTTGATTGATTACCAATCTTGAATGTAATTCCCATAGACGACTTCGGTTGAGCAAGGAATATACCAACGAATCTGGCACCGGCAGACAAAACGGTAAGCGAGCAGTTTTTAAAAAGAAAATCATAGCCGGGACAACGAAACAGACTGTGACGACTCGCTCAAGCGAGCAAAAAAGTACGAACCGGAGTTCACTGGAATCATAAAGCTTGCCCGTTAGGCTTCGAAGAATACGTCCGTGTCCCGAGGGGTTAGAACGTAGAGCGTGCGAACCATCGCAGCACACCTGATGCCGTGAATTTTCAATTCCGATTTTTGCCGCGCCTTTCGATTCCATCTTCCGATCATTTTCGATAGATTTGCAAACTTGGACCCTGCAGCCCAGGGTTCGAACTTTTGATGAAAGAGAGCGAGTCGTTGAATCCGCAGGAGACCGAGGGATACGTTTACGTCCGGGAGCTCGCCGCGCTGGAAAGACTGATCGAGCGGGTCCGCGCGGCCGAACCGGTCGCGTTGGACACCGAAGCCAATGGCCTGCATAAGTATTTCGAAAAGGTCTGTTTGCTCCAGCTCTCGCTCGGAGGCGAGCACTACCTCGTCGACCCTCTTGCCGGATTGGACCTTAGTGGGTTCTTGGAAGCCCTGGCCGAGACGCCGTTGATCCTGCACGGCGGCGACTACGACCTGCGCATGCTGCGAGCTTCCATGGGCTTCCGGCCGCGGCGTGACGTTTTCGACACCATGATTGCGGCGCAATTGCTCGGCATCGAACAGATCGGGCTGGCCGCCCTCATCGAGCAATTCTTCGCTATCTCCATCGGCAAAGAAGGGCAGAAGTCGGACTGGTCGCGCCGGCCGCTCAGCGAAAGACAACTGAGCTACGCGGTCAACGACACGCGTTTTCTTAAGTCGCTCGCCGAACGTCTGCGCGGCGAGCTGAGCCGGCGCGGCAGGCTTGAATGGCATAGGGAAAGCTGCCGAGCGATGGTGGGGTCGACCGGGCGCGAAAGTTCACGCGATCCCGAGGAGGCCTGGCGCATCAAGGGGGCCGGGCGGCTCTCGCGCCACCAACGGGTTTACCTGCGCGAACTCTGGCGCTGGCGCGATGAGCACGCCCGCTCCGCCAATGTGCCGGCGTTCAAGGTCTTCGGCAATCAACAGATGCTGGAGCTTGTCCAGTGGGCGGAGTCCCATCCGGGCGCTCCCCTGCGCCAAGGACCGAAATTGCCGCGCAACATCTGCGGCGCACGGCTCCGAACGCTCGAGGAGGCGATCGCCCGGGCGGCCGGGATGCCGCCGGCGCAATGGCCGAAACCGAGAATGCATGACCGCGCCGACGTTCTCCCCGCCGACTGCAAGGAGTCGTTCGACGCGCTGCGCGGCGAATGCGCGCGCATCGCCGAGGAGCTAAAGATCGCCGCTTCGACTTTGGCGCCCAGAGCTGCGCTCGAGGCGATTGTCCGCAGTCGGCCCCGGAGCCTCGATGAGATTATGAAAAGCGGCGGCCTGTTGCGTTGGCAGGCCGAACTGGTACGGGGCGCGGTCGCGAAACATTCGCGCTCCACCGGACGATCATAACCAACTAATAAGAAGCCGTGTCCCATCGAAGAAGACCCCGGGGGTTTGCCGTGTCGGTTGTCTACATGCTCCGATAAAACCGCAGGGAGAATAGTTTTATGCCTGACTGGCTTTGGTTCATTGCATTTTTTATCGTTTATATAGCACTGATGCGCTGGGCGCTGCCGCGCTTGGGCGTGCCCACGTGAATGTCGGCTCCTCCGACGTCGGGTCCCGACGTAACAGCGCCGGCAACTACCAAGAGCGCGCGAAATGAAGATCCTGGTTCTCAACTGTGGCAGCTCGACCCTCAAGTTTAAGTTGATCGAGACCGACCCGGCGTCGGGCTCGGTATCCCGAGAGCGCAAGCTGGCCGGCGGGCTGGTCGATCGGATCGGCGGCGACGCCAGCTATCGCTTCGAGGCGGCCGGTCGTGATGCCGCGGAGAATAGCGCAGCGATTCACGATCACGATCAAGCGGTGCGCACGGTGATCGAATGGCTGAGCTCGATTGCCGAGCTGGGCCGTCCTGACGCGGTCGGCCACCGCGTGGTGCATGGCGGCGGCCGTTTCGCTTGCGTAAGTGTAATAGTTGTCTCAGCCATCTTCGTCGTCCGTCATTTTACTTGCAGTGAAAAATCTTCGCAGATTGCGCAAATGTTGTTGCCCCTCGGTTTGAAAACCGGATTTCCTCGCGCCAAAACGCCAAGAAGCCAAAGTCACCAAGGAAGTTCCCATCGAGCCCGCCCTACGATTTCAGCTTCGCAAAGAAAGCCGACAGCGAGCTGACCCAAGCGGGCTGGAAACCGTAGAATTTGCCGCGGTGGATTTCCCAGCTACGGGAATGTGTGATCGCAAGACCTGGCCCTGCTTTCTCTGCTTTCTGCTTTTTCTGCTTTTTCTTCTGTGTGACAACCAGCCTATCCCGATCGGATACAGCCGCTTCAGCAACCGGACGCGCAGCGCCCGCTGCCGTCGAACTCCATGGTCCTGCCGCTGAGCGACACATGCACCGGCACCTTGACCGCCTTCTGGAAGGCCGCGGTTTTGCTGGTCGGCACGACCTTGCCGTCCACCGTCGCCGCCTCATTGACATGCGTGACGATGACCGAATTCGGCCGCACCAGCTCGTTCACGACGAAAGCGGCCTCGCTCGGGCCGGTCATGTTGGGAGCGCCGGCGACGCTCATCACGACGAGGTTCGCGCCGTGGTGCCTGCGCACCACAAGCTCCTGCTCCGCCGTGATTCCGGTATCGCCGGAGAGGTAAGCGACCAGGCCGTTGCTGAAGCGCAGGACGAACCCTCCCGGCGGCCCGACGTAGGCGGTAAGGCCGCTCCCTGCGAGGAGCTTCGCCTGGTCCTTCTCGAGGAAAGCGGGCGACAGTCCGTTGGTGTGAGAGGCCGGGACGCCCGCGACCACGACCTTCCCGACCGACGTGGTGGCGCCGAAGCGCACCAACCGCACCAGCTTGGCCGGATCGCCGCCGAGCGACTTCACTTTTGCGCGGAAGAAGAAGTGCATCTCCCCGCCGACGATCAGAGGCGCCTGCTTCGCGAGCACGACGTTCACGGTGTTCGAGTTGGGCGCGTCGTTGACCGACGTGTCGGGCTTCTGGCAGCTGCCGGCATTGGCGGAGGGTTGGTGCGAGTCGCCGATATGGTCGCCGTGGACATGGCTGAGGAGCACCGCGTCGATCTTGCCCAGCCGCGGATCGCTGCCGCCGCGCACCGTGCGCCCGACGTCGTAGAGGATTCGCGTGCCGTCCGGGTCCTCGAAAATCAACGCCCGGTCGAAAGGACAAAGCTCGCCGTCATGGCTGCCGAGCGGCGTGATCTTCACGTTCTGCGCCGCAGCAGGCAACGCCGCCCCCAGGAATAGCGCCGCAAGAAAAACCATTTTCGCGTTTTCCACGTTCCCTCCCGATCGGCGGCTGTGGCCCTGCCCGGCAGCCCTGCGGTAGCAGCAACCGATAAGCAGCGCGCGGCCGTTGCTGTGCACGGCCGGGACCCCGCGACCAGTCACATTGCCCACCATGGTTTGCGCGCCGAAGCGCACCAGCCGCAGACCCTTATTTTTGGGCGGACCATATCCGATAAAGTGATTCTATGTCAACTTTAATCGCCTTCAGTGCGAAGGGATCGACGATAACTCTTCGTTAAAGCACAGCAGCTTTTAAATCAACCTTCCGCCTGAGGCGGATCAGCCTTTGGCTGAGGCTGTAGGACCTTAGACCCTAGCCCGCATTATTCATGGTTTTTAGAATTCGGTGTTCGATTTCACTTTAGGGACCCACCCGATTTCAACGGAGGGGACCAGTGAAATCGGCGGAGCGAAGCGACGAAAGCGATTTGGGCGGGCGGCCGGTGCGCGGGGGCGGCTGGGGACGCTGTTGACTAGTTGGACAAAGTTCTTGAAAGTATCTTCGAAACACCGGAGGTGGAGATTCCCACTTGGCGAGCGACCTCGGCGACTGCTACTCCGTAATTCTCCACGAGCCTACGAACTATCTTCGTTCTCACCTCAGGCAACCGCCCCCGACGGCTCCC
>JBOHVN010000002.1:0-27276 GCA_050735675.1 Binatia bacterium | reverse complement strand
GTCAAAGACGATGTCGCGGGACCGTTGATGAAAAGATGGGGGAAGTTGACGACAGAGGGGATAAATGGGGTCAGGCATAACAATCATTACATATTGACATGGTGCGGCGGTTTTTGATATTCGCTATTCATGGCGCGCCGTCCCAGAGTCTTTGCACCTGGCCTTCTCTACCACGTCATTGTCCGTGGCAACCAACGGCGGCTGACCTTTCGTTCCGATCAAGATTACAACGCCTATCTGGAGCGTTTGGAGAAATATCACGCCAAGTTCCAAATTAGAATCTTTGCTTACTGCCTGATGCCCAACCACGTGCACTTGCTGCTTGAGACCGGCTCAACTCCGCTGGGCAAGTTCATGCAAGGACTGCAACAATCCTACACCCAGTACTTCAATCGCAGGTATCGGAAAGTGGGGCACCTATTCCAAGGACGATACAAAGCTATTATTTGCGACAAGGACAAGTATCTGTTGGCCTTGGTCCGTTACATCCATTTAAACCCGGTCCGCGCAGGGCTAGCCAAGCGCCCCGAAGGGTATTTTTATAGCGGTCACGGCAGTTATCTAATACAGGGAGCGCCAAAGATTATTGAAGCAAAACCGATACTGAGCGTATTGGGTGGCAAAAAGCGCTATGAGAGATTTGTTCTGGAAGGCATGAGCGAAAACCACAATGAAGAGTACTACGCCGTGGAAGACCAGCGCTTTTTGGGGGATGAAGAATTTGGCGCAGAGATAAGCCGGAAGATCGGAGAGATAACAGGGCGAAGGACCAAGACCCCTATCGAGCAAGCGTTTAAGACAATCGCCCGCCAAGCGGGAGTCGCGCCCGAGGTGCTGAGGGGAGGGGACCGTCGCTGGGAGATCACCAAAAAACGGGCAGAGACGGTTGCGCTTTTGATCCGGCAGTACGGGTACCGGGTGAGCGAGGTGGCCGAGTATCTCGGACGGGATCAAGCGCACATCAGTACGATGCTGTCCCGTCTGTCGGCCCAAGAGAAAGAACGAAATATTGATCATTTGTAATGATTGTTATGCCTGACCCTAAGCCGCTTTCTTCGGCAGCCAGGTGCGGGTTGTCCGGCCGGAGAGTTTGAGCGTTAAAATCAGAGAGGAAGCCAGGAAACTCCTTGGTTCTTAAGAGTGAAAAGGTCTAAGATCGGCGAGGCGCTCTGAGAAAAAGGACGAATACGCGGGGATGCACAATGCCAGGAAGAAAGTATCCTAGGGTTGGCGATGTGGCCGAGAATGCTCCCCGCTGGCTTCGGCGGATGGGTCTCGTGAAAGCTGAGATGAAAACCGTTCGATTCCCCCGCACGGCCCAGGAGGGATTCCGCCAGTGCGCCGAGCTATCCGAAACGGCGCGTCGTTGGTTCCGGCAATCCATTCGAGCCGACCATCCCGGCGCCAGTGAGGAAGAGATCGAAAAGGAGCGCCGACTCTTGCTGGCCCGCCTATGTGCCGCTCAAGCGCGCCAGATAGCGAAATGGAAGAAAGAGCTTGACCGATATTTCAGAGGGTAGCACGCCCGAGCTTTTGGAACGTATCGTGGCTTGTTTCCGAAGGGAACGAGTTCCCTACGCGCTGATTGGAGCTTGGGCGTTATCGGTATGGGGGACATCTCGAGCGACGAACGACGTGGATTTTTTGGTGTTGGTGGATGAGGAGGAGCTAAGCCGCGTGAGTGACCGCGTGATCGATGCGGGCTTCGAGCTTGACGAAACGTGGTTGAAATGGAATCCGATGCTCAGAGGCGTTCAGCTCCGTTTCCAGTTTCACGGAACCACGGCGGATCTGTTGCGTCCCCGTGACACCCACGATCAACAAGTCTTCCAAAGGAGAAGGAAGAGACGCATGGATGGGCGCTACTACTGGCTCGTGTCGCCGGAAGACTTCATCATTCAAAAGTTAAAGGTCGGCCGGCCGAGAGATTTCGAGGACGCCCTTTCTGTGCTGGAACGCTCCGGAAAAGCTCTGGACAAACGGTATCTGCAGCGATGGGCCGGGCGGACCGGGGTATCGGCGGAACTTCATTACATTGTTTCTCTTTGACCTACGATCGCTTTGACCCTGAACGGTTTAGACGAAGCGCAGCGTTGAACGGCCGGAACGGGCATCAGTATTAAGACGTTGAACCTTGAACCCGTTCACCAGGCTCAGGGCAAGCTTTTGGGCATTCCGGGGTCGGACCAAGGCAACTTCTTGATTTGACAATATAGGATAGCGTAAAAAGCATCGTTTAAGAGCTTAGCGATGGCTTTTTGAAGCCGAAAAGCAACCTCTAAGGGAAAACGATGCCACGCGCCAACCGTCATTTTCTAACGGGTCATGTCTGGCACATCACTCACCGCTGCCATCAAAAGCAATTTCTACTAAAGTTCGCGCGCGATCGGCGCCGTTATTTGCACTGGGTTTTCGAAGCAAAGAAGCGGTTCGGTCTATCGGTGCTCAACTATGTGGCGAAGCTAACATTTAAATACGATCGTCAAGATACATTCTTTACATCAACAAGACGCCGCCCTATCTCGAACAGGAATCCGCAGAGCTCGGGGACGAGGTCATTGCCAGGCTCAACCCAGAAACTGGGGAGATCGAAAACCTCGAAGTATTGTTCTTCTCAACTCGGCTCCTTCGCGGCGATTTGTTTTGAACTGCCCGTCACGGCGGACCTGCGGGGTTAGTGGAGAAAAACTAACCGAAGAAAGGAAGCGTCCTGAAGGGCTCTAGCGTGGCAGGACGGCAACGAGGAAGGCGCTTAACGATCTCCGATGAGAAACTTTAGTATATTCTTTGCATTTTTGCTTTCGCTCTCCGCTTGCAGCGCGACCGGGCCGAAGTTTCAGGACACGCCGTTTGCAATGCAACAAGTGCCTGAGCATAAGGCGCGAATCATTTTTTTCCGGGAGTTCGACGTAAACTTTCGCTCGGTCATCCTCGGTATCGATGGTTCTAGAGTAGGCGCGCTGGCCCACCAAGGCTTCATCGTCGCTGACACTGCGCCCGGCGATCGCCGGATTTCGGCCTGGGTGCGGTATCTGCCGCTAGGCGAATTTGCAATCGGAATGAATCTCAAAGCCGGAGAAACCTACTACATCAGAGTGTCTCACCGGGACCAGCGAATGGCCTATCCCTTGTTCGGCCCCCTCGGCACGGCTCTTTTGCTCGTGGACAGCAAAGGCGAATTTCAGCTGGAGCCCTTAGTCGCAGTTGCGCCACCACAGGAGTTGCAGGAGCTAAAACTATCCGAATAGCCGATGGCCGTGCTCGTGATATCAATGCTGGGGCCAGTTCCAAACGTTCAATCCCTTCGCTCCGTTCAAGACGTTATCGGAACGATTCGCTTTCAACCGTTTCTGTGGTTCCAATAGTTCCATCGCTTCGCTCCGTTCATCAGAGGGATTGGCCAGTTCCAATGGTTCGGCTAGCTCACCACGAGCGGGAAACTTACACGTTTGAGAATTCTCAAAACGTCAAAAGGTTTTCTCATGCTCCAGCTTAGCTGCTGGTCGGGATTGGCT
Organism: Binatia bacterium; assembly: GCA_050735675.1. Classification (GTDB taxonomy): domain Bacteria; phylum Desulfobacterota; class Binatia; order UBA9968; family UBA9968; genus DP-20. The sequence continues at coordinate 23,761 of JBOHVN010000002.1, read as the reverse complement.
GCGTTCGTGAGTGCTGAACCGGCAAAGCCAAAGCGAACCGGCAAGCAGACGTGAAATCGCGTCCCATTAGCTTGGACCCAAGTCGTGATCGACTTGCACCGCTGACGCGAACTCAACATAATGCATTTCCATGGACATCACGCCGCTCAAAGTTCCGCAGTGGGAAAACTACGAAGGTTTGCTGCACGGCTTCGTCGGCCGGCGGGGTGGAAAGAGTGCCGGGCGTTATTCCGGGCTGAATGTTTCCTATCGCGTCGGCGACGATCCGAAAGTCGTCAGCCAAAACGTTTGCGATTTGAAGCTGGCCGCCGGCATCCACGGCGGCCGGATCGTGACCATGCGGCAGGTGCACGGCGATGGCATCGTCGAGGTCAAAGATAACAAGCTCAAAGAGGCCGGTGAGGCCGACGGTATGATCACCGGCGAGCCGGACGTTTTTCTCGCCGTGTTAACCGCCGACTGCGTGCCCATTCTCTTTGTCGCGCCGGACCGAAAACTAGTTGCGGCCGTGCACGCCGGGTGGCGCGGCACGTTGGCGGGAATCGCGGACAAAACTGTGCGCTTGCTTAAGTCGCGCTATGGCGTTGACGCGAAGGATTTAGAGGTCGCGCTCGGGCCATCGATCGGCCCGTGCTGCTACGAAGTCAAAGACGATGTCGCGGGACCGTTGATGAAAAGATGGGGGAAGTTGACGACTCCAAGTATCGTCGTAAAGGAAGGGAAGTCGTTCATCAACCTGCGCCGGCTCAATCGGGACATTCTCCGCGCATCCGGCGTCCCCGGAAATCAACTCCATCAAGTCGGCTCTTGCACCAGTTGCGCCGCAGACGAATTTTTCTCCTACCGGCGTGAGCGCAGCGAAACCGGGCGCCAAATAAGTTTTATCGGGTGGCTGCCTACCTAACTTTAATGTATCTCTCCAAGCGAGTGATTCCAGTTTGCCCGGCGTTGCGCTTGACGACTGACGATAGGCGAGGTCTATGCCTTCCCTGCTTTATGGCGGTTATATAAGTAGATGCTCGCGGGTTTAAGCGCAGGGATTGTTCTTGAGTTAGAGCGGGATGATGTTGCGCGCAGCAACAATTTCTGCAAAATTCTGGAGTAGTGGAGTGATGGGTCCGGAATCGCAATACTCCATCACTCCAATACCGCGATCTCGCTAGACGATGTGCATGCCGCCGCCGGGCGGCGGGGCCGGCTGGTTTTTGCCCGGGAGCCAGTCCACTTCCTTGCGCGGGCTGTTGCCCTTCACCGCGAACTTGGCGCGGCTGTTGGCGAATTCGATTTCAATCGTGTCGCCGGAATTGACCGGCTTGAGGCCTTCGTGGAACGTGCCGGTGGCGACAATATCGCCGGGATTGAGCCGCACGAAGCGCGACAGCCAGACGATCTGATTGGGAATCTTATGCGCCATCGCGCTGGTGTTGTAGTTTTGTCGCGGCTCTCCGTTGGTCCAGGATTTTACGTTGACGTTATGCGGATCGGGAATTTCATCTTTGGTGATAATCCACGGCCCGCAGCAGCCGTGACTATCCTGGCCTTTAGGGATAAATTGCGTGCGCCGCACCATGCCGCGCGTCGAAATATCGAAAAACGGCACGTAGCCGAAGACGTGATCGAGGGCCTTGTTCTCCGCTACGTCCCTGGGCGTCTTGCCGATGACGAAGGCGAATTCCGCCTCCGGCTGGTAAACCACGCTTGCGGGAATGTCTCTCAGCTCGACGATGCCGTCGGGGCCGACGAGGTCGGTTGACTTGTAAAAATATTCGTTGGGAAAATTGTCCGCGGTGCGTTCAGGACGATCGATGTAGTTGCTGAAGGCGGCGATGCACTTGCTCGGCCGCGGCAGCGGGCAACGCAACTGCACGCTGTCCAACGGCACGCCGGCCTGTTCCGCCAGGATTTTTTCAAAACGGCGGCGGTATTTGCGCCAGCCCTCGATGATCTCTTCTATGACCCGCTGCGGCCCCTTGGCCTTGCGCGCGCTAACGCTGTCACTGACGTCAACGACCATGCTCCCATCTTTGATGACGCCGATCCGGTCATCGTTGAATCTTAGAATCTTCAAGGTGTTCTCCTCTCGGGCAAATTTCGGCCTATCATTGCGATAACCGTTCGGGGTTGTCAAACCGAAATTGGCAGAATCCGATCGAGTTTTCGGATGGTAAAATTCCGTCGGCTGGTTTTGAAAGGCCGCAAAGAAAATCAGAATGTTTCCGGGCGTTCGGGAGTCTGCTCTTGTGTCATGCTGAACGAACACTTCGGCGATCTCAGGGTAAACTCCCGTGAAGCATGCGTTTCCCAATGCTATGAAGCAGGAAAGGAAAAGGCAGATTCTTCGTCGCTAGGCTCCTCAGAATGACACACCAGAGGAAGAACCGGCTCAGCGCGAAATCCAACTTTCAAAATACTTCGGGTTGGTGTAGTTCATGAGCAGGAGGATTTCATGCTGCTGATCAATAATCACGAAGTCGAAAAGCTCTTGACGATGAAAGATTGTCTGGCGGCGCTCGAGGACGGCTATGACGATCTGCTCAAAGGCGACGCGGTTTATCGCCCGCGTTTGGATTTGTGGATGCCGTGCGATCGGCCCGACGGCTATTATCGTTGGGGCACGATGGAGGGCGCGAGCCGGAAGATCGGCGTGTTTGCCATCCGCATGAAATCCGACGTCGTTTACTGGCCCAACGGCGATACGGAAGAAAAGTACTGCATGCAGCCGGGAACATGGTGCGGTTTGGTGATGGTCTTCAGCGTGCGCAACGGCGAGCCGCTGGCGATCATCAACGATGGCCTGATCCAGCATATGCGCGTCGGCGGTTGCGCCGGTTTAGGCGCGAAGTATCTCGCGCGTCAAGATGCCTGCGACGTCGGCATCTTCGGCTCCGGCGGCATGGCGCGCAGTTATCTCGAAGCGTTTTACGAGGTGCGCAAACTTCGGCGCGTGAAAGTTTATAGCCCGACCCAAGCGAACCGCGAACGCTTCGCCCAGGAGATGACCGGCAAATTGGATATCGAAGTCATGGCCGTCGACGCGCCGGAAAAAGTCGTGCGCGAGGCCGATATCGTGGCGATCTGCACGGACTCGACGCGGACGGTTTTTGACGAGCCGGAGTGGCTCAAGGAAGGCGCGCATATCACTTGCGTGCGCGCCTGTGAAGTCGGGCCGAAGGTGATCAAGAAGTGCGATCTTTCCGTCAAGCTCGGCAGGAACACGATCGAGGCGATGGATGAAGGCATGATCCGCTTGCACGGCAATGTGGGCTATATCGCCGGCCAGCCGGAGGAACGCGCGCGCATTCCAAATCCGGCGGTGGACAATTACCGCGGCGATTACTTCAAGTACTTCATGGACGTCAGAGCCGGCAAAGTTCCGGGCCGGACCAGCGACAAGCAAGTGACCTTCTTCATCAACGCCGGAACCCAGGGACTGCAATTCGCCGCTTGCGCCGGAAAGGTCGTCGAGCTAGCGAAGCAGCAAAAGGTCGGGCGGGAACTGCCGACGGAGTGGTTTTTACAGGACATCAGAGACTAATTCGTTTCGGGTTTCGTGTCTCGGGTTTGTGGTGGTTTGGATAGGCCTCAGACTCGAAACGCGGAACCCATAACCCGAAACTAATCAGTAACCCAGATCCTCGACCTCTTCCTCGTCCATGCCGAAGTAGTGAGCGATTTCATGGAGCACGGTGGTGCGAATTTCCTCGCGCAATTCTTCCGGGTCGGAAAAATCTCGCAGCAACGGCTCGGCGAAAATCGTGATCTTGTCCGGCAATAGCGGCAAATCGAGGCTCGATCGGTCGGGCAGGGGAACTCCCTGGTAAATGCCGTACAACGTATCGAAACGCGGATCCAGTCCTTCGGCGCGCAAGAGCTCGAGTGAAGGGCGCTCTTCGACGACGAACTCAACGTTGCGCAATTGGTTGCGAAATCGGCGCGGCAGCCGGTCGAGCACGCGCGCCACTTCTTGGCTGATTTCATCGTGAGTCAACGCCGGCCAGTCTCGCGCAAATGCTTTCTCGCTGCAAGCTTCTGACGTTCGCTTTGCTGATGCTCGCGGCGGCTATTCTTACCGGCTGTGCGGGGCTGGGCCTTGTGAAGCCGGTGGCGATCGGCGACGATCTCGATCCGGAGTCTCTGCGCGCGGCGATTCGCCAGAGCCTGGCCTATTTACAAAAACTGCCGCCGGATCGAGTGGTCGGCGAACAACCGCGACTATTGACCGCGAAAGAGGTCAGTGACTCTCTTCTGGCCTTTGAGGAACTGCTCGATCATTGGCGCTGCGCGGAATGTTTGGCGCGCGCGATCAACGCCGATTTCGATCTGCTGCCTTCCAGCGCCGATCCGCAACTCTCGACGGTCTTGTTCACGGGCTATTACCAGCCGGTGATGCGAGGCAGTCTCGTGCGCACGGAGAAATTCCGCTATCCGATTTACGGCAAGCCGGCCGATCTCATCACGGCCGAAAAAGTCACTGTCAAGCCCAAGCTCATCGTCGAGAAAATTGTCGGGCGCGCGCAGGGCGAGCAATTCATGCCGTACTATTCGCGTCGCGAGATCGAGGCTGGTTCGCTGCGCGGGCGCGGCCTCGAAATCGCCTGGGTCGATGATCCGATCGATGTTTTCTTTTTACATATCCAAGGCTCGGGTCTGATTCATTTGCCGGACGGCAAGCCGTTGAGCGTCGGCTACGCCGGGCAAAACGGCTGGCCGTATCGCAGCATCGGCCGGCTGCTCATCGATCGCGGCAAGGTTGCCAGGGAAGAGATGTCGATGCAGCGTCTGCGCCGCTATCTCAAAGAGAATCCGGAGGAGCTGAACGAGATTTTTAGTTATAATGAAAGTTATGTGTTCTTTCGCGCGCTCGAAAGCGGCCCGCTCGGCAGTCTCGAAGTGCCCGTCACCGCCGGGCGTTCATTGGCCACTGATGCGCGGCTGTTTCCCAAGGGGGTGCTTGCCTTGATTCAAACGGAAATCCCGGTAGTCGACGGCGCGGGGGAATTGGCCGGCTGGCGTCCGATCACACGCTTTGTGCTCAACCAAGACACCGGCGGAGCGATCCGCGGCCTCCAGCGCGCCGATCTTTACTTCGGTACCGGCGACGAGGCGGCGGGTCTCGCCGGCTACATGAATCGACCAGGAAATATGTTTTTTCTTGTGCTCAAGCAGGATCGGGCGAGCCCTTAAGTTCCAACCGCTGATTACGAAGAAAGGTGAAATTGGCGTGGCCTGGAGCCGGGGCCGGCCTTCGTCAGTAATGTGCTTCTTGGCGATGCTTTTGTACACGTCCACTTGAGCGACACTCGCCGGATGCGGTACCCTTGTCAGAACTTTCATGAGCACAACCATGCAACGGCATACCGAAACGCGCCGGTTAAAATGGGCCTTGGCAATCAGCGTGCTGTATTTCTTTGCCGAGCTGATCGCCGGCTTCATGACCAATAGTCTCGCCCTATTGTCCGACGCCGGGCACATGCTCTCCGACGTCGGCGCCATGACGCTGAGTTTATTCGCCTTTCGCGTGGCCCGGCGTCCGGCCACCCATGAGAGCACATACGGTTTTCATCGAGCCGAGATTCTTGCCGCGCTCTTCAATGGCCTGGCCCTGTGGTTGATCGTCGGAATTATTTTCGCCGCGGCTTACAGTCGTTTTCTTGATCCGCCCGAGGTCGAGAGTTTCGGCATGATGATCGTTGCGATCGCCGGATTGGCCGTAAATATCGCCGCCGCGGCGATCCTCCACGGCGGGCATCGGCATAATCTAAATTTGCGCGGCGCCTTCTTGCACGTGGTGAGTGACGCCATCGGATCGGTGGGCGCGATCCTTGCCGGCTTCATGATGCTAACGACCGGCTGGTATGTGGCCGACCCCTTGATCGGGGTCTTTATCGGTGTTCTGATTTTGTTTTCATCCTGGAGTCTGGTGAAGGATTGCCTCAGCGTGCTGATGCAGGCGGTGCCGAAAGGCATCCGTCTGGAAGAAGTGCGGCGCACCATCGAAGCGGTCGAAGGCGTGAGCAAGGTGCACGATCTGCACATCTGGGCGGTGACCTCCGATATTTTTACTTTGAGCGCGCACGCGGTCGTGGAAACCGGCGGCGATTTTCACGAGGTTCTAAACGGCATAGAGGACACGCTCAAGGCGCGCTACAACATCGAGCACACGACGATCCAGCTGGAAATCGAGAGCCGGGAAGAGAAAGAGTTCAAGGCGTTTTAGATCCGGCGCCGAATTGTCACTCCGCGCAGATAGCGCCGTACACGTCAAGAAGCGCTCGCGCTTGAGACCGCCGCTCGAGAACGCGGCAGCAAGCATGCCATCAAGGCCACGCTGATGAACGAAAGAATGCCGAGCAGCCAAAAAATCGTCGGCAGCTCGGCGCTCACCAGCAGCAGCCCGACGATGGAAGTGGACGTGGTCTTGGAGACCTGCTGAATCAAGCGATCGAATGAGACAATGCCGCCGCGCAGTTCCGCCGGCGCGTTTTGCGTGAGCAGGCTCTTTTGCATCGGCGAGATAACGCCATTGGCCAGACCGTAAAAGAAGAGCGCGCAACCGACCAGCAACACCCCCGGCATGAACGGCACGGCGAGCACGGCGGCGCCGCTGACGAAAAACGCGACAAATAAAATGTTTGCTTTATCCCGGCCGGCGGCGATGCGGCCGGCCTGGCTCGACGTCACCATGGCGCCGACCGAGAAGAAGACGTAGAGCAGTCCTGCCGTTGCCGTCGAAATGCCATGGGTGCGGACAAGAAATAACGGAAAGTAGGTAAGAAAGCCGTAGTCTAGAAAAAACCGCAGAAAGCCCGCGGAGAAGGCGATCAGCAGGCGCGGATGACGCGTCAGCCGCAGGACGTCGCCGAGATAAGCGGCGGTTCGGCCGTTGCTCTTGCCTCTGGTTTCCGGCATCCAGAGCCAGGCCGCCAGGCCGACCGGGATGGTCAGAACGTAAAACACGAAGGGCCAGTACCACGCGATCATCGCGAGCAGGCCGCCGAGGGGCGGAAAGATTAAATAGCCGATGCGGTCGAGAAAGACTTTCAATCCCTGGCCGCTGATTTCGTTGTCGCCGTCCAACAAATCGCCGATCAAAACGATCGTCAGCGGAATCACCGCGCTGAAACCGATGCCTTGAAGGGTTCGGAAAAAAAGCAGCCAGCCGAAGGTGGGCGCAAAGGCCATGGCCGTGCCGAAGATGCCGAAGGCGATAAGACCGAGGGCGAGCAGCAGGCGGCGGCCGTAGAGATCGGCGATCACGCCGAAAATCGGCGACAGCACGATTGCCGGCGCCGTGAACACCGTCATGATCCACGAAAGTTGGGCGTCGCTGACCTGAAACGGCTCCGTGAGCGCGGGGAGGGCAGGCTGGATGAAATTCACGCCCATCATCAGCGCGACGCTCGCCGCGTAGACGATGCTCAACGCGCGCGCCTTCGGCGGCGAGAGCTTCTCCATGCCGAACAGTGCCGTTAAGGACGCCATCCGCTGCAAGCTAGATCAAACAGCTCGAGCAGTCAAATCTTTCCGCGCTGGGCGCGGAATCTCAAATGTCAAATTTCATATCTCAGAGAAGGATGTTTGCGAGAAGAGAGAAAGGTCTTTTCACCGGGCGCTTGGTCAGCGTCGATTGTCCGTGCTATGGGTGGGCGGAAGCGAATTGAAACGGGAGGAGAACGTAATGGCTCAGGACATGCGCACGTGGATTGATCAGTTGGAAAAGGCTGGGTTGCTCGCCCGCATCGCCAAACCGGTCGACCCGCGCCGGCAGATGGGCGCGCTGCTCTGGCAGGCGCGCGATCGCGGGCTGCTGTTTGAGAATCTTCCCGGCTATCCCGGCTGGCGCTGCTTGGGACAGGCGCCGGGCGACGTGTCGTTGGCGCCGGTGGCCTTCGGCACGGCCCGGGAAGAGATGATTCCGGAATTCGTGCGCCGCACCGAAAAGCTCGGCACGACGCGCCTGGTCGAGACCGGACCGGTGCAACAAAAAGTTGTCCTCGGCGATGAAGTCGATATCACGAAGATGCCGATTCATCAGGCGGGCATCCGCGACGGCGGTCCATTCATTGGCTCCGGATTGATGATTACCAAGAACCCTGAAACCGGCCAGCGCAACTTGAGCTTTCATCGATTGCAGATGAAGGGGCCGAAAAAAACCGGCATCCTGCTCTATCCGCGCCACGCCTGGGCCAATTACCAAATGTACGAAGCGCAGGATCAGCCCATGCCCGTGGCGATCATGATCGGCCACCATCCGATGTATTACTTCGCCGCCGCGACGACCACGCAATACGGCGTCGATGAGTTGGAAATCGCTTCGGCGCTGCTCAAGGAAGACGTCGAATTGGTCAAGTGCCGAACCGTCGATTTGGAAGTCCCGGCGTGGGCGGAAATTATTCTCGAAGGCGAAATCCCGCCGAAAGTCAGGGAGCCGGAAGGTCCCTTCAGCGAATTTCAAGATTACTATCTTACCGGCTCGGGCATGAATCCCATCGTCAACATCAAAGCGATCACGATGCGCAACGATGCGATCTTCAAAAACGTCCAGAACGGCACCGAAGTAGAAGGCTGCGTCTACCATAAAGTGCCAATGTCCGCGCAAATCCTGCGCCGCGCGCGCACCGTCGGCGGCTTGGCCGACGTTAAAAACGTCTTGGTGCTGCCGGGCATCTTCGGCGTGGTGGTGCAGATGCGCGCGCGCTATTACGGCGAAGCGCGCAACGTTCTCATGTCCGTGTTATCCAGCGAGTACCAGCATCCCAAAGTCGCCATCGCGGTCGATGAGGACGTGGATATTTTCAACTACGCGGAGATCTTGTGGGCGATCAACACGCGCGTCAACCCGGCCGAAGACATCGGCGTCATCAACGGCGCCAAAATCCACGCTATGGATCCGTCGTGCCCCGAATTCGGCCATCCCGGGGCGCCGGGCTGGCACCGCATCGGCGGTAAAGTGATCATCGACGCCACCAAGCCGCCTGAGTGCGATCCGCAGCGTAGAAATGAATTCGAGCGGCTGCGGCCGGTGGGCTGGGAGACGGTGAATCTAGAGGACTACCTGCCTGAGGGAGCGCCGCCCTTGCGGATTAAGCCGAAGATTCCGGGGAGTTAAAGAGTCGTTCCAGGGTTCAAGCGTTCAAATGTTCAAGGTGTGAAGAAAGCTCCGAACCTAGGGATATAAGTTTCGAGCTGAGTGTTTTGCGTTTTTTGAATGAGTCAACGTTTGAACTGCCGCGCCGAGGGCGCGGGCCCTTATTCATCCGGCTCGCCGAAATAATCTCGCACGATTCTTTCTTTGATGTACTCCAACGCGCCCAGGTCTTGGATGATATCGCCGCCGGTGTCGTAGAAAAAAATGTCGCCCTTGTGATTGCGGCCGATGGCCACGAGCCATTCCAATTCGTCCCGGTCTTCCAATAAATAATTGATCGCTTGGTTGGCGCCTTTGCTGGCGATGATGGTTACTTTGGGTTTAGCGGTCTTTCTTGCTTGCGACATGAACGGGCCTCCTGAGTGCAACCGGAGTGTATAACAGAAGAGCAGCCTCTACAACTTAAGCGGGAGCGCGAACTGAGCTGCGACGAAGCGCTGGTTCGGCGCGCGCGGCACGCCTACTTCATCGTGAAATCGACGCGATTCGGCTTGCCCTTGAGCTTGGCTTTCTCTTCGGTCGTGAGCGGTTTAGCGGCGACGATGAAGAGCCGCTCCGCGCTCACTTGGCCCGCTGCCGTAAGCGCATTGCGCACCGCCAGCGCGCGCTGGCTGGCGAGCTGGCGTAACTCGTCCTCACCCACTTTGGCATGCTGCATCATGAGCTTTTCCATCTCGGCCACAGGCAAGTCTTGAGCGAGGCCGATAAAGTTGCGCGGTTTGGGGAAGCTTTCGTCACCGTAGGCGGCTTTGAGATACTGGGAGTACTCGCTCTTATCGATCTGAACGTCGTCGATCGAGCGCGGCGCTTCGCCCTTGCGCGCCAGATCCTTGAGTTTTTGCGCTTTGATCTTGCGCTCGATGCCGACTCGTTTGAGGCCGTCAAGGTCGGTCATCGGATCGACGCGGCCGGTGATCTCCAACTTGAGAGCCGGACGGTTGTTTAATGCTTTCACCAGCGTTGCGATCTTTTCTCGATTTTTTTGATCGAGAGTCGCCCGGCCATTGTCGAATTCAATGTAGCTCAATTCGTCGCCGCTTACGCCGCCGCCGAACGCCGACGCGAGCAGCGAGAACGGCGCGGTGACAGCCTTGGTAATGATGTTGATGATGATCTGCAGCACGATGCCGCCGACGCTGAACTGCGGGTCGTCGAGCGAACCGCTGATCGGCAGGTCGATATCGATGACGCCGTTTCGGTCCTTGAGCAAGGCCACGGCGAGCAGGACGGGCAGCTTGACCGCCTCGGGACTTTCGATCTTTTCGCCGAACGTCAGTTGATTGAGGACGATATTGTTTTGCGCGCTGAGCTTGCGGTTCTCGACCTTGTACTTGACGTTGAAGGAAAGCTTGCCTTTCTCTATCCCGTAGCCGACGTACCTGCCGGAATAGGGCGAAATCGGGCTCAGTTCAATGTCCTTGGCATCCGCGATGATATCGAGAAAGAGCTCTTTGGACAGAGGATTGATCTTGCCCTTGATCTCCACCGGCGCGGTGTTGGCGAGCCTGGCCTGAAGATCGAGGTCGCCGGGTGCTTCCGGTTTTAGCTCGGAAATCGCGCCTTGAACCGCGGTCAGGTTGGCGGAGTAGTTCGGCTTGATGAAAAAATCACTGAAGTGAATGTTACCGTCCTTGAGATTGATTTTGCCGATGCTAATGGCTTTCGGCGCGTCATCGGTGGGAGTGGGAGACGCCGGTTTTTCGGCGGGTTTATCTTGCGCGGGAGCCTCGCTGTTCTTCTCGTCTTTTTGAACGGTTAACTTTTGCAGGTTGATTTTTCCGTCAGCGCCGAGGATCAGGCGTGAATAAAAGTCGGCGAGGTTAATCTCGCCGATGCGCAGCTGAAACGGGTCCAAATCGAACTGTAGGGCGGCGAGGCCCAGAGATTTCCATGTCAGCAAGTCCTGCTGGCCATTTTTTTCCACCGCAGCGAAGTCGGCAACTTGCACGGCGCCCTGGTAATTCACCTTCGCCGGGCCACCGCCGCCGGCATCAAACGTCAACTCGCCTTTCGTGCTGGCGCGGCCGCCGGTCAAGAGGAAATTAACCTGATCGTCGAGATAGGGCTGGACGGAAAGAAGATCCAAGTCCTGGGCGTTGACTGCAAACTTGGCGCTGACCGGATTCGCACTGGCCGTGCCGGCCAATCGCAACAAGCCCTGCTTGTTGATCCGCGCTCGAATCGTCACCTTGCCGCGCTGGTTTTTCGCCGTGGAGAAGTTTTCCCCGCGCAGCGAGAGCTCGGAGACGTTGATCTTTGCGGGTGTCGCATTGCTTTGATCGTCAACGTTTATCCTAAACCGGTCGAGGCGGATTTGTTTGGCGTCGATCCGCCAGTCGCTGTCGCTGGTCTTTGCCGGCTGCGCGGAAACCTGAGGCGAAGCTTGAGCTTTGGCGATGCGCGCCAAGTTCAATGTGCCGTCCTTGCCGCGTTGAATATAAGCGCCGCCGTCTTTACCTTCGAGCGCGCCAATGACGATGGTTTGTTTGGCCAGGTCGACGGCGGCGTCTTTGACGGCTAGCGCGCCGATGCGCCAGAGCGGTTGCGGCTGGCCGGCAAGCTCGAGGCGGAATTTGCTGAGGTTGGCGTTCAAATCGGTAAGCTGGAAATCAGCCTGGCCGTCTTTATCGGCAAAGCTGTACTGCGTCGAAACGTCCAGCGCGCCGTCTTTGATCTCAGCGGCAATCACGTCTTCATAATAGGAACGCAGCGCGCCCGGCTTCAGCCCATCGATGTCGAGCTTGCCGTCGGCCAGGAGCGGCGTAAGTTGGAGCGTGCCCGTGTGGGAAAATGTTTCCTTGGCCTCGGACTCGAAGGAGATCTCGACGTTGGCGTTCTTGCCGGCCTCGTTGGTGAGGCCGGTAACTTTAAAATTAATGTTATCGAGGCGCGTCTTGTACGGCCGCTTCGGCTGCTCGTCGGTAAAGTGAATCGTTGCCGCTCCCAGCGCGATTTCCTCGACTGCATAGATGAACGGTTTGCCCTCGGTCTTTGGTTCTTGCTTCGTCTCGGGTGCTTTGGTCTCGGCGACCGTTACTAAGTTTGCGAGGTTCAACTGGCCATCGCGGCTGCGGTGGAGATGGAGCTCGAGACCTTCGGATTTAATCGATTTGAGCGATGTTTTATTAGCGAAAACCTCGATGGCGTCGATGATCACTTCGAAATTCGGCAATTTGAGCAACGGCGCGCCGCTGGTTTGCTGCATCTCGAGGTCGGACACGCTGAGATTGCCGGTGATCGATAAGACGGAACGGCTGTTCTTGGGTGTTTTGAAAGAAGCCTTGAGTTTGCCGTGTAATTGCCCGGACGGGACTTTAAAGTTCAATGCCGCCGGCGAATATTCGAGATACTTGGCGATGGCGAGCTTGTCGATCTCGATACCGACGGTGCTTTCGAGCGAATCCTTGAACGGTGTGGTGTCGCCGGCCAGATGAAACGGCGCGCCGTTCACCAGGGCGGAGAACTCAGGTTTGACTTTGATATCGACATGGGACTCGAAGCTCGATATGAACGGCACGCCGACCTTGATTTGACTGACCGTGTGCTTGGTGTTCTCCGGCCGGTCTTCGAAGTCGATCTTGCCGTCCAAAATCTCGATGTTGTTGAGCGCGAAGCGCGCGCTCGGCGCGGAAGGATCGGACGGACCGGAAGTAAATTCATCGATGAGGTCTTGAAAATTGTATTTCCGCTCCTCGTTCCGAACCAAGTTGACATAAGGCTTTACCAGGCGCAGTTCTTTGATGACCGGAGCCAGTCGAAAGAGCGATTGCAGCTCTAGATTGACGAACAGCTCGTCGAATGAAACGGCCGGCGCCTGGCCTTGGCGCTGCTTCATCAGAAAGCCGCGCACCGCCAGCGTCATCGCGTAAGGATTGATTTTGATCTGCTCGATGGAGACTTCGCGGTGAAGCTTTTCTGACAGGTCGGCGGCGATCTTGCCGCGGAGCAACGGCGGCGCAGCCAGTCCGAGGAGCACCCCAAAGGCAACGACGAGCGAGACAGTCCAGATTACGATTTTGCGCGCGCGCGGATGCCGCGTGATTTTAGCTGCTCGATTGCGTAGTTCCTTGACGTCCAACGCCATGACAAAAGCGCTTAAGCTTGGATGTAAGGGATCCTATCTTAGGGGTGCTTGTCCATCAAGGTGGTGTCCATCAAGTTGATTCGTTCGGCAATTTTCCGTCCGGTGAGGCCATTGGCGCGGATAGATCACTCTGCAGCGCGATCTCGATCGCTTCGAGCATAGTCAGATAAATCGCCGGGATGCCCCAATGTTTCGCGCCTTCGACGATCAGCCGTTTATATTCAGCATTGGGCAGCGGGACATTGCGCTCCAGTTCGGCGACATAGACCAGCGCCGCAAGCGGCTGTCGGCCTTCGCCGTGGACCGCCAGGGTTTCACGGCGGTAGCCGTCTTCGAAGCTGTCGAGCTGCACAAGGTCGCCGTCGTCAACTTCGTAGACGATACCCCACACCTCTTTGCCGGGTGCCGGAAATACATTGGCCGTGCCGCAATCGCGCAAGCGTGAATGGCGCGCGATCCCGAACTGATAATCGATCAGGCGGCCGACGCAGACGAATCGCGACGACGGACAGCGGCGCTGCATTTGCGCCCAGTTCATGTTGGATCCGTAGGCGAAGTAGTACATGTAGCGGGACCTCCGATTGACTGTGCATACTACCAAACACTCCAAAGCTGACAAACCGAACGTTTTATTCGCCAAAAATTTGGCGTGGCTGCTTAGGCGTTCCTGTCATTCCCGCATGCTTTTAGCGGGAATCCAGGCGAAGTCGTAATGGATCCGGATCAAACATTTGCGCTGACGATCTGGCGGGGTTGCTGAAAAAAGGTTAGGAATGCTTACTGCGCGGTCGTCGTGGTCGGTAGAATATGCGCAAAAAAAACAACCCCGCCGCGCAAGCGCGAGCGGGGTTGTCCAAGAAGAGTATTTTGGCGAGTTAGTTCTTAATTGCTTTCTTTTCGTCTGCCTTAGATTTTTCTGCTGTTTTGGTTTTGGCCATGTTCGATTTCAAGGCGTCGCCTTTGGGCGTGTCCGCCGTCTTCGCTTTGGAGCCCTTCCCTTTAGCAGATCCGCTGGCCTTGGCTTTCGCCGGCTTATCGATAGACGTCTTGCCCGTGACTGTGACATCAGATCTGATCTGTTTGATAAGTCCGGGTCCGATGCCGGGCACCTTTCCCAGATCATCGATTGATTTAAAGTTGCCATTTTTCTTCCGGTACTCGATGATCTCTTGGGCACGTTTGTCGCCGACCCCCTTTATGCTGGTCAGTTCCTCCTTGGTCGCCGTATTGATATTGACCACGGCCAGCGCCACGCCGGACAATGCAAACCACATCGCGAACGCCAATAATAGGTTTCTCATAGGACCTCCTTGGTTTTTTGTGCGGATCTTCCGCCGGTTGTTAGACGACAAGCTCGTGACGTCCGTACATTCGCTTTGTCAGCGCCACCGCGCACCTAATCGAAACGGGGTAATAGCGGAGAGGAGTAGGAAATGTCAAGCTCGTTTTCCGATCTGTGGGTTAATTCCCCGCAGCTTGGCCCTTGGTCCGTCATTCCCGCATGCATTTAGCGGGAATCCAGGCAAACAGACTGGACCTCGACCCATTCGACGTTGCTCAGGGTCGTGGTGAGCAGCACAGTCGAACCACGATAAAAAACATTCGGGGATGACAACTTCCGGGGAAAACGTCATCCAAGTTTGTTCAGGCGCCGCAGCTTGCTGCGGATAGTTCATTGTAACAAGTTGGTGGGTGACGAGCGCTTTTGATTCTTCGACGAGTCCGCTACAGTTTGTCCATGGAATCCTTTGTCAACACTGCGGGGCAAAAGGTTCGTGTTTGGGCCGATGCCCACCGGCATGCCGTGCTGTACGACGAGGAGAGCGCGACGTTGCTCGACGTTGCCTCCGGTAAAGGCGTGCTTCTAGCTTGGCGCGACCTGACCTCCTTTGAGGAAAAAGTCCATCCTGAGACGCAAGAGTCCTATCTTGTTTTGCAGTTTGACGATGGCAAGCAAATCGCTCTGGTCGATCCTGGTGGAGTTGCGTTCGAGCCTTCGACTCAGAATTCCGGTCCGGTGGAAAATCTCCCGCCGGTCGTGTGCTTGCGGGATTTTCTCACACTCAAACAACGGGTCGACCATTATCTTTACGATCATCCCGACCAACCGCCGCCGCGGGAGTGTCTGGATCTGGTCATGATCTGTATCGCTATCCTGGACGGCGCCCGCGCCGTGGGTTTTGATGTCGGCGATCTGGAAGGGGAGTTGGAGAAGTCATTGAACGAGGTCGAGCGGCGGACGGGGTGAGGGAATCGGGGTAATGGAGTGTTGGAGTAACGGAGTGTTGGATCGACAAAGACGCTATCAGTGTCCTGTAACTGATAGATCGCATCAGAACTGCATCGTCATTCCGGGCAACCCCGGACCCAGTCCGGGGCGGCGCGACCCGGAATCCAAGATTCTCTCGATGCCGGTTTTCACCGGCATGACGGCAGAAAGCTCGATAAATTACTCAATGATTTTTAGTTCTGGGACACTAGAGCACATACTATGGGCGCGGTGAGTAAACTTCGCTGTCCGAAATGCGCCCACGAGGCCGCCTCGAAAACCGTTTTCCAGTGCTCACGCTGCCGGACCGTTCTCGAAGTTCACGTGGACGTCAATCATCTTACGCGCGCGGATTTCGACCGCATGCGCCGAAGCCGCGATCAGCCGATCTGGCGCTGGTTCGATTTCTTCCCTGTGGCTCAGCGATCTTCCATCGTGTCGCTAGGCGAAGGGAGCACGCCTCTGATTCACGCTGCTCGCCTGGGCGAAACATTAGGTGTCGCAGATCTCTACCTCAAAAACGATACGGTCTTGCCTACGGGTTCACTCAAAGATCGCAGCAATAGTGTTGGTCTTTCCGTTGCCCGGGAGCTGGGATTCCAAACCGCGGCGGTCATGTCCACGGGCAATGCAGCCGCTTCCGTCGCCGCCTATTCGGCCGCCGCCGGAATCAAGAGCATCGTCATGGTACCCGCCGGAACGGCGGCCTCGAAAATCATTCAAGCCCGCGCCTGCGGCGCCACGGTCGTGGTTATCGATGGCGACTTCGATTACGAGGTAGCGAAGCTATACAAAGCGGCGGTGCAAGAGTTCGGCTGGTATGATTGCCTGTCCTCGAATCCGTATCGCGATGAAGGAAAAAAATCCTACGCGTATGAAATGGTCGATCAGCTCGACGGCCGAATTCCCGGCTGGGTAATTCACCCCACCGCCGGCGGCACGGGCATCTACGCGATGTGGAAAGGCTACCAGGAATTCCTATCACTAGGCTGGATTGAGAATGCGCCCAAGCTCGTCGCGGCGCAGAGCGAAGCCGCCGCGCCGATCGTTGCGGCATTTGAGAAGGGGTTAACCGAGATCGAAGCGGTCATCGCGCGTGCGACAGCCGCCGAGAGCATCCAAGTGGGAAATCCCGTATCCCTCGGCTGGCGCGCGCTGGCGGCGATTCGTGAATCGGGAGGGACCGCCGCGGCGGTGTCTGATAGAGAAATTCTCGAAGCCCAATCGCTGATCGGCAGTCTCGCGGGTATGTTTGCTGAACCCGCAGCAGCGACTTCGGTCGCGGTGGCGAAGAAATTACGCGATTCCGGCATCATCGGCGCCGACGACCTGGTCGTCTGTAATCTCACCGGCCACGGCCTCAAGCAGCCCGAGGCGATCCGTTTATCGGACGAAAAGCTTGTACCGATTGCACCGACCTTGAAAGCGTTGCGCGAACAGTTAGCGCGTTGAAAAGCGCGGAACCTTATCGCGTCCGGTGAGCTGGGCAGACCGCTTTGAGCGATTCACAAATCGAGCCTCCGGCTCCGCCGGAGGAACATGACTCGGGAGCGTATAGTCTAAGGAATCACGGAGAGGCCCAGCGCTCGGAAGTCGCCGTCAAAAGCGAGAGAGGGCATGTTCCCGAGCAGCGTTGTTACAACCACAAATGAAATGGCGTCACAAAAAGAAAGTTTGTGGTCGCGCCCGTAGCGGCGGAATATTTGCTCCGCTTCTGTGCGCACGACTTCCCCGTAGTTTACGATCTGGAGGTAAGGCTTCACTTCAGCTAGAAACGTTAGCGCTTCACGGTAGGTTCGCCGGTAACGAAGCAAGGTCGACGTTTCGCTGATGATATCCCACGTGACATAAAGGCGAGAGCCTGAGGCAGCGGCATCCGCCGAGAGGCCCATGGCTAGTTTGTGGTTGATGTCGCGTCGGTCGAAGCACGCGTAAAAGAAGGATGTGTCACAAAATAGGCGGGCGGGAAGCGCCATTACTCGCTCTTCGCCTTGGTCCCATAGAGATGGTCCTTAACATGCTCAGACACCCTTGTTTTCCGTCCGCGGCGCTCCGGCAGCCTGCGCATCAATTGAACAAGCTTCTTGGCGGCGACTCCCGGCTCGGGCTCTGGCAGGGTCGCCCGCAACTCCGCCACCACCTCATCGCGGACGGTGATCTCGATCTTGGCGCCTGCGTCTTGTCGGACTTGACGAACCAACTCGGGAAGTCTTTTGCGTGCTTCGCTGATGGACAGTTTCATAGGTGTGAAATGTACAATGGTGTACAAACGGAGTCAACCAAAGTCTTCGACTAGTCGCGGCAATCTTTGGGGCATGCGGCAGTGAAGGAGAAAATTCTCCGAGCGCAAGCGCTCATCGGCAGTCTCGCGGGAGTTTTCGCCGAACCGGCAGCGGCCGTTTCCGTTGCCGTTGCAAAAAAGCTCCGAGACGCCGGCGTCATCCGACCTGACGACACAGTCGTCTGCAATCTCACCGGCCACGGCCTCAAGCAAACCGACGCATTCCGCTTCGACGCGGAAGAGTTCACCCCGATCGCGCCGACATTAAACGCGCTCCGTCAGCAGTTGGCTCGTTAAATTTATACGACGCTGAATACTGAATTTGGTGTCTTATGAGAGAAGGCCGAAACGCAGCGCTTCATCTTGCATACTATGCATAACAGAATATGCTTCGACATACGCGAACGACGATTGAGATCGGGGACGAGCTTTTCCGGCAGCTCAAGCGCAAGGCTGCCGACGAGGGCCTAACGGTTCGTCAGGTCGTCGAAAGGGCGCTACGCGTTTATTTCAGTAAACAAACAAAGCGCAAAGCCTATCAGCTTAGATGGAAAACAGAACTAGGCCGAATCTTGCCTGGAGTGCGCCTCGATGACCGCGATGTCATTTTTGATTTGATGGATGGCCGGTTGTGATCGCATTGGACACGAATACTCTAGTTTACGCGAGGCGCGAGGAAGCACCCACCACGCGCAAACAAAAAAACTTCTGCAGGAATTCGCTGAAGGGGACTCGCCCTGGGCGCTGCCCTGGCCATGTATTTATGAATTTATACGTGTCGTCACTCATCCACGGGTCTTCGACCCGCCCACCGGACCTTGGCGATTTTCTTAGCGATTTGAACTCATTGCTGCAGTCCCCCGGTTTGACGCTCTTGCGAGAAGGACCACGACACGAGGCGTTTATGCAGCGGCTTCTCAGGTTCAGCCAAGCAACTGGCAATCTGGTTGACGACGCCCATATCGCCGCGTTAGTTGCCGAGCATGGGGTCAGCGAATTCTGGACTGGCGATCGCGACTTCGGCGGTTCGCCGAAATTCGTGTACGAAATCCGTTCGATCGACAAAGCTGAGGTCAAATGGCGGCGCCACGGGCTTCATATCCAATGATCCAGGATTCCGGAGAGTGGCGGGACCGGAAGTCCTCGTCTTAGACGATCTGCTGTAACAGAATTCCAGAAAACGATAAGCTCGGCTCTTGCGCGAACGCGGCACAAAGACGTTTGCCCCAACCATTGGCGGCTTGCCTACCGTGGGGGAAGTGAGGAAAACATTGCCGGTGCATTTTTGCAGTACAAGCGATCATCGGCAGTCTTGCTGGAATTTTCGCCCATTAAGAATCCCGGTCATGCCGTTTTAGCGCGGACGATTAAGTCCACATCGCAATCCAAAACTTGGAGTAAGGAAACGAGCTGATCCACTGTTTTCTCGTAGTTGGTTTGATCTAGCAGTCGATAGAGTTGTGTGGCGGAGGTGCCGAGCCTGCGAATTATCTCGCGTTTCGAGAGCGGGCTCTCGGCGATCCGCCTTTGCGCCTCGAGAGTGAGTTTGTAGAGCAGCTGATCTCTCTGATAGTTGGGGTCGCTGTTGTATTCCAGAACCTGGTCGATGTGTACGGTTCCGGTGTCGCCCGACGCCAGCTCGTAACTGACCCCTTCGTTACCAAGCTCTTTATCCACATAAACCCGCGTAATCGGATTATCAGGCGCCGGCGCAGGCTCGGACTTGCTGTACGGGAAGACATATTTCTTCGACGAGGTATTGATCTCAAAACTTTTTCGCCTGTTATTGCACTTCACTGTACGAATCTTCATAGGATTTCTTCCGACTCGAACGCCTCAATCAAATCGATAATCCGTCTTGTCGCGCTCCCTTTCATGGCCTTCTTGTTGTCCAAGTCCCACTTTACCACCAGCTTGCCGTCGCGGTAGACGTGTACATGCCTCGGCGGGTGATCTCCTTTCCACCACACGAAAACAAAACCACCGCGCCGCAATTTGCCCACCGGTCCATGATGTTACCTCGGGCGGTAACACCTGTCAAGCAGGAGAATGTTCACTTGTAGGCTATCGCCGGCGGACTGTAATCGAGGTGAAAAGGAATCGAAGATCAAGGTATTACCGGCAGACCAATACCATCCGGCTGAGCCGGGAGCAAGTGCACCGTGGGATTGCCCTGCCGCAGTTCTCGGGCGAACAATCTCCTTTTATTCCGACTGCTGAGGCGCGATAACGCTGGAATGATTACGTCACTTTGGTTTAGATAACGCTGATATATTTAAGGGATCTATGGATTGGAATTGGGACCTCGCCACCAGTTTGGAGAGAGATCTCCTGGATCGCTCTATGCCGTTTGAAGGCCGCCAACGCGCCGCGGTCCTCAATCGCTGTTGGTCCATCTATCTAGCGCTCACACGTGCCCTCAAACGTCCCTGACAATTTTTACGTCGAGTTCCCCGTCACCGTCGAATCTGCCCTTATTAGCGGCATGTTGGTTTGTGCGGTGGCCGTTGGCGGAGACCTGATACTGACTCTGCGCGAAGAGTATGCTTTCGACCGGCTTCGCCCTGGAATCATTATGGATGAGCAAAGAATTACTGCGGCTCTGCTTGTGAAAGTGATGTCACAAATATCTGAGGAGCAGTGGTGCGCCGGCTGGCTGGGAGGCCGCGAGTACATTTTGTGGGATGCGGTTGTTGGCAGAGAAAAAGCTGCATGTAGCTCTGAAGAAATCGAGCAGTTAAAGTATCTTTCAGAAAAATGCGGCGGATGGATTATTTGGGATGAACAGGGCGAGAGGTGAAAAGTTTGTCCCGATGCAGGAGTGGCTGCGGTTGTACGATGCGAACTGCCGGAAAACATCCGAATCGAATGAATGACTGCCACTGACATCCAAGCGGACGCTCGCGAGAAACCTCAGGGTGAACGGTACGTCTCGTATTTTTTCAAAGATGTTTCAGCAACCGCTAATCTGAACTCCTCATACTTTAAACCCGTGCCCGCGGTACCATTTTGCCGCGCATGGTCGAGTGGGACGTCGAACGGCATGGCGTCGGGGTTGTCGCCTAACTGGCCGATGCCCGGCTACTCATTACCTTCAATGTCCACGAGTCCTCTGCCGGGGCTGTACGTATAAATCATATCAGTTCCTTTGCCGCGGCCTTCGTCGATCAGCCAGTGAAAACGTAGGGAATGCGGTACGCCTTTATAAACGAAATCCAGTTCCCGCATTGTAACCTTGAGTTGCCGTGACTTCTTAAGGCCTTTACATTTCACTTCGTACACGCGCGTTTCACCCTGCTTCCAATATCCGAGGGGGAATTTGACTTCGTTCCCACAGTCGCAGTCGTACCGGGAATCGTAAACCCGCCCGAGCCCGGTACTATCGTTTGTGATCGTAAATAACTGGCGCTTATCTCCGTTAATCCGCTCGTAAACCAGCAGCTTTTCCCCGATCGTCGGACGGATCCGCTCGTGATAGAGCTACGAGATGCACACCTGGAGCGAGCGGAGCCTTGAAGTCAGGCAAGCTCGCTGCACAGCCAACGGTCGTCAAGCAGAGAAGTAATGCGAAAATGACCCTATCAATGCTCAAGGTCGGATTTGTCCGATGCACCGTGACTGCTCCGGAGCTGGCGTCACGCTATTGAGCCTTCCCCCCCTGCACGCTGATCATGTTCCCATAACTCCCCACGCTGGACACTGACAACCGATTTGTGGCATCCTGTGCGCGGATGGATGGCAGCGTGGTGGTGTGCGGGCGAGTTTTTCCGCACGCTGTTCTCAAGCGTATCAATGCGGCGGTGCGCGATCATGCCGAGTGGTCGCGGGCGGATCTGGCACGCCGAGTCTGCAATTGGCTCGACTGGCGCGCAGCCAACGGCAAGGACAAAACGGTGAACTGCCGGCTGGCGCTGGTGCGCTTGCAGCGGCGCGGCCTGATCGATTTGCCGCCGCCGCGCCACAGCGTGCGCTTTGGCGGATCGAGTTTTGCCGGCACCGTCTTGAACGTGCCTGCGAAACTTGAGGGCTCGGTCAACAAGCTTTGCAAGCTGGAACTGGTTTGGGTCACCTCCAAGGATCGCGAGCGGGACTTGCAATGGAAGAAACTCGTATCCACGCACCACTATCTGGGATACCGACCCCTCTGCGGCGCGCAGCTTCGCTACCTGATCAGCTGCGAGCACGGGTATGTGGGAGCGCTGGGCTTCAGCGCGGCCGCTTTGTATTTGAAGGCCCGCGATCGCTGGATCGGTTGGAGTCATGCGGCGCGTCAGGCCCAGCTGCGCTATGTGGTGGCCAACTCGCGCTTTGTGATCGTGCGCCAGGTGAAGGTGGCTAATCTTGCCTCTAAGGTTCTGGCCATGGCGCAAAAGCGCTTGGCTAAGGACTGGCAGCAGACGTATGGTTATAGACCGCTGCTTTTGGAGACCTACGTTGAATCGAAACGCTTTGCGGCAACTTCTTACCGCGCCGCCAATTGGATTCATGTGGGCCGCACGCGCGGGCGCGGGCGCCAGGACCGAGCCCACCGAGCATGCCAAGCGATCAAAGACATTTATCTCTATGCGTTGGAGCCCGACTGCCGTCAGAGGCTGTGCGAAGAGCCTGGCCCGGCGCGGCGCTCGGCCACACCATGCACGAAGCCACCCCAGCCTGCCAGCGATTGGGCGGAGGAGGAGTTCGGGGCGGTTAAACTTCGTGATGGGCGCCATCGAAAGCGGCTTTTTACCGTGGCACGTGATTTCTACGCGCAGCCCGCGGCCAATATTCCCCAGGCCTGCCAGAGCCGCGCCAAAACCAAAGGCGCTTATCGATTCTTTGAGCATAAGGCCGTGAGTATGAACGCTCTTCTTTCCTCCCACTATCACTCCACCATGGAGCGCATTGCGCGCGAAAAGATCGATGTGGTTCTGGCCGTGCAGGATACTACCAGCTTTAACTATGCCACGCATGCCGACATGGAAGGGCTGGGGCCCATCAACACCCGGGTCGACGGAGCGCAGGGGATTCTGTTGCACGACACGATGGCGTATAGCACCGAAGGCACAGCGATGGGTTTGGTGGACATCGAGGTCTGGGCGCGCGACCCGAGCCAGTTCGGTAAGCGTGCCACCCGTTACCAGCGGCCCATTGAGCAAAAGGAGAGCTTTAAGTGGCTTAAAAGCTTTCGCGCCGCCGCGCGCCTGCAGCGCCAGCTCGGAGCGGCCAGCACGGTGGTGAGTGTGGGAGATCGCGAAGCCGATGTGTATGAACTCTTTGCGCTGGCGAAAAGCGATCCCGCCCACCCCAAGCTTTTGGTTAGAGCCGAGAGCGATCGGCGAGTCAAAGACACCCGCGTGTGCCTGTGGGAGTATATGGAAAACCAAGCGGTGGCGGGCCAGCGCGTGCTGCACATTCCGAGAAAAAAGGGGCGAGCGGCACGCGATGGAGTGCTTAAGATTCGCTTGGCTCAAGTGACGTTGCGTCCGCCAAAGCTCAAGTCTTCGCTCCCAGCACTTACTGTTTGGGCGGTGTATGTCACCGAGGTCAATCCGCCTTCGGAAAAAGATGCCGTGGAGTGGATGCTGTTGACCACAGTTGAGGTGAACGACTTCGAGCAGGCGCTGGAGAAGGTCGAGTGGTACAAGAAACGCTGGGGCATCGAGGAGTATCACAAGACGATAAAGAGCGTCTGCCGTATTGAGAGCCGTCAACTCGCTGACCGCACGGTTTGGGAGAACTGCCTCGCCGTTGATTTGGTGGTAGCGTGGAGAATCGAGCACATCAAGAAGCTTTCGCGCCACAAACCGCAGGCCCCTTGTAGCGTTGCCTTTGAGGAGCACGAGTGGCAGGCGTTGCTTGCCTTCAAACGCCCCAATCAGCCGCTGCCTGCGAGTCCACCGAGCGTGCGTGAGATCACGCACCTGACCGCTGAGCTTGGAGGTTTTCTCGGCAGAAAGGGCGACGGTGAGCCTGGCTCCACAACGATCGCACGGGGCT
>JBOHVN010000001.1:0-6754 GCA_050735675.1 Binatia bacterium | reverse complement strand
ATGACCATGAGTCGCGTCGGTAGCGCATGCCGACGGCGTCGAGGTCATCATCCCACCACCACCGGCGTGGCTCTTCGAAGTTCTGCCGGCCGAGTTTAACGCTTAGATCCCGTCCGAAGAGCTGGTCTAAGCGTACCCAGGTTTCGCCGCGTTCGGGCTCGAACTCCGATCTTCGGCCGCCACCCCCGGTGTAGAGTTGGTGCTCGCCAATCAGCTTCCCTTCAAGCAGAAATGAGATCCAATCGTTGTAGCGGTAGGACCAGCGTAACTGAAACTCCTGATCAAAACGAAGCAGATCATCTCTGTTGCGCCGATCCAGAGCAAAGTTTTTTCTATAGTCGAGCTTGACCTCATACTCGCCTTCAATGTCCCAGGAGGATGGCTCGCCATTTTTGTCGATGTCAGGGGGTTTGGCGTCCTGGGCTCCCGCGGCGGTTATTGCAACCGCGAAACAGAACACGGGTATCAGAGCAATGACCCGACCAGTCACTGGAAGAAGTTTCCTCAGGGAATCAAACCACCTTGACAAATAGAACTACTAAAGAACGCTCTGAATCATCCACGAATTTTATGGTTTCAGGAAACGAAAGACGCACTGGGCAATGTCACCGTAAAAGTCGTGCCTAAATTGGGCGTGCTTGTGACCGCGATTTGGCCGCGGTGGGCATGAACAATTGCCTCTACCAGGGTTAATCCCAAGCCGGTGCCCGGCCGTGAACGACTCCGCTCACACCGGTAAAAGCGCCTGAAAATATGAGGCAGTTCATCCTGCGAGATACCGATTCCGGTATCTTTCACCGCGATGATACCGAGCTTTTCATCGCCACTAACCGAGACGGTAACAGTCCCCGGGGAGGGAGTGTAGTTCAAGGCGTTGTCGATAAGATTGGCGAGCATGCGCTGAAGCCACTGCAATACGCCGCTGACTCTCAGATCGGCGCCAATTTCGACGACCAAATGGACTCCCTTGTCCTCGGCCACGGGTTGAAACAATTCGCAGGCATCGCGCACCACCCGGGTCATATCGACTTCTTCCGTCGCGATCTTCCCCGCCGTCGCCTCGGTTTGAGAAATGTAGAGCATCGTGTTGATCATCTCCAAGAGCCGATCGCAGTCCTCCACGGTGCTTGCCGCCGCGGCTTCATACTCATCGATTGCTTCGCCGGCGGTCAAGGCCATTTCGGCCATGCCGCGAATTCTGGTGATCGGACTGCGCAGATCGTGAGCGATATTCTCGGTCATCTCTTTGGTCTCGGTAATCAGTTTCTGAATGCGGTCGAGCATGTCGTTGAAAGTCGTTGCGAGCCGGTCGATTTCCTCGGCGCGGCCTTTAACCGGGACCCGTTTTTCGAGATCGCTCGCCGATATCGCTCGGGCTGTGCGGGTGACTTCTTCAACGTCTCTCAGCGCGCGCTTGGCCATGAACCATCCGAGCAAGCCGGCGAATATCATGACCACGGCGATCGTGACACCGAAGATCTGTTGGAACTCCGCTAAAAATTCATCATTGTCTTCCAAAGACAAACCGATTTGCAGGATCGTAGCTGGCCCAATGAGAGCGTAAACAGTCCTGGCGTTGTGGCGCCGCCCTTCAATAGTGAGAGTCTCGAACACGGGCCTCGCGTCTTTGGCTATCCGCTGCAAAGCGGGCTGGCTCACGCTCAAATGGCCCCACGAAAACATTTCGGAGGAACCCAATTCCTTGCCGTCAGGACTCAACAGCCGATAGAAGATGTCCTTTTCTCCGTCCTCCTTTGCTTCAAGAATCATCGTTTGCTTGACCTCGTCGATACCTTTTTCGCCGAGCAGAGCAGACAATTCTTCGAGGTCGTCTAACAGCTCCTCATCGGTGCGTTCGCGAAGAATGGATGCGATTTGGAGATAAAAGAAAAAAAAGGCGAGGAGCGAAGATACCGTGAAGATCGCCGCATACCAAACGGTGAGACGAAATGCCAGTGTGCGGCGGATTCTACGGAGCCTCTCGAATAACATAGCCTACGCCTCGGATCGTATGAATGAGCTTTGCGGCGCCAAAACCTTTATCAATCTTGTCGCGCAACCGGCACATGCACGCTTCCACTACGTTGGTGTGCGGGTCGAAGTTGTAGTCCCAAACATGTTCCATGATCATGGTTTTGGAAACGACCCGGCCCGAGTTGCGCATAAGATACTCCAGCAGCGCAAACTCGCGCGGCTGAAGATCGATTTTATTGTCTCCGCGCGCTGCCTGACGAGTGAGGAGATTGATGGATAATTCTCCAACCGTCAGGCTGGTGGGTTCGGAAACCCGGCTCGCCCTGCGCAGTAATGCCTGCACACGCGCCAAGAGCTCTGAGAAAGCAAAGGGCTTGGTCAGGTAGTCGTCGCTTCCCGTTTCGAGCCCCTTGACACGGTCCCCGGTAGTTCCGCGGGCGCTGAGTATAATCACCGGGAGTTTACGCTTTTTTCGACGCAACTCCGCGATGAGAGCAAGGCCATCCAGCTTTGGCAGCATCACATCGATAATTGCCGTGTCATAGGTCTCGCTCAAGGCCATATGAAGACCTGTCTCCCCATCACTGACATGGTCTACAGCATAGCCGCTTTGGCTTAGCCCCTTCAGAATAAATGACGCAGTCTTCGCGTCATCCTCAACCAAAAGTAGACGCATATCGAGCTAACGATCCCCCTTCGGGAGTGGGCATCGTAGCGAAAACAGCCCGGTCGATCAAACTCAGCGTTCCCCGTGCGAAAGGCGTTGCCCGCTACGGCGATACCAGGGTCGAAGAAATCAAATTGAGCTGTTCCCGCTTGGCCTTCTCCCTTACGACGCCGACGCCGGGCGCATACCATTTCGTCGTCGTGCCCGGCTCCAGCGCTGAGGTCTCTTCGATAGCGATGGCGTCTTCGTATGCCCCGGCCGGCACTTTGACTTTGACACCCACGCGCACGACTTTAGCCGTCTCGTCCACTATCGGGATCAGATCTTCGGGCTTGAATACGTCGCCAACTTCTGGATTGGCAGGCATGAACACAGTTGGGTTGTTGTCGTTCGCAGTTGTCGGCGGATCAGACGGCAATATGGGTCCACCTACCAGCCAACTGCCGTCATTATCGACCACTACGCCGTCCTCATAATTGTCCACGACCTCGCCGAAGTAGTACACGGTTCCGTCATCCGCCTGAGCGAAGTAATTGTCGGAAAGTTCGACTAGCTGTCCATTTTCGAAAGCAATCTCCCGCAACACCCGGCACGCTACGGTCGTGCCGTTCCAGTTGAACGGGCGAGTCTCGGTGAGATACAAATGCAGGCCGACCATCTTTGTTCGCCCATCTGAGCCCTGAAAGACCTTTACGCCGCCCGGTTGGAACGGATGATAGTCATTGGTGATGTCGAGGGGGTTGCTGAAAGTTGGCGTGCCGGTCGGCACGACCGCCCTCGCGGGCTTGGTTCCTAATGCGAGCATCACGCACATTGCTGCCATCAGCGCGGCCAGTCTAACCAGGCGCTCTTGCCCATAATATTTGTAAGATTTCATCGAGTCCTCCTTTGGAATGGTTTCATGATATAGGCCTCCGTCGTTTGGCTTGCTTGACAACACTTCCCTTCAGCCTCTATGGAGTTTCCATGGTGCACCTCCTTTGAGAGCAACGTTATCAAGGGAAGCTAATGGGAAAGTGATGGGAAAATTACCAGTTGGTAATGTAAGGAGGGAGCAAAGTAACTCAGGCAAAGGCTGCGCAGATCGGTGGGGTCAATAGACTAGACCAGGAAGGAAACTAACATGAACGTTCTATCCGCACGCTTTTCAAAGACGGCGCGTGTGTTTTGCGCGGCAGTTTCTATGACAATGATTCTATTTCGATGCGGCGGGGCGGGGGGCGTTTTTGCCGCCAAGGCGCTTCAGCCATTTGCTACCTTCACCACCCGCGAGGTCGATATCGATATCGAGGATGGTGAAATTGAGATGCTGGCTAGCTTTACCTTAGGCCCGAGCAGCAATGGGCTCGATCTCCCGAAAGAACCCGTCAGCTTCCAAGTAACAGGTGGCACCGCTTCTTATTCCGTCACCATGCCGGCGGGCTCCTTTAAGATGGATAGAAACGGAGAATTTAGATTTCTAGGAACGATCAACGGGGTAAAGATAATTGCGTCGATCCGGGCATCGCGCGCCGGCGCTTTCGAGTTTGAGGTGGAAACTGAACGCGCCAACGTCAAAGGGATCGCAAACCCAGTCACCGTAAGTCTCAGTATCGGCGACGACGGCGGCGGCAGAACGGTTAGGGCCAAGATCGAGTAGCAGAGAAAAAGGGGCAATTGAATTCTATAATCCAAAATTGGCAGGCTACCAGTTAACCAGATTGACCAAACCGAGGCTGATCCACGGGATATACGTAACGAGGAGAGTGACTAAAACTAAAACAAGCGTAAACGGCCACCCCGCCTTAAACACCTCCCAAAAAGGCAGACGCGCGATCGCGGCCGTGGTAAAGAGCACCGTGGCGACGGGCGGGGTTTGCTGGCCGACGCCGAGATTGATGGTCACGATGATGCCGAAATGGATAGGATCGATTCCGATCTGGCGAATGAGGGGCATAACGATCGGCACAACCAAAATGATCGCCGCCGCCGAGTGGAGAAACATCCCGGCTACGAAAAAGAAGATATTTAGAAAAAACAGAATAAGGTATTTGTTTGACGTGGTTTCGAGAATAGCGCGCGCGAATTTTTGCGGGATCTGTTCGCTCGTCAAAAACCATCCGAGTACGGCCGAAGATGCCACGATCAGCATCACCACCGCGGTCTGCCCCGCGGAATCATGTAAGACTCGGGTGATCTCTCGCGCGGGAAGCTCCCGGTAGATCAAGGCGCCGATGAGAAACGCAGCCAGCACAGCCAGGGCGGCCACCTCGGTGGCGGTGGCGATGCCGAGAAAGATTCCTCCCCAAATCACGATCGGGATGAAAAGCGCCCAGAAAGCGCGGATGGTCGATCTTCCTACTTCAGGAAGAGAGAACCTCTGCTCGACGGGAAAGTTGTGTTTCCGCGCATAAAAGTAACTCAGCCCCATCATGCCTGCGCAGGCGATAAAGCCGGGAAGAAAACCGGCAAAAAAGAGCTTGGCCACCGAGACCTCGGCCATCCAGGCATAGATGATCATGGGAATGGATGGTGGAATGAGGATCGCCGCCGAGGCCGCGTTGGAAACGATCGCCGCGCTCAGCGCTCGCGGGTAGCCCCGCTTCTCCATGGCCGGGATCACGACGTTACCGATCGCCGCCGCATCGGCGACGGACGATCCTGAGATCTCGCTTTGAATCATTGTCGCCAGCACCGTGACCATTGCAAGTCCGCCGCGGATGAAACCGACCAGACTATTGGCGAGGTTGACCAGCCGGAGCGAGATGCCTGACGTCTCCATGAGACCGCCGGCCAGGATGAAGAGCGGAATCGCGAGCAGGGGAAAACTCGATGCTCCGGAAAAGAGATTCAAAGGAACGACGCTGAGAGACGTGGTTCCCTTCCAGAAAATGAAAAGGATAGTCGTGAGTGTGAGAGCAAAGCCGATCGGGACGTTGATAACCGTCAGGAGAATGATTATTCCGAGGATGAGCCACTCCATGCCCCTTCAGCTCCTTTCTCGACCACGCTGCCGAAGAGAAGATGAAACAGACGCTCGAGGCTGATCAGAAGCATGAGGCCGCCGGCAATCGGAAGCACGCTGTAGACCCAGCCCATTTTCACCCATGGAAGGGAGATTGCAGTCTCATCGCCCATTTTGTGCGCTAGCAGCCAGCCATAGTAGAAAAGCACAAATTGAAATCCTAAGATCAAGAGCTCGGCAACAACCTCCATCACCTTTCTGATGTTCGGCGTTAGTCGGTTTACGACCATTTCAAACCCGATATGACGGCGGCGGTAAGAGGCGGCGACCGCGCCGTAGAAGGTCAGCCAGACCAGCAGGTAGGAAGCGAACTCATCGTACCAGGCGAGAGACGCGTTGAGGACGTAACGAAAGAAAACCCCGGCCGAAACCAATACCACCATCATGACGAGCAGGAGCACGGACCACCACTCGAGAACGGTGATGACTCGGCTGAAGAGTCGCTGAATGGCTTTCACAGCGTTCAGAGTCTCGCGTCTCGGGTTCAAACGCCGGACTTGGACTCGAGACGTAAGACTCGAAACATTTTTGGTTACCGCAACGATTGTATGAGCTTGATGAGCTCCGTGCCGCCGGGTATTTCCTTTCCGAAGTCATCGTAGACAGCTTTGGAGTCCTTGATAAAGGCGTCCTTATCCACTTCGTTAGCCTTCATCGGAGGCGCGAGTTTTCCCATCAGTTCTTTATCGAGGCGGTCGCCCTCGGACCGGGCAAAATCCCCCATCTCCCAGCCGATCTTGGAAAGTGTGGCCTGAACATCATTGGGCAGTTTCTTCCAAAACTCCTCGCTTACCACCAGGTACGCCGGGGTGTAGACGTGACCACTTAGAGAGAGAAATTTTTGCACCTCTTGGAACTTGGCAGAGGCGATTTGGGGAAACGGGTTCTCCTGGCCGTCCATGACGCCGGACTGGAGAGCGGAATAGACCTCGGCGAAGGGCATAGGCGATGGATTGGCTCCATACGCCTTGAACATCTTCACGCGCCAAACACCGCCTGGCACCCTCAACTTGATGCCTTTCAGATCATCCGGCTTTACGACAGGGCGAACGTTGTTGGTGATGTGGCGAAAGCCATTTTCCCACACGCCAAGAACCCTTATCCCTTTG